>CANSCI010000172.1 GCA_947645355.1 uncultured Dorea sp. | reverse complement strand
TTCGCTGCACCGGGACTCCGCTTCGGTTACGGTATTACGGGCAGCCAGGAATTCCTCAGGACTCTTGCCCTTCACCAGAACCCCTGGAGTTTAAGCAGCATTGCGGACTTTGCCGGGAGGCTTATGCTTTCCGATACTGCCTATATTGAAAATACCCGCGCCTTGATTTCCCGCCAGCGGGAAATTATGTTCCGGCAGCTCAACGAAACCCCGGGGCTGAAAGCCTATAAGCCTTACGCCAACTTTATTCTCGTCCGGATCCAAAAAGACGGCGTCACCTCCTTTGATGTGTTTGAAAAAGCAATCAAAGAACGGCTAATGATCCGGGACTGCTCATCCTTTGAATCATTAGCCGGAGAATATATCCGCTTCTGCATTATGCTGCCGGAACAAAACGAAAAACTGCTGCACATGCTGCAGTCTGTTTGATATGGCTGCTGTGTCAGACAATCTCATTTAAGTAGATCCGGGAGAGAGGAATGATCTTTCTCAGTTCCTCCTTCATCCGCTGCGACATGACAACGCCTTCTTCCCCGCATATCTTTTCCACACTCTTTGCGCCGAACAGAAGGCTTGTCAGCGCGGCAATCGTAAGCGTTCCTTCGCTGTTTCCTGTTTTCCCCTCCATAAGCATCACTCCCGAGAATTCTGTCCCCGTAGCTACGACACAGAGGTTGTTCTCTTCAATGATGGGATCAACGATCCGGAAGCACACTGCCATCAGACTTTTTAAGCTCACAGACATCAGCATCCGGCGGACGTCCACGATCCTTATCATGATCTTAGGATTTTCTTCCTCCTCTTCGTCCGGCACAGCCGGGAGACATCCCGTAACTAACCCGTCCTCCCGGCGGATCATCAGTTTCCCGCCTCCGCTTTCATACTCCTTGAGCAGACGTTCATAATAAGCGCTGTCCCTCAGGGCAAATACCTGATACTTCCGGGTCAGATACGCATTTGCCGCTTCCGCAAGACCGGCACAATCCTCTGCCCCTGCCGGGACATATCCCGCAGTCTCCTGACCCGCTTTATAATACCGCCTCTCCTGCTCATACACCGTACGGAAATCATGGGGAAGATAGATGGCCTCCGCTGCCGGCATCAGAAAGGTAAAACTTTCTCCCGCCGCATACATATCCCTAAGAGCCTTTTTCAGAACCGCCGCCATATAGCCCCGCCTGCGGTACGCTTCCTGGGTGGCCACTGCCACAATATAATGAGCCTGCTTCTTGTGACCGTTCACCATCAGCGTATACGGGTTCAGATGCAGCATTGTGCGGGCAGCCCCGTCCTCCTCCAGCACATAGATCTGGTTGTCCTTCGTCTTTTCCGTATAATAATAGTCCACAAAGGCTTTGCTGTCTTCCGTGAAAGTCTCTTCATACAGCGCCCTTGTCTTTCCGTGTTCTTCTATATCAAGCCTGCGGATCTTCATAGCACGCCTCCCTGCTCCTTTTCGGCATGCGGACATCCGCCGCACCCGGCACACGGACGAGTCCCCTCCGGCACCGCCTTATAACTGTAATTTGCAATGGTCTCGAGAGATGCCGCCGCCTGTGCCGCGATCCCCTCTCCTGTTCCGGTAAAGCCAAGCCCTTCTTCTGTAGTAGCCTTGATATTGACCTGATCAGTCTCAAGGTGAAGCACCTCGGCCACATTTTCTCTCATCTGCCCGATATAAGGCGCCATCTTTGGTTTTTGGGCAATGATCGTGGCGTCTATGTTGCCGATCACATACAGCCTGTCCTGGATCAATTCTCCCACACGCTCCAGAAGTTTCATGCTGGAAGCCCCCCTGTACGCCGGGTCGGTATCGGGAAAATGTGTCCCGATATCCCCAAGGGCTGCTGCTCCAAGAAGTGCATCCATAATGGCATGTAAGAGCACATCTGCATCCGAATGCCCCAGAAGGCCCTTCTCATAAGGAATCCTCACACCCCCCAGAATCAGATCCCTCTCCTCCACCAACCTGTGAACATCATATCCCATTCCAACTCGCATAAGCAGTCCCTCTCTCCATTCATTATCGTTCGTCTTATAGTCTGCTCCGATTAATCCTCTTCTATTACACAATCTTTTTCGTCCGGCTCTTCCTCTCCGGCAGATTCTGCCGCATCTGCTGCCGTCTTCTCTTCTATGGAAGACTCATCCGCACCGACCCTGTCATCTGCGTGAACCTCTTCCTCTGCATGAATCTCTTCCTCTCCGGCAGTCTCATCATCTGCATCATCTCCCGGCTCCACATAATCATGCCTCATAATGGCGCCGGCTGCCTTTAAAAACCACCACAGCCCGATCAGAATAAATATCGCTCCAACCCCGATATAAAACATATAATGATCCGGCTTGCCGGCAAAAGAATCCCGAACCAGTCCGAATCCGAGATACGCAAGATATCCGCCTACGATTACTCTGAAAAACACACGGCCTTTCGTCATTTCTCCATCCTCCTATCTCAATATTTGAAATTTGTCAATATATCTCCCGATATATTTTTAAA
>CANSCI010000171.1 GCA_947645355.1 uncultured Dorea sp. | reverse complement strand
TCGCTCTCTGTATCTAGCTTAGATTGCAATGTAACTCTTCTTTTTCTCCCCGTCCTCCTCAGACAGGATCTTCGTCTCATGGTAAAAACGGTTAAATGCATTCGACAGATCATAGATATACGCGCAGATCTTGTGGGGCGCCAATTCTTCAAATGCAGTCTCCATCACTTCATTATACTTTGCCGCCTCTAACATCAGCGCCTTCTCGGCCGCTTCAAAGCCTTCTCTGATCCTAAGGCCGCAAAGTACGCCCCCGCTCTCCTGATATTTATTCAGGATTGACTTGATACGCACGATCGTATACAAAATATACGGCCCGGTATTCCCCTCAAAAGAAGTAAACCGATCCACATCGAAAATGTAATCCTTCGAAGCCTGGTTAGACAGATCCCCATAGCGCAGCGCTGATAAGCCCACGGTCTTAGCCGTCTTTCTGGCTTCCTGTTCCTCCACCGTGCGGTTATCTGCAATCTTCTGGTACATCTCGTCCTCGATCTCTGCGATCAGGTTCTCCAGGCGCATCACGCCGCCCTCTCTTGTCTTAAAGGGTTTGCCGTCCCTGCCGTTCATCGTCCCAAAGCCAAGAAACGTAAGCTTTGTCTCCTCCGGCACGATCCCAGCCTTCTTGGCTGCCCGGAACACCTGCACAAAATGAAGTTCCTGGCGCTTATCTACAATATAAATAATATGATCCGGGTGATAATCTGCCTCCCTCTGGATCAGAGTGGCAAGATCCGTCGTCCCATAGAGAGACGCCCCGTCGGATTTTTGAACCATGCACGGAGGGATCTCCTTTGTGTCGGACTCCTCCTGCACATCAATCACAAGGGCGCCCTGGTCTGCATGGGCATGCCCCTCGGTTTTCAGCCGCTCAATCATATCCGGAATATAAGCCTGTGCGTCCGATTCTCCCTTCCAGAGATCGAACTCTACATTCAGGTTCTGATAATTTTTCTTAAGGTCAGAGACTGACACCTGCATAATATGCTTCCAGACAGCAGTGCAGCCCCGGTGGCCGTTCTGCAGCAGATAAGTAGCATGCAGCGCTTCCTCCCTGTATGCCTCATCCTCCCTGGCTCTGGCGCTGGCAGCAGGATAGATCTCCTCCAGCTCCCCGATGGTAAACGGCGCTTCCTCCGGATAGTCCCCGGTATACGTCTCGTCAAAATAAGGAAGGTCAGGCTCTCTCTCCTTTAATTCCGTGATGATAAGCCCCATCTGATAACCCCAGTCCCCGAGATGAATATCGGCAAGAACCTTATGGCCCATTTTCCGCGCAAGCCGCTTAATGCTCTCCCCGATAACTGCAGAGCGCAGATGCCCCACATGAAGAGGCTTGGCCACATTCGGTCCGCCGTAATCCATCACGATCATCTGGGGTGAACCGGTCCCGGAAAGCCCAAGTCCTGCATCTTCCTTCATAGCATTCAGGTACTCTGCCGCCGAAGCAGCACATACCTTGATATTAATAAATCCCGGGGTGACAGCCTCGATTTCCCCGATATACTTTTTGTCCGACAGATGTTCGATCACATCCTTTGCGATCATGATCGGCGCCTTTTTGTACACCTTGGCACCTGCCATAGCCCCGTTGCACTGGTATTCACACAGATCCGGGCGGTTCGACAGCGTGACCCTGGCATAAGAACGGTCATACCCTGCCTTCTCAAATGCGCCTGCAATCTCCTCTTCTATCAAATCTATGATCCTTTTCATTCTGTTCCCCCTTAACTTCCAACATCAGATTTGTCATATTCTCCCGGACATCCTGTCATCCATGCCCGTTGAGCCCTACAAGGTGTATTCTAACACAAGAAAATCTGATCAACAACCAGATTTCCGCCTCTTATTACAAACTTATTGCAAAAATCGGCGCCGCATGGCAATATTTATTGTAAGAAGCCTTTGTTCCACAAAAGGCCTGAGGCAGTATCTGCACGCAGAATCTGTCTGAAATCATAAAAAAAGGAGAAAATCATATGATAAAATTAGGATCTCACGTAGGTATGGGCGGCAAAGAAATGCTTCTTGGATCAGCCAAAGAAGCAGTCTCCTACGGCGCCGACACTTTTATGTTCTACACCGGAGCGCCCCAGAACACAAGGCGGAAAGATATTTCCGAATTAAAGATCGATGAGGCATGGGAATATATGAGGGAACACGGCATCGGGGAAATCATCGTCCACGCTCCCTACATTATCAATCTGGGCAACTCCGTAAAGCCCGAGACCTTTGAGCTGGCAGTCAATTTCCTTGCCAAAGAAATCGAACGGAGCACGGCATGCAAAAGCCGCCTTCTCATTCTGCACCCAGGCGCCCATGTAGGGGCAGGGACAGACACCGGCATCCGGCAGGTGGTAAAAGGCCTCAATGAAGTCCTCACCCGGGACACGAAACTCTTCGTTGCCCTGGAAACCATGGCCGGGAAAGGCTCTGAACTGGGCCGCAATTTTGAAGAACTTGCACGCATCTACGACGGCGTTGCCTGCAATGACAAGCTCCGCGTGTGTTTCGATACCTGCCATACTCACGACAGCGGCTATGATATCGTCCATGATTTTGACGGCGTGGCAGAA
>CANSCI010000170.1 GCA_947645355.1 uncultured Dorea sp. | reverse complement strand
TATATATGACCCCGAAAATCTCGGATATTTTGATCAGGAGTTCAGATAATATTCATCTGTTTGACACGCCGCTTCTGCTTTCGCGGAATAATGGCCTGACATTTGAACAGAGACTGATGAAGCGTATCTTAGATATTGTTATTTCTGTGCTGGTTTTGGTGGTGACGTCTCCGTTTATGTTGGTTATAGCAGCTGCAATTAAGCTGTATGACGGCGGACCGGTCTTTTTTAAACAGAAAAGATGTACGCAGAACGGGAAGGTGTTTGAGATACACAAATTCCGGAGTATGATTGTTGACGCGGAGAAAGAGGGGATTTCTGTTCCGGCAACAGAAAAAGATCCCCGGATTACGCCTGTCGGGAATATCATCCGTATGACAAGACTGGACGAACTTCCGCAGATCTTTGACATTCTCAATGGTAATATGAGTATCGTGGGGCCAAGGCCGGAGCGTGTAGAGCATGTTGAGAAATATACAAAAGAGGTGCCCGAATTTCCATTCCGCCTGAAGGTAAAGGGAGGGCTTACAGGTTATGCCCAGATATACGGGAAATACAATACTACGCCATATGACAAACTGAGGCTGGATTTGATGTATGTACAAAATTATTCTCTTTTGTTAGACTTGAAATTGATCTTTATGACTTTAAAAATTATTTTTATGAAAGAAAGTACAGAAGGATTTCAGGATCCGCAATAGATACTTGACGAAAATATAGAGCATGACGAGGAGATAAGATGAGGGAATATTTCGCAAAAGTCTATAAAGACGGATATGAGCCGTTTTTAAAAATGCTGGAGAAAAGGGTCAAAGAGGATCAAAAAACATTTGTTGTCACTGCCAATCCGGAGACATTGATGATCGGGACGGAGAATGCAGCGTTTGACAAGATTTTAAGATCCGAAAAGACAATGATCGTACCGGATGGAATCGGGGTCGTGAAGGCTGCAAATATGTTGGGATACCCGGTAAAAGAAAGGGTTACGGGAGTTGAGATTGTTCAGGGTCTGTTCCGATTGGCAGACAAACACCGGAAATCAGTGTACCTGTTTGGCGCTAAGGAGGATGTTGTATCCAGGCTTGCAGAACGGCTGGAGAGAGAGTATAAAATGCTTACTGTTGCAGGATACCAGAACGGCTATGTGAAGGATAAGGACGCAGTGTTCGAGGAGATCCGTGCACTGTCGCCGGATCTTGTTCTGGTAGCGCTCGGGATTCCCGCACAGGAACTTCTGATAGCCAGGCATTATGACCAATTTGATAAAGGAATTTTTGTGGGTGTAGGGGGCTCCTTTGATGTGCTCAGCGGATTGAAGAAAAGGGCTCCGGCTATATTTATCAGATGGAATCTGGAATGGCTCTACCGTATTATAAAGGAGCCGGGCAGATTCGGAAGATTTTATAAGAGCAATGTTAAGTTTATTTCAAAAATCAGGAAAATGAGGTAAGGATCATGAAAATAAAAGTAATGACTGTGTTCGGGACACGTCCGGAGACAATAAAAATGGCTCCTTTGGTGAAGGAACTGAAAAGCAGGGATGAGATTGAAACTGTGGTGTGTGTAACAGCGCAGCACAGGCAGATGCTGGATCAGGTGCTTCATGCCTTTCAGATCGAGCCGGAGTACGACCTGGATATTATGAAGCAGGGACAGACGCTCTCAGATATTACGACCAGGGTATTGCAGGGACTGGAAGAGGTGATCCGGGAGGTACAGCCGGATATCGTACTGGTGCACGGAGATACGACTACGACCTTTGCAGGCGCGCTGGCAGCATTTTATAATCAGGTGGCAATCGGGCATGTGGAAGCCGGATTGCGGACGTATAATAAATATTCTCCATATCCGGAAGAAGCCAACAGACAATTTGTAGGGATTATTGCGGATATGAATTTTGCTCCCACAGAGAAAAGCAGGGAGAACCTGCTGGGGGAAGGGAAAAGACCGGAGACTATCATCGTTACGGGAAATACGGCAATTGACGCGCTGAATACTACTGTACGGGAGGATTATCAGCATGAGATCATCGATTGGGTCGGGGAGGACAGGATGATTATGCTTACCGCGCACAGGCGCGAGAACCTTGGCGTCCCTATGAAAAATATGTTCCGTGCGATCAAGCGGATCATAGAAAAGCACAAGGACACGAAGGTCGTATATCCGGTTCACCTGAATCCGGTTGTGGTTCAGACGGCAGAGGAGATTTTTGGGGACTGTGACAGGGTTAAGCTGATCAAACCTTTGGAGGTTCTTGATTTTCACAATTTACTGAACAAATCTTATCTCATATTGACAGACAGCGGCGGGATCCAGGAGGAGGCACCTTCTCTTGGGAAGCCGGTGATCGTGCTGCGGGATACGACGGAGCGCCCGGAAGGGATTGAGGCAGGGACCTTAAAGCTTGCGGGGACAGATGAGGATGTGATCTATCATATGATCGATGAACTTCTTACAGATGAGGCAGAATATGCCCGTATGAGCCGGGCGTCTAATCCGTATGGGGACGGCAGGGCGAGTAAGAGGATCGTGGATGCTATTGTTGAAAAGTTTATAAGCAAAGAGAAGCAGGAATCATAAAGACAGGGATTAGACATACA
>CANSCI010000169.1 GCA_947645355.1 uncultured Dorea sp. | reverse complement strand
AGACATTCTAACACATGTTTTTCTACTTTTACACTTAATTTCCCGATCCTTCCAAAATGTCCGAGGATCAGTCCCGCGATCAGCGGTCCGCCGGAAGTCCCCAGTGAGAATACAGCCCCGCCGGGAAGGGGAATCTGGATCTTCGCGAGGATAATACCAAACGCGATCGCCAGGGAAAAGGGAAAAAAGCCCATACTGTCTGCGTAGAACAGCTCTTCCTTTTTCGTCTTGCGGAATTCCTCTTCTCCCACATTGGCAGCCGCCTCAAACTTTGCACGCTCCTTGGCCATATCCGTCTTTAGGATCTTAGGCACCAGCTGCACAAAAAGGACAACACCCACAACCCCGAAGGGGTAGGCAATACCATAGCCTACCGACGCCGCATTAGAGCCGGTTGCCTCAAGTGCAGCTGCAAGTCCCGGCGTACTGGTGAGCGCCCCGGCCATCATACCGACGCTGATCTCTGTGGGAACTCCAAAAGCCACGATAATCCCTGCACAGGTAAGCGCCCCGGCGGCTATGATGATGATCCCCAGCAGGATATACGAGGTGGCATTCAGCTTAAAGTTGCGGAAAAACTTCGGCCCTGCAATAAATCCTACGGAAGTCACAAAGCAGATCAGCCCCAGCTCCCGCACAAGATCCGGGATCTCGAACCCGAAATGGCCGAACACCAGTGCAACCAGCAGAATACCGGCCGTTCCAAGTTCAATGCCGCATATTTTAATACTTCCTACCAGGTAACCGATGACCGCAATCAGAAATACGATCATCAGCGTATTGGATAGGATACTTTCCTGAAACCATGTCACAATTCCCATTTTTCGAATTTCCTTCCTTTTCTCTTGCCCGGCATCTTTTTTATCTTTCGTGGCGTGCGTAGCAAGGAAGCAGCAGCGGCGCTGTATTCCCGGCCTCTATTCCCGCTGCCTCCAGTTCCTTTGCATATGCATGGATGTGATCCAGTGTGCCTCTGCCAAGTGCTACGTTTTTCGCTTTTGCTGCGGCGGCCTTCCCTGCATTTCGCCCGAACACGATAATATCCAGAAGAGAATTGCCCATCAGACGGTTTCTGCCGTGGATCCCGCCTGCCGCCTCACCGGCTACCAGCAAATTATCGATGGTTTTTGTGAATCCGTCTCCGCCGATCTCAAGCCCCCCGTTCTGATAATGAAGGGTCGGATAGATCAGGATCGGCTGTTTTCTCATATCGATATCGTATTTTAAGTACATCCGGAGCATGGCCGGGATCCTTCTCTCGATGGTTCCCTCTCCGCTAAGCATCTCGATCATCGGAGTATCCAGCCAGACACCGGTTCCAAGGGGCGTTGTCACTCCCTTTCCTCTGTCGGAGCATTCACGGATAATCGAAGCCGCCGATACGTCACGGGTCTCCAAAGGATGCATAAATGCTTCGCCCTCTGCATTAACAAGCATGGCTCCTAAGGAACGAACTTTCTCTGTAACCAGCGCGCCGAAGATCTGGGACGGATAAGCAACACCGGTGGGGTGGTACTGGATCGTATCCTGGTAGAGAAGAGGTGCGCCCATGTGATACCCGAGGATCAGTCCGTCTGCCGTCGCACCATAATGGTTGGACGTAGGGAAATCCTGATAATGAAGCCTTCCTGCACCGCCGGTTGCAATGATGACTGTCTTTGCCTTTGCCACCAGATAATCTCCGGTCTCCATATTCTGAAGCACGGCCCCTGCCGCCTGACCTTTTTCATCCTTTAAAAGCTCCACCGCCGCTGTAAACTCAATCACCGGAATCTGACGGTTGATCACCTCGTCGCGCAGAGTCCTCATAATCTCTGCTCCCGAATAATCCTTACATGCGTGCATCCTCTTTCTGGAGGTTCCGCCGCCGTGGGTTGTAATCATACGCCCGTCTTCTTCTTTGTCAAACATCACGCCCAGCTTATTGAGCCACTGGATCGCATCCGGCGCCTCCATAACCAGCCTTCGCAGAAGCTCCGGCCTTGCGGCAAAATGTCCGCCCCCAAAAGCATCCAGGTAATGCTGCACCGGTGAATCATTCTCCTTGTCGGCTGCCTGGATTCCGCCCTCTGCCATCATGGTGTTGGCATCTCCGATCCGAAGCTTCGTAACAACCATGACATCGGCTCCTGCCTCGTGGGCCTCAATGGCAGCTGAAGCCCCGGCACCGCCGCCGCCGATCACCAGCACATCAACGTCATAGTCAATCTTGTCAAGGTCGATCTCCTCTTTAAGAAGACGGCTGTTGGAGTTCAGAAGATCTGCAAGCTCTGCCGGCGCCTTCTGCCCCTTATTAGGACCTACCGTGATCTCCTTGAAGCCCTCTTTTCTGTAATCCGGGTGATAAGCCTTAAGAAGGGTATCTTTTTCTTCGGCTGTCATACGTCTTGGTTCCATGCCCATACGTTCTGCTCTGGTAGCTTCCACTTTCTTAATGGACGCAAGCATTTCTGGTGTAAACATTGATATTCCCTCCTTATTTCTCAATCTCTCTTGTATTATAAAGTTCCTGCATCTCTTCGATCGGCTTCTGCATGATCTGCTCGATCAACTCGTCATAATTGCCTTTGTTGATCTCTTCTACACGAGTTTTCAGATGCTGTGTCTCTGCCGCAATGTATTTTCCGGTGAGACGTCTGGCCAGTACTCCTACATGCTGATGA
>CANSCI010000168.1 GCA_947645355.1 uncultured Dorea sp. | reverse complement strand
TTCCCCGCACGGTGAAATATTTTTCAAATTCCGGCTCATGTATGATCCTTTCCCACTCTCCGCCGTTCTGGACAATATAATCCCTG
Source organism: uncultured Dorea sp. (assembly GCA_947645355.1). GTDB lineage: Bacteria > Bacillota > Clostridia > Lachnospirales > Lachnospiraceae > Dorea_D. The sequence continues at coordinate 2,613 of CANSCI010000168.1, read as the reverse complement.
ATCATACTTGTTGCATCCTTAAACATATCTGCAAATAAACCGCCGCCTAAAAAGGACTGGTCACCGGGCTTTATCATCACATAATATCCTACAGGGACAGGCAGCTTGCCTTTCGAGGAAATATTAGCACGGAACGCAGGATTATAGGGGGACTTATCATGGCTGAAACGGGTATCCCTCACGATCTTAAACGTAAGGTTCTTTGGATCGTTATGTAAAATACTACTGTCAAATTTTCCGATTTCAAGCATCAGTGCCTGCAATAACTTTTCAAATTCTGCATTTGCTTTTTTATAGCCGTCTTTATTTGCATGATACCATTCGCGATTATTATTCATACTCAACGCTGATAAATAATCAATAACAAGCTGTATATTCATAATCTGCCGTCTCCTTTACGATTTTTTGATAATGGTAAATAATTAAACAACGCTCCCTTGTCTGTGTGACAGAAAATAAATATTTTATATCTGTCAGAAAAAGTCTCCCCCCGACGTCTTCTTTCTATATTCCCTCCGGTATTCCTTCGGACTCACGCCGTACTGTTCCCTGAACTTCCGGTAAAAATAACTGGTATTGTCATACCCCACGGACGAAATAATCTCTGCCACAGACAGCTTGCTGGCCGTCAGAAGGTAGACAGCCTGGCGCATCCGTTTCGCCTGCAGCAGTTCCTTATAGGTCTTCCCCGTCCGTTTCTTGATCTCCCGACTGAGCCAATAGATGTCATAGTTCATAAGCTCTGCAAGCTCTGACAGCGTTCCCTCCCGGTAATGCTCCTCCACATAGCCAAGCACCGTCCCGATCAGCTCTGTGTCAAAGCGGTGAGACCCCGTCTCCATCTTATCCATATAATTCAAAAGCTGCAGCAGCAGAAGCCCCATGGTAATCTGATTGCAGCTTCTTTTGTTCCCCATATTGTAAAAGATGGTCCAGACCATATTTTCCACCAGGTTCTGAATGGGCAGGACTTCGGCCACATGAAAATACAGATAGGAAGTCTGCTGGTCTTTCCTGCAGAGTGTCCCTGTCAGAAATTCCTTTAATACATTTTCCTCTGTCCCCATCATAGAAAATGCCGTATTAAAAAATTCCGGCAGCACAATAAAATTTACCGCAATATCCTGCGCTCCTGCCGGAAGGATCTCCTGCTCGGAATGCTGGTTCAAAAACAACAGGTCACCCGGCTTAAGTACTACTTTATTTCCGTCAATATAGTGGGTCGTCGTTCCCTGGCACATATAGACCACCTCTACATAATTATGCCTGTGCCTCGGAAAGTGCACGAACCGGGTATGAGGCCTTACCTCAATCAGCTTTCCCCGATGAAGCAGCTTCTCGCTGTCCACCACAAGCTCCTTCTTCTCCGTATAGATCTGAGGGTCGATATTGTGGCTGCCGTCCAGTATATTTCGTTCTTCCTCTGTAATCACAGACAATGCTTTTATTAAATCCTGATTCATATTCTACACTCTGCCCTCAGCCGCCCTTTATTCACCATGCAGCTTTTTATTTAAATGTTCACGGACAACTTCCAGATGCTCTTTGTGCCTGCGCGGCCTCATGGTCGGAAATGCCGCGTTCAGACGCTCAAACGTACGGTTCCTCTTAACAGAAAGCTCCTGATACCGCCCTTTTAATTCGGCAATATGAATCCGGATCTGGGCGGCCTTCTCCTGCTGCATCCCGCGGATCTGATCTGCTGTCTCCATTGCACGGATCGTTCCCTCATAGATATCCTCACCGATCTGGTCTGACAGTTCACGAAGTTCAGCGGCAATCTTTTCCATTGCTGCCATGCGTCTGTTGAATTTAAAGATTGCAGAAGCCGTCACACAGGTATCCACAGATAAAGCCGCACCTAACGCCGCAATGATGAAAATACCTGCCGGATGTGGAAGAAAACTCAGCCCCCGGTGGATAACCGGCTGGATCATATCCACGATCACCACACAGGCTGTCCCCCAGATCAGGGAAAACAGCAGGCACACATACCCGCCTATATTCATAGGCATATCCGAATAGTCCCACCACTTATTGTGAAAGATCTTATCCATTGCGAAGCCTGTAAATCCCTCGAGCAGTGTGACAAGAATCACCGATGTAAGATACAGGATGATCAGATTTGACTTATAAGGAGTCAGAAACACAATGACCATGGACACGCCGAAGCCGTAGATCGGACAAAACGGCCCATTTAAAAAGCCCCGGTTCACGAACCGGTGCTCTTTAAATGCGGCAAATGATACTTCGGTACACCAGCCGAGAAAGCTGTATACAAAAAAATAAAGAATAATATAATACACCTTCATTTGTATCTCCTTTAAAAATGCAAGCAAAACGATAAGCCGGGTTATGTCATTGAGTAATCATCTATCTAGGCCTGCCGTTGCCGGCAGGCTCCAGCAACCTACCTAAGACGTGACGGGCCGCCACATAGTCTTCTTTCGGTCTTGCTTCGGATGGGGTTTACATGTGCCCCTGCCGTTGCCGGCAGGGCGGTAGTCTCTTACACTGCCCTTCCACCCTTACCCGGGTCTATATGCCTGGGCGGTATATTTCTGTTGCACTGGCCTTGGAGTCGCCTCCACCGGACGTTATCCGGCATCCTGC
>CANSCI010000167.1 GCA_947645355.1 uncultured Dorea sp. | reverse complement strand
GTATTTTGATAAGATATTGATCGACGCCCCCTGTTCCGGTGAAGGGATGTTCCGAAAGGATAAAAAAATGGTGAAGGCGTGGGAGGAACACGGCCCGGAGTTTTTTGCCAATATACAGAAAAGTATTATTGTCCAGGCGGCGCAGATGCTGAGGCCGGGCGGCATGATGCTTTATTCCACCTGTACATTTGACGGGCGTGAAAATGAGCAGATGATTGAATATCTGTAGGAAAAATGTCCGGAGTTCCATCTTCTTGACATAGAGCCGTATGAAGGGTTTGTTCACGGAATTCCTGAGCTTACCCGAAGCAAAGACGAGGAATATAAGAAGACCGTCCGCATTTTTCCTCATAAGATGAAAGGGGAAGGTCATTTCCTTGCGCTTCTGGGGAAAGGAGAAATTAAGGCAAATACTTCAAAAAAAATAGACAAGGATCCTGTCTTTGAGAGAAAAACCAAAAAAAAGCTTCCGCAGGAGCTCGGGCAGTTTTTCCAGGACGTTTCATGGAAGCCGGATGCAGACAGGCTGGAGATCCACGGAGAGAAAGTCTATTATATGCCGGGTTCTCTGCCGGATGTCAGGGGGATCCGTTTTCTGCGGACCGGGCTGTTGTTGGGAGAATTAAAGAAAAACCGGTTTGAGCCGAGCCAGGCTCTTGCAATGTACTTAAAAAAGGAAGAATATAAAAGGGTGATAGATCTTAAAGCAGAGGATGACCGCATCCGCCGATATCTGAAAGGGGAGACGCTGGAAGTATCGGACATCCTTGCGGCAGCATCCACCGGCTGGTATCTGGTTTGTGTGGACGGATATCCGCTTGGATGGGGAAAGCTTGCAGGCGGCATCCTGAAAAATAAATACCTGCCGGGCTGGCGGCTGTGTTAAGAGACTGCCCTGCACCGGCAGAACAAGGGGAGCAGATGTTATTTATGGTAAGACTGGATAAATATCTGACGGATATGGGATGCGGCACACGCCGTGAAGTAAAAAAGCTGATTCATCAGGGCAGGGTCACGGTGGACGGGCAGGCAGCACAAAAGCCAGAAAGAAAGGTGGAGGCAGATTGCCAGAGTGTTTGTCTTGACGGGAAACAGATCGGGTATGAAGCCTATGAGTATTACATGCTCTACAAACCTGCCGGCGTAGTGTCTGCCACTGTGGATTCTGAGTGTGAAACCGTTGTGGACCTGATTCGAAATAAAAAAAGGAGAGACCTTTTCCCGGTGGGGAGACTTGACAAAGATACGGAAGGCCTGCTTCTTATCACCAACGACGGGGCGCTGGCACACCGGCTCCTCTCGCCGAAGAAGCATGTAGATAAATGTTATTATGCGAGGGTACAGGGAACCGTGACGGATGCAGATCAGAAAGTGTTCCGGGATGGCGTGGATATCGGGACGGCGGAACAGCCGGAGGCTGCGATGCCTGCTGTACTTGAGATTATGAAAGGCAGTGACATCTCGGAGATCCGCCTGACGATACAAGAGGGGAAATACCATCAGATCAAACGAATGTTTGCAGCTGTTGGAAAAGAATTTCTATATCTGAAGCGAGAGCGTCTGGGATCCCTGAGGCTTGATAATCGTCTGAAACCAGGCGAATACCGTGCACTTACAGATGAAGAGCTTAAGGAGTTGAAGAACTTATGAGAAGAATGTTAAAAGACATCGATGCAATTATTTTTGATATGGACGGAACTCTGATTGATTCCATGTGGATCTGGCCGGACATTGATGAAGTGTTTCTGAAAAAGCATAGCCTGACCCAGCCGGAGCATTTCCATGACGAGATGGAAGGAATGAGTTTTACCGAAGTGGCACGGTATTTTCTGGAAATATTTCCGACCCTCCAATGCACGGCGGAGGAAGTGATGGAAGAATGGACGGACATGGCCCATGACCGGTATGTGACCCAGGTTGAACTAAAAAAAGGAGTCTATGAGTTCATCTGCTCGGCAAGGGAAGAGGGATTGAAGATCGGGATTGCTACCAGCAACGGACGTGCGCTTGTAGACGACACGCTGGAGGCGCTCAAAATCACAGAATTGTTCGAATGCGTCCGGTGTGCCTGCGAAGCAGGGGCAGGGAAGCCGGCGCCGGACGTGTATCTTCTTGTGGCAGAGGAACTGGGGGTACATCCTGAGCGATGCCTGGTGTTCGAGGATGTGTGCATGGGTATCCTTGCAGGAAAGAATGCAGGCATGAAGGTTTGTGCGGTGGAGGATCTATTTTCCAGATCCCAGGCAGAGAAGAAACGGGAACTTGCGGACTATTACATACAGGACTATGATGATATTAAAGAAGGAACCTATGAGGTATTGGGATAATGGATCAGAATTTTTTACCAGTCTGTAAGGAGGATGCTAAGAAGCGCGGCTGGGGACAGCTTGATTTTGTCTATGTGTCCGGAGATGCCTATGTAGATCACCCTTCCTTTGGACATGCGATTATTACGCGCACACTGGAAGCACACGGCTATAAGGTAGGGATCATTGCGCAGCCCGACTGGAAAAATCCTGAAAGTATTGCAGAATTTGGGGCGCCGAGGCTTGGGTTTCTTGTATCCTCCGGCAATATGGATTCCATGGTGAACCACTATTCGGTATCTAAAAGGCGGAGGAAGACAGATGCGTTCACACCGGGCGGAGTACTGGGAAAGCGGCCGGATTATGCGGCGGTCGTATACGGCAACCTGATCCGGCAGGTGTACAAAAAAACA
>CANSCI010000166.1 GCA_947645355.1 uncultured Dorea sp. | reverse complement strand
CGCTGCTTAAGCGCAGTAATCCTTCCGCCAGCGAGGCAATATCCCCCGGGGCTGTCAGAATTCCATTTTCCGGCGCAACCACTTCCGGGATCGCACCTACCGTAGTGCTTAGAATGGCTTTGCCGGCCGCCATACCCTCCAGAATAGCTATCGGAAGCCCCTCATTGTATGAGGGAAGTATTAATGCCGCAGCATTTTTCAGATACTCCAGCTTATCGGCTTCGCCGATCCAGCCGGGTACATGAATATGCCTCTCCAGACCTTTTTTCGCAACCAGAGTCCTTACCTTTTCAACTTCACCGTCTCCGGCTATACATACTTTAAGCTCCGGGTTTTTCCGAACAGCGATCTCCACGGCATCAATAAGGTCATAGACACCCTTTCTCTCTCCCAGCCTTCCCAGCATAAGGAAAGAGCTGCGGCACGCTGCCGCATCAGAAGCCGCCGTACGAAATGCAGCCGTATCAACCCCGTTATTCAGTACTCTGCAAGTGTCAATAGGAAAACGTGCTTCTCATTCATTTTTCCATTGTTCTGACAATGCCAGCACCAGATCCGCCTGACAAAAAAAACTGTCTACAATCTTTTTCCTGCGGCTGCCAAGACCATCGTAAAATGCAAGATACTCTGCACCGTGAATATGTACAATCGCTTTTTTTCCTTCTCTTTTTATTTTCCTCAGATAGAAATTCTTCCGGAAAGTGCTTCCTTTTTCGGCCGTATGAAGATGAAAGAAGTCATATTGCTTACAGCGCCGCAAAAACCGGAGATAACCATAAACAGAATACAGAAGCCTGACGGCCAGGCTTCCGTCTATATAAGAAGGAAAACTGTCAATCACAAATTCCTTATTCAGCAGCCGGCTTTCCCGGATTCCCTGGATAACTGCCGACATTCCTCCGCAGGCGCCTGTCTCACTAGGGCCGATCTCCAATATTTTCATATCATATCTCCAATCCGTCATTTTCCAGCTGTGCCGCACACTTATCAAGCTCTGCTTCTGCAAGGCTGTCCAGATTACATGACATGGGAACAAGAGCACAGGCAATCATTGTATAAGGATAGTAGATCGTATTGTCCGTAGCGTACAAAACAAAACAATAGATACAAATACCAAAAAAAGTACACCCTGCATACTTTCCGCCCTGCCGGAACCAGTAGCGCAGCCTGACCACAAGGAAACTCCACAGCCAGACAAAATATCCGATAAAACCAATATTCAGGTACATACGCATGAAGTCATTGTGAATCTGCATAATCGTCCTCTGGGGGTTTTGAAAAACTGTCCCGGAGGCCCAGTCTACATACCTCTCAAATCCTGTCCCATGTCCCATAAAGGTAAAATTAATATCATAATAGGGTTCCAGGTTTGCATACATATTAACCCTTCCCATTGTATTGATCCCTAGTTTTGCCTCCAGATACTGAAACAGCCCGAGCTTGATCCCTGCTACATATAAAAAACTCACAACCATCATCCCGACAGCCAGACAAAGTGCCGTCTGTCCGGAAGCCTTTTCCGGCAGCTTACGCAGGATCAATGCCGCAAGAACCCCTAATAGAACCGCCGGTACAGCGATTCTCTTAAGCCCGGTCATAAAGAGGAAGGACACGACCACAAGCCAGAGAGAAAAATGCGAGACTTTTTTTCGGTTTAAGAGCAGGTAGATCAAAAAAGGGCCGAAAGCAAAGGTCAGGTCATTAATCTCCAGCATCGTCATCAAAGGCCCGCTCTCAGCGCTGAACGTGACAATCAACGTGCGGAACTCTTCCAAAAAGGCCCCCATCCCGCCTTCTGCAATCACAGTCAGAATAAGAAGGAAATTAGCGGCACACATAGATCCAAGACAATACCAGATTCCTTTTTCTCCGAATAAATATAGTGCAGCCGCTGCAACGCAGACTGAGAGAAGCTGAGGAATGATCATGCCGAGACCATTTACAATGGTGATACTGTCCGCCCCGGAGACCACCCATATAACTGAAGAAAAGAAAAGCGGGATCAGGTACGGCAGCATCTGTACTACAGTATGGCGAGCCAGAACCATAAACCGCCCAAGCCGCACTGTTGCAATAAAATTCAGCAATGCCAAAAATAAAATCGCAATCGCGCAGGGGTTTTTCAGGCTGAAATCAACGCCCCCTATTTCAAAATATGTATCCTGTAAATAAAACATTGCTGTTGACAGTATAACGTAGATGAACGAAGTCAAGTTCTAAACCTCCCTGTCATCATAATTGATACGTCTGAAGAAGTTCATCCACCGACGCAATAAATCTATCCGTATTGGAATGGTATTTATGAAACACATGATTTCCTACCGTAGAAAGTGCATCCGGCAGGGCATTCTCATCCAGACATGTATAAACCAGGTTCATCGCATGCATCCGAACCGGCAATTCCAGTTGATCTACATGCTCCCGGTACTTGGAAAGTCTGGGAACGACAACTGTTTTCTTCCCAAGTTTTACGGCGTCAATCATCGTACCGGCGCCGCCGTGTGTAATAAGGATACTGCACTCTTCCAGCAGTTCTCTGAACCGCACTCTGCTATAAAAATCCTGACACCGGCAATAAGAAGGAATATACTCCCCGGTACCCGTCTGCATATAGACCTCCTCTGTAATCACCTGATCACGAACCATCTGGTCTACTTTTTTCAACAGACGGTCAAACGGAAATTTCTGAGATCCAACCGTTACAAATATCATAATCGTTACCTCAATAAATACCTCCGGGGTACACTGCTCCCGCAGGAACAGGTCGTAGATATTCCGGTGCCGG
>CANSCI010000165.1 GCA_947645355.1 uncultured Dorea sp. | reverse complement strand
GCGCGAGATCAATGGGAACAACATGCAGGAGGTGGTTGAGGCTCTGGACGCTCTTCCGTACGAGGCAGGCAAACCAAGTGCTATCGTTGCCCACACGATCAAGGGGATGGGTGTTCCGTCTGTCTATTACCAGTCCAAGTTCCACGCAACCATGTGGAGTCAGGAGATGGCAGACAATGCCCTGAAGGAACTGGCGGAGTGTGAATTTTAATCTTTGGACAGAATTTTGACAAAATGAGGTGAAACGTATGGAACGTAAAGCAGAAAATATGCAGAAAGCTATTATTGAAGAATTAAATGTAATCATGGATGAAAATGAAAATGTGGTAGTTGTCAATGCCGACCTTGGCCTTTTGTTCAAAGACGGCAAGAATGCGGCGCATCATCCGGAGCGGGTATTTGACTGCGGGATCTCCGAGCCCAGCATGATCGGTACGGCGGCAGGCCTGGCACTCTCCGGAAAGATTCCCTATACGACAACGATCGCGGAGATGGCAGTAACTCGTGTCCTGGAGAATATCCGACTGGATGCGGCCTACCAGCACCTGAACATGACCATGTTCGGCCAGGGACGCGGTGTTGCTTACGGTGTAGGCGGAAGCACCCATGTTATTACCGAGGATATCTCTATGCTGAGGGCGATCCCGGGGCTTACGATCATCTTCCCGGCAGATGCCTATGAGGCGAGGAAGGCTATCAAGGCTTCTGTAAACTATCCGGGTCCGAAATATATTTCCTTTGCAAGGGGCGTGATCGAGGCGGTAAATCCAGGTATGGATTACGATTATGAGATCGGCAGGGCCAACACTTTAAGAGAAGGGAAGGATATTACTCTGGTTGCCTGCGGGGATATGGTGGTCAACGCACTGGATGCGGCAGAAGAACTTGAGAAGAAAGGGATCTCCTCGCGCGTCATCAATATGCATACTTTAAAGCCGTTGGATGCAGAAGCAATCATTCAGGCCGCAGGTGCAACGAAGGCAATCGTGACTATTGAGACTCACAATAAGATCGGCGGGCTCGGCGCTGCTGTAGCTCAGGTGGTAGCTGAAAAATGTACTGGCACGCCGATGAAATTCTTAGGGATTGAGGATGAATTTGTTCCGGTAGGAGACGAGCCGGATCTCCATAAACATTATGGCCTGGATGTACCTGGAATCGTGGCTCAGGTAGAAGCGTTTTACAAGACTGTCAAATAGGAGGTGCCATATGAGTGAAGTAGAAGAGAGGATGCAGATGCTGGCAGGGCAGGAGCAGGAACTTGTATTCTCAAAATTTGACCAGGAGGATGCGGTAGCTGTCGGGCTTAAGCTCTTTGAAAAGGCGAAGGCAGAGGGGAAGCACATTGCGGTACATATTTCCATGAACCGGCGCGAAATGTTCCACTTGTCCATGGACGGATGTGCACCGGACAATGATGTGTGGCTTAAGAAAAAAGAGAATATGGTCTACCGGTTCCTTAAGAGCAGCTTTAGTACAGTGACCTTCTGCGAGATGATGGGGACGGATATCTTTGGCTTTTACGCTCTGGATCCAGATTCCTACGCGGGGGCCGGCGGCGGATTTCCCATCACTGTTGAGGGAGCCGGATGTGTGGGAGCCATCTGCTGCGGCGGCATGATGCCCCACGAAGACCATCAGATTATCGTGGATGTATTAAGGGAATATCTTAAGAAATAATTTCAGGCAGGGATGTGAATATGGAAAATAAAAAAATCATTGATATCAGTGTTTTGATTCAGGAGGACGAGTCTAATTATGTGAAAGAGGCTCCGCTGATCCCCATCGGGAAGGATACATTCATCGGATTTCGGGCGGACATGAACGTTCATTATGGAACACATCTGGACGCTCCGTGTCACAAAAGTCCCAATCCGAAGACCATTGATGAGTATCCGCTTGAGCGGTTCCTCTTGCCGGCGGTAGTGATAGAAAGTATGGATCCGGTCTCCGTAAAACTTGCAGATGTGCAGGGGAAAGAGATAACACCCGGCTGTGCAGTGCTTCTTAAGACAGAGAATTCAAGGTCGGGAAGGAGCAGGGTTCTCCCGTATCAGGGAGCCCATGTATTTGTGGAGCCGGATGCACTGAAATACATTATTGACTGCGGGGCATCCATGGTAGGTTTTGATTCTCCTCACGGGGAGGAAGATGCAGAAGATATGGCGCATCAGAAAAACCCCATTCACACCATGATGTTCGACAACGACTGCATCATCCTGGAGTCCGTGGATCTTAAGGATGTGGAGCCGGGAACCTATACGCTGGCCGCGCTGCCGGTAAAATTTGCAGGCGTGAGCGCAAGCCCGGCCCGCGCAGTGCTGGTGCGCTGATGGTTAAGAATTTTGGCGGGCGGCCGGTAAGGCCGCCGCAGGAAAATCATTGTGAGAGAAAGAAGAAAAGACATGGAAAGATGCAGAGTAATTGTCAATTTTGAGATGAAAGAGGAAGCAATTCCGAAGTTTAAGGAAATATTGGAGCGTTCTACGCCGAAGACACTGGCCGAAAAAGGCTGCCTGGCTGCAGGAATGTATCAGGATATGGAGAACCCGACGCACTTTAGATGTATCGAAGACTGGGAATCCTACGAGGATCTCATGAATCATCTGCACAGCGGCAAGGAGCCGGATCCGGACGACGCCAATCCCTATATCATGGCAAACCAGGTAGGGAAGGAGGAGTTCCGCTATTTCAGAGAATATGTCGTGATGTCAAAAGAAAAAGGGCAGGACAAACCATGATTTATATGCGAAAGCAGATAAATAAATACTATTAAAGCATTCCTATAGAGAATGAAATTTGAACTTTGAAAAAATAAAATCTCCCCG
>CANSCI010000164.1 GCA_947645355.1 uncultured Dorea sp. | reverse complement strand
TTGAAATATTGAATTTTCAAGGTTCAACACACCTTATTGGTGTGGGAAGTTTTAGGTTGTAAGTTTAATTCCCTCTGTTTCAGCTGTCTGGTCTGCTAATGTTTTACAGTTTTTCCAGAACTCATGTCCTAATGACGGAAGAATCATTGCAAAATGCAAATCATCTTTTGCATCACTTCCATCTGCCTGGAGCTGTTTCACAGCGTTTGCTGCTGCCTGTCCGGAATCTCCGCCATTATCAGCTTCTTCTGTTTTTTTGCCGCAGCCGGCAAACATTCCGACTACCATTGTTAAGCAAATAAGTACTGAAATAAGTCGCTTTTTCATGTTTCTCCTCCTTCATGAATGTTTTTGAGTTTCTATTTGTATCTGGCCAGATAACAAATTCTTTTTTATGCCAAGAGCTTATTCTCCCAGTATTTCTACATCAATATTCAACATTTTACTGATCATCTTTAACTCTTCTACTTTATCACCGTATACTGCATGACAATGGTTCGCATCAAAGTGATCCAGGAAGATCTGATGATCAAACGGAAGCTTTGCAAAGACATGCGGCCATTCCATCGTTGTCTCTGCCATCTTTGCTTCCGGCAGTGTTACAAATTCTGCCGGGATAATCGTCAGTCTGTATGTTCCTTCTTTACGGTTTAATCTTGCGATCGTTGCTTTGCCCGGCGCTGTCATTAAGTTTACGTGACAGCCGCCTCCTGCGTAGATATCCAGTGCCGGATATAGTTTTGTCTTTGCAAGATTTGCTTTGTAGTCATCGGTTCCTGTTGCGTAATACGTGGACTGTGAACCGCAGTTGCAGAATACCATAACATCATTCTCCGCATCGTAGTGCCTTACATCCATAAAGATCACCGGCTCATCTGTCAGCAGCTTTAACATCTGCATTGTGAGAGCTGCATCGGAGTCTGCTTCGCAGGCATATACAACCGGCTCCTTCGGTCCGTCCCAGTCATATGGATCGTTGCAGAATGCCGCACAAATACATTCTGTACAATAGTGGCGGCTCATTTCATAATGGCATTTTACACCGACAAAATCATATTCGTTCTGGGCAATGATCTTCTTTAATGCTTCATAATGCCTGATCTGTGTCCTTAATTTTTCTTCTGTGAAAGATGTGCCATTGTAATTGATCTCAGCCACATTCTCGGAAAGCCATTTCATAGCTTTATCAACCTGCTCCTCCGGTACATCCTCTGCCCCCCGAACTAACTCGTTCTGATCCAGGTGGTCTACGTCAATACCAAACTGCTTCTGCCAATCCTGCATACTGACTGTCGCACTGTACATACCAAGACTTCTTCCTCCGATCAGACCATATTTTTGCCCTTTTAAGCGGTTTACAACTTTTGCACATTTTGCGAATGTGATGTATTTTTTCAAAACCTCCGGCTCATTTACATCTCCGCTGGCACGGAAATGATCAATTCCCAAATGATTCAAAGCTCCTCCTGCTGCAAGCATTGCTACCATTCCAGGCCAGTCCGGATTCAAATTTGCCGCTAACAGGAACGGCCCTTTCCCATTTTCTGCAACGACTGCAGAAAAGTTTGGAAAAGCAAACACTCCGTAGGACAGAATGGTTCCGTCAACACCTTTATTTCTTAAAAGCTCGGCCTGCTCTTTTGCTGTCTTTACACTGCACACTAATTCTTCCGCTTCAATTACTTCAACTTCCCCGGATGCCCTTAATGCTTTTACAATCGCATCAACCTGCGTCTGTACAATGTCTTTTAACTGAGCATGCACTTCTTTGTCACCGTCGGATAATCCAAGTATTCCTAAAACAGGTTTCTTCTCCATAGTTACCTCCTTGATATTGCATTCCTAATATTTTATATATGAAATATATATTTCATACTTGGTATGCATAAAGGATAACACTATTTTCGTTGATTTGCAATATGATTTTTTATGCAGCTCTGTTGATTTGTGCAAATTGCATAATCAAAAAAGAGGCAGACCGCAATTTGTCCACCTCTTTTTGTTTCATTTTTGAACATATTATACTATTTTTTCTGATATTTTTTTTGCTGCTTCGGTTACCAGCATACGGATTTTTTCTAATTGTTCTGCATCTTCGTAGTCTTCCGCCTTTCCCGTAACGCCAATCGCACCCAGACATTTGCTGCCTGAATCCAGAATCGGTACTGCAAGACAGCCGACGCCTATACTAAATTCTTCATCATCTCTTCCATAACCACGTTCTTTTGTCAATCTTAGTTCATCAAGCAGCATATCTATATCCATGATCGTCTTCTCTGTATTCTTCCTCAGCGTACTAGATTCCAGGATCCATTTCTGTGTTTCCAGGTCTTCCTCCGCCAGGATACATTTGGCACATGCACATACATTGGGGGCCATAGGAGCATACAAATGTGCTATGAAATTCACAGGCGCCCTGGAAAGCACCTGCGCAATATATATAACCTTGGTTCCGTCCATCACGCCTAACTGTGCGGTCTGATTTGTCTGCTTTGACAATTCTTCCATTACCGGCTTCGCTACGTCAGACAGTGTGAACTTTCCTGTATATTTTGAAGAAATCTGTGAAATCTTATATCCGAGTTCATACTCCGGCGGGTTCTCTTTTACCTGTACCAGATAATCCCTGGCCGTCAGATTCTTTAGCAGACGAAAAAGGGAAGCGGCTGGTATTTTTAACTGATCCCCTATCTCTTTTAATGATTTAGAAGAATTACACTCCGCCAAATATTCAATAATATCCAGCGCCCGTTCTACCGCTGGTACTTTCACGTCCTTGCCCATGTCATCGCACTCCTATGCATATCCTGTATTATTTCGGAACATTTCCTCCCTATCTCAATATTTGAAATTTGTCAATATATCTCCCGATATATTTTTAAATTTA
>CANSCI010000163.1 GCA_947645355.1 uncultured Dorea sp. | reverse complement strand
CTGGTCAGAAAAAAGGAGGTGATGGATGAATTGAATTCTTGTATCCAGCTGTGCGGAAAGGCCATCGAGAGAGGGGCAAAACTTCTGTACAGTGAAATTTAAGAGAAGATCAGTTCTAAATATACACATGCCCTGCATAGATTATTATCAGCATAACAAGGGGGTATTAGAATGAATACGTTTCAGATGTACAACGATATAAAGGCCAGGACAAACGGGGAAATATACATAGGAGTGGTAGGTCCTGTTCGGACCGGGAAATCTACGTTCATTAAACGGTTCATGGATGTGCTGGTACTCCCGCATATGGAAGATGAGCATATGAAGGAGCGGGCAAAAGACGAGCTGCCCCAGTCGGCTTCGGGACGTACCATTATGACGACGGAGCCCAAATTCGTGCCTAAGGAGGCGGCTCAGATCCAGCTTACGGAGGACGCGTCCGTGAAGGTGCGTCTCATCGACTGTGTAGGCTACATGGTGGAGGGGGCAGCCGGACATGTGGAAGGGCAGGAGGAGCGCATGGTGAAGACACCGTGGTTTGACTATGAGATTCCATTTACCAAGGCCGCCGGCATCGGGACACGTAAGGTGATCCACGACCATGCTACCATCGGAGTAGTTGTCACGACAGACGGCAGTATCGGAGATCTGGAGCGCAAGAACTACCGGGAGCCGGAGGGAAAGACCATCCGCGAACTTCAGGGGATCGGGAAGCCGTTTGTAGTGTTGGTGAATTCTAAGAAGCCGTATGCGAAAGAGGCCCAGGAGGCCGTGGAGGAGCTGGAGGCAGAATATGGAGTGAAGGCAGTTCCTGTCAATTGCGAGCAGTTAAAGGAAGAGGATATCTATCGCATTATGGAGGCAGTCCTGTTTGAATTTCCGATTTCAGAGATTCAGTTTTTTATACCAAAATGGGTGGAGATGCTCCCGCGGGATCACAGGATCAAGCAGGATCTGCTGTGTCACATAAAGGACGTGATGGGACAGATGGAGGAGATCAGAGATGCCGTTTCCGGTACGGCTGCCCCGGAGAGTCCCTACATAGAAGATATGAAAGTTGATCAGATTGATATGGATACCGGATGTGTGAGAATTCGCATCCAGGTGGCAGAACGGTTCTATTATGAGATGCTCAGCGAACTTACAGGGACGGCAATTGCCGGGCAGTATGAACTGATCGCTGCTATGAAGGATCTGTCTCAGCTGAAGAAGGAGTATGAAGGTGTTAAGGATGCATTTGCCGCTGTGAAAATGAGGGGCTACGGTGTGGTGAGCCCGAAGAAGGAGGAGATTACTCTTGAGGAGCCCACGATCATTAAGCAGGGGAATAAATACGGGGTTAAGATCCACTCGGAGGCTCCGTCTATTCATCTGATCCGGGCAAATATCGAGACCGAGATCGCGCCTATTGTGGGAAGTGAACGGCAGGCTCAGGACCTGATTGATTATATCAAGGAGAGGGGAGACAGCGAGGAAGGGATCTGGGGAACGAATATCTTCGGGAAGTCGGTGGAAGAACTTGTTATGGATGGGATGCGAAGTAAAATGTCCATGATTAATGACGAGAGCCAGGAGAAACTTCAGGATACGATGCAGAAGATTGTCAATGACAGTAATGGCGGAATGGTGTGTATTATTATTTAAGGATTGCAATATGTGTCGAAAAGGGTTAAAATTTTACTATGTGAAAGAACAGAAGAAGAGGGTTTATCGGAGGTACGACAATGAAAGTTGCAATTCTTACAGCGAATACAGAAGTATATAAGGAGCGGGAGGAGGATAAGAGCGGGAAGGTTATCCGCCAGATCCTGAAGGATGCAGGTGCACAGGTGGTCTTTGCCCAGGCCGTGCCCCTTGACCGGAAGGTGCTGTCTACAGTGCTGCAGCGCCTGGCGGACGGCCATGTGGCGGATCTTGTACTGACGACAGGCGGGGCAGGCTGCGCTCCTTTTGACTGTACGCCGGAGGCTACCCTGGATGTCATAGAGAGGAATATCGCAGGGATCCCAGAAGCTATGCGGGCGCACATGATGGAACTTACCAAGCGTTCCATGCTGAACCGGGCGGCGGCAGGGATCCGGGGAAGGACGCTGATCGTAAACCTCCCGGGAAAGGCCGGGGCCGTAAAAGAATGCCTGGAATATCTGCTGCCGGAGCTTACGCACGGTGTACAGGTAATAAAAGGAGAGGCTTAGGATGAAGATAACCTATCTGGGACACAGTGGGTTTGCGATAGAATTCGCAGACCGGATGCTGGTGTTTGACTATTATGAAGGTGAACTTCCGCCTGCCGGCAAGGGGAAGAGACTCTATGTGTTTTCCAGCCATTCCCATGAGGATCATTTTCAGGAGAAGATTTTTGAGTGGGAAGAGCAGGGATATGATGTGACTTACATTCTGTCAAGTGACATCCGTCCGCGCAGGAGTGCCAAGAAACTTCTGTCGGTGGGGCCGAGGAAGAGCCTTGACCTGGAGGATATGCAGATAAAGACGCTTCGCTCTACGGATAAGGGCGTAGCGTTCTTTGTGTATGTAAAGGGGAAATGGATCTATCATGCGGGGGATCTGAACTGGTGGCACTGGGAGGAAGAAAGTAAAGCTTTTAATGAAATGATGAAACGAAGGTACCAGTATGAGATCGGAAGAATCGGAGATACTCCTGTTGATGTTGCCTTCGTGCCGCTGGATCCGAGGCAGGAGAAGCAGTATGACTGGGGCATGGATTATTTTATGAAGCATACCGATACCCGCTGTGTATTTCCAATGCACATGTGGGGAGATTACAGTGTGTGCGGCAGGCTTGCGGCCAGTGAAGGTGCGGCAGGCTATGCAGACAGATTCTGCAGTATCGACAGGCCGGGGCAGGTATTTGAAGTTCTGTGACAGGAAATCAGTGAAGGGAGAGCGTTACATGCGTGTAAATATCTATACAGACGGCGCGGCAAGAGGAAACCCGGACGGGCCGGGGGGATTCGGGACTGTGCTTGAATATGT
>CANSCI010000162.1 GCA_947645355.1 uncultured Dorea sp. | reverse complement strand
GTTTATTCAGACAGTACACTAGCCCTCTACGATCAGATACCTTCCTCCCGGAAGGGCAAACACCTCGGACGCCTCCTCAAGCTCCTCCGATGTCATTCCTTCCACATCCAGACCCTCTTCCTTCAAAAATTCCCGGACTTCATCAATCCCGTCGACCACCGCAGCCATACAGTCCTCCAGAAACGCCTCGGCCTCAGCCATAGATTCTGCAACCGGCTCATCGAACAACTGGGACTGCTTTTCAAGAAACGTGCTCAGGCATTCTTCATCATACTCATACATTCTGCCATCCTCCTTATAAAATAATCCTTTATACAAACTGCAGAAGTTCCATAGGATGATCGATCAATATCCCGGCACCCGCAGCCCTTAATTCCTCTTTCGTCCGAAACCCCCAGGTCACTCCGACTGTCTTAAGCCCTCCGTTAACCCCGGTTTTTATATCTACCTCCGAATCCCCCACATAGAGGCATTCCTCTTTTGAGATCCCCAGGAACTCCAGAATATGATAGATTCCCTCCGGATCCGGCTTTCTCTTAATGGATTCCTGCTGTCCGGAAGTATAGTCAAACATCTGCTCCCCGAAAATCTCCCTGACTACCTTGCAGGTCTGCGGATGCGGCTTGTTGGAAAGCACCGCCAGCTTAATTCCCCTGTCCTTCAGCTCCTGCAGCATCGGAAGGATGCCTTCATATGGTGTTACATGATATGTACAATTCGCATCGAATATGCGTCCATATACCTGCATTCCTTCCTGGAGCCTCTCACCGGCCTCATCCCCGGCCGCACGGAGCGCCCGGTCGATCAGATACCTTGCTCCGTTCCCTACAAAGCTTCGGCACTGCTCTTTTGTGATTTTCCTAAGTCCCATCTCATCCAGAGCCGCCTGTACAGAATAAGTCAGCGATTCCAGTGTGTCTGTCAATGTCCCGTCCAGATCAAATATACAAGCTTTCATAATATCTGTCTCCTCCATGGAAATATCATAGTATGAACCAATGTAAATTTCAAGTACAACCTGATATTTTTCACTGAACCGAATATTTATGTGCCTGGTTCCCACTGTTCACGCCGACTTTTTCTCACAGACTTTGTCAGCTCAGATACTGCCGCATCGTCCGCAGCGCATTTTTTTCCAGACGGCTTACCTGTGCCTGCGAGATCTCAATCTCCTGCGCAACCTCCATCTGCGTCTTACCGTCAAAAAATCTAAGTTTAATAATATGCCGTTCCCGCGGGTTCAAATGTTCCATGGCAGCCTCAAGGGAAAGATTCTCCACCCATTTTTCTTCCTTATTCTTCGTATCACTGATCTGATCCATCACATAGAGTGCGTCCCCGCCGTCATTATAAACCGGCTCCTGGAGGCTCATGGGTACCTGAATGGCATCAAGGGCAAACACAATATCTTCCTTGGAGATCCCGATCTCCTCCGCAATCTCCTGCACCGTAGGCTCCTTTAAGTTCCGCTTCATATAATTTTCTTTGGCGTAAATGGCCTTGTAAGCGGTGTCCCGAAGCGAGCGGCTGACACGGATTGAATTATTATCCCGCATATACCTACGGATCTCTCCAATAATCATCGGCACTGCATACGTACTAAACTTTACATCCAGCTCTGTGTTAAAATTATTAATTGCCTTGATCAGGCCGATGCAGCCAATCTGAAACAGATCATCCGGATTCTCGTTGCTCGCCCCGAACCGCTTGATCACACTCAAGACCAGCCTTAGATTCCCTTTGATATATTCCTCCTTCGCCTTCTCGTCCCCCGCCTTTATTCTCGCAAACAAAGCTTCCTTCTCCTTTTCCTTGAGGATTGGAAGCTTTGCTGTATTGACTCCGCATATTTCCACTTTTCCCTGTGCCATAATAAGACCTCCTCCACTAGATGTACTTCATCATTTCTTTCTAGTAGAATTCTTCTCAGTATGGACTTTTGTTATTCTCTAACACAGGAAATTTAAAAAAGTTTTAGCCCTTGACAAACAAATTTCGTTTATCTGTCCCACTTATCTGCCAGATTCTGAATCTGTGTCTCAACCACACGGTCGAAAGCAGCATGCTTTTTCGCCTGAGACGGCTTTTCGGCAGCCTTCTTCGGCTCCCGGATGCCAGGGGATAAAATCTCTCCGGTCAAAAGATCTACGCACCCGCCGGAAAACGGCGCAAATGCCGGATACCCGAAACGTTCCGTCACCGTCCGGGCAAACTCATCCGTCACGGTATCCTCACCGTGGACAACAAACACCTGCTTTATCTGTGGCCGGAAGCCCTCCAGCCAGGATAAGAGTCCGTTCATATCTGCATGTCCGCTGATCCCCTTCAGCACTTCAATCCTGGCGTTTACCTCCACGGTCTCCCCAAACAGTTTCACGCAGTCGGCGCCCTCTAAAAGTGTCCTTCCAAGAGTTCCCACCGCCTGATAACCTACAAAGCAGATCGTAGAATCACGCCTCCACAGATTGTGCTTCAGATGATGCCTGATACGGCCTGCCTCACACATTCCGGATGCAGAGATAATAACCTTCGGCTTCTCGTCAAAGTTGATCATCCTGGACTCGTCACTGGTAATCGTCGTGCGAAGCCCCGGGAACACCAGCGGATTGATCCCGCTTTGTACCAGCTTCATGGCATCCTCATCAAAGCATGACTGGATATTCTTGTGAAATACATTCGTCGCCTCAATGGCCAGCGGGCTGTCCAGATATACCTCAAAATTCGGATATTCCGGCACCAGCTGCTTCTCCTTGATCTCCCTGATAAAATAAAGGAGTTCCTGGGTACGCCCCACTGCAAAAGACGGAATAACAACATTGCCCCCTCTTGCGAAGGTTTCCCGCAGAATCCGCGTAAACTCCTGCACGTAATCCGGCGTCTTTTCTCCATGGGAACGATTGCCGTATGTAGACTCGATCACTACGTAATCGGCTTCTTCTACCTTTTTGGGGTCTTTGATGATTGGCTGGTTCAGATTCCCCACATCCCCTGAGAAGACAAGCTTGCGCGTCTCACCGTCTTCCGTAATCC
>CANSCI010000161.1 GCA_947645355.1 uncultured Dorea sp. | reverse complement strand
AATGTTCAGGAAGAGTTTGTATGTGCCTTTTTAAATACTGAAAGGCAATGACGCAGACCACTACAGACAGCAGCGACCCTCCCGCGGCGGCAAGCCCCATGGGGAACAGGGTATCAGCGAACAATTTTGAGGCAAAATACGCTCCCGGGATCCTTACAAGCACAATCGACAGTGCATTGTGCAGAAAAGAGATCCCGGATCTGCCGTAGGCGCAGAAATATCCGCTGAAGCTGAAGTGTACTCCGGCGAAAATGCAGTCCCATATGTATCCCCGGATGTACTGGCTGCCGAGTAGAATAACTTCTGCATTCTTTTCCTTGGTAAAGATTCCGATGATCGGTTCTGCAAAGAACTGTATGGCGATTGCCGTGACCAGCCCAAAGCCGACTGCTATAAAGGCGGCATAGCGCAGGGTGAGGGCAGCCCGGTCATGCTTTCCGGCTCCGATATTCTGTGCGGACAGAGCAGAGACGGTAGAGAGCATGGATGACGGCACAAGGAACAGTACACCGATGATTTTTTCGACGATTCCCACCGCAGCTGCGTCATTGATTCCCCTGCGGTTTGCGATCACAGTAACTACGATAAATGCAATCTGAATAAAACCATCCTGCAGCGCAACCGGGATCCCGATTTTCAGGATCTTCCCCATGATTCGGCGGGCAGGTTTAAAGTCACTTTTCAGCAGGGTCAGCCCTGTCTTTTTTTTGCGGATGACGATGAATGCGATGATTACACTGACCGTCTGTGCCAGCGTAGTGCCAAGGGCTGCGCCTGCAGGGCCGAGCCGGAGCGCTCCGATAAACAGATAATCCAGCAGAATATTTAAAGCGCAGGCCGCGGCTATAAAGTACATGGGGCTTTTAGAGTCCCCAAGCCCCCGAAAAATGGAACTGATGATGTTGTATGCTGTAATAAAAGGAATTCCGATAAAGCAGATGGTGAGGTAAACAATGGTTCCGGATACGGCCTCCGAAGGAGTGGACATTGCTGTGACAATGTGTCTTGCCAGGATGAGCAGCAGCCCCGTGGCTGCGGCAGAGACCAGCATAAACAGTGAGATGGTATTGCCGATGATATTTGCTGCGTCCCTTTTTTGGCCGGCGCCTATGGATTGACCGATCATAACGGTTGCACCCATTGCCAGGCCGACGATCATAACTGTCAGCATGTGCATGACCTGACTGCCCACCGAGACAGCGGTAATGCTGTCTACACCGTTAAACTGTCCTATGATGAATAAATCTGCCATCCCGTACAGTGTCTGCAGAAAATATGACAAGAGATAGGGGAGGGAAAAATACACAATATTTTTGAATACGCTTCCTGTAGTTAAATTTTTTTCCATATGGCCGTACGCCCCTTTCTGTCCTGGTATATGTATCTTTTATATCTGTCGTAAAAGTGTAAAGATTTAAAATCTTAAAGACTTATTGTATCAGATGTGTCAATGAAAGTCAAAAATCTGTGTTCCTCAGAGAGTATATTTTTTGTATATTGTTTGCATATTTTGCATATTCTGCGTCCGTGAATCGTGTTATTTGACTTGATTTTATCAATACCATGATTTAAAATAAAATTTATGGAGATTTGCAAAATCTCATAAGAGTAGATAGGGAGGCAGCCATATGCAGAAACGTATTTTAGTAGTGGATGATGATGAAGTAAATTTAATGAGGACGAAGAGGATCCTGGAGAAAAATTATGATGTGATTCTTGTAGAGTCGGGGGCAGAGGCCCTTAACACGATTAAATGTGAAAAGATTGATCTGATTCTCCTGGATATAGCAATGCCTAAGATGAACGGGATTGAGACATTTAAGTATATCAAGGACTATCCTGTTGAGATTCCGGTGATTTTCCTGACGGCATCAGGGTTTGAGGATGACGTGGTAAGCGCAATCAACATGGGTGCCGTTAATTATCTGAAAAAACCATTTTATCCTCAGGAATTGATGAAACGGGTTGCAAAGGAGCTTGAGAAATAATGAGAGAAGAGGGGCAGACAAGTAGACATCTGCTTTTGGCCAGCATTGTCAGTGTAGTCAGTATAGTGCTGATTATTATTACGATAGTTATGGAATGGGAGATATGGATGGTCCCGTTGGTCGTATTCGGCGGTTTCAGTGTATGGTGTCTTCATATAGGAAAAGTCGGCTCGGAAATGCTTTATGAGAATCTGTGTGCCGGAGTGATGATGGTAGAATTTTTCTTCTTCGGGGTACATAGTGACAGTTTGTTTGATTTGTCAGCCGTAGCCTGCATGATGGTGATTGTATTTTCCCTGTTTGACAGGCATCTGCTGCTGTATATTCTGGAGGGTCTGTATCTGATGGATCTTCTGTATCATCTCCTGTGGCTGCACACCATTACTTCCGGCATGTCGGTTTCGAATGTGGTAAGCCTGGTGCTTGGAATTGTGTTGATGACAGGGACTGTTTTGATCGCAAGATACAAGATCAATATGAGAAAAGAAGTTAAAAAAAGCTATGTGCGTGCATTTACAGAACTGGAGACAGCGGAGCGCCAGAATACGGTTTTTTTGTCTAATGTATCCCATGAGCTTAGAACTCCGATCAACATGGTGCTGGGAATCAGTGAGGTGATATTGGAGAAAAATATATGTCCGGAAATCCGCAGTGACATGCATTCGATCCAGCTGGCAGGCAAGCGTCTGTCCAGCCAGATCAATAATATGCTTGATTATACGGAGATTTTAGAAGGTACGCTGACTCCTGCCAGGGAAGAGTACATGATTACTTCTGTGCTGAATGATGTGATAACAATGGTATCAATGCAGAATTCAGGCCATCAGCTGGAGATGGTGTTTGATATTGATCCGAAGATCCCGTCGGTTCTCATCGGGGATGCGGAAAAAATTTCTCATGTGTTGAATATTCTCCTGGAAAATTCTCTTAAATTTACTGAAGAGGGTGGTATAGACGTCCGAGTCGGCTTCCGGCGGGAAAGTTATGGAGTCAACCTGCTTATTGATATCTCTGATACCGGTATCGGCATGAAGTCTGATCAGCTTGACCGGATGATCGACGATTTCTATCAGGCAGATTCCGGAAGTCGTCGTTATGTAGGGGGATTGGGATTGGGAATTCCCATTGCCAGAGGACTGCTTCATGC
>CANSCI010000160.1 GCA_947645355.1 uncultured Dorea sp. | reverse complement strand
GGTCGTAAATGCACCCATACATGCGATATTGGCGTCGTTGCTCAACCGCGCCCTCTGGGCAGAATACACATCAGAGAGAAGTGCCGCATATGCACCCTTTACCTTGTTGGCAGCAATAGACACTCCGATACCTGTGCCGCACACTAAGATTCCGCGGTCATATTCCTTTGCAGCCACAGCCTCAGCCACTTTAATTGCTGTATTGGCGTAAATCGGATCCTCGCTTCCGAAGTCCGTAACTTCACCGTAGCCCTTCGACTCGATGAATTTGATTAGTTCTACTTTTGCATCCTGTGCATTTGGATCACATCCGATTGCAATCTTCATTCTTACTTCCTCCTGTTAACGTTGCTTGTCTATAGGTCTGGTTCTATTCTAACATTATCATATACTTTTGTCTACTTTCGTTTTCTTTTGTTTAATATTTTGTTTTATTTCTTTTAAGCACCATGCATTACATAATTATCTATTATGTAAAAACAGCGCCCCGGTCGTGGAGTTTACCGGGGCGCAAAAGCAAATAAATAAAAATGCGTGTCGTTATTCTTCATAGTTGGGATGAAGGATGACCTTCAGGGTTCCAGGCCCCCCTTTGGCCGCCAGCGCAATCCCTTTATCATAATCGTTCAGATCCATCTCGTGGGTCACAAGATCCTTCACCTGAACCTTCCCGGACTCCAGGTATTCAAGTGCACGTCCGAAGCAGTGGGTCTGTGCCCAGGTCGGAATCAGCTGGATCTCATGGAGATACCAGTATTCCGGATCAATGGCCCATTTGGCACCGGCATGGGGCATTGCAAACATCATAAATTTGGCGCCCATCTTACCGGATTTGATCATACTCTCCATCACATCTACATTTGCGGTGGTATCTACCAGTACATCAAAGCCCTTCGGAGCAATCTCCCTTAATTTTGCTTCATGTACAGTTGGGTCGTTGCGATCCATAAGTATGGTCTCTTTGCATCCATATTTTTTCAGGATGTCAAGCTTATCCTGGCTTGGCCCGCATACAACCACACGGTTTGCATTAGAATGCATCAGAAGCTGGATCAGGATAATCCCTGTAGGACCGCATCCATATACCAAAACATCATCCCCGAACTGCACCTGCACACGATCCATGGAATGAACCGCACAAGCAGTCGGCTCTGCGAAAATAGCCTCATTGAAGGACAAATTATCACTGATCGGGAATACCTTGTCTGCATTTACTGCCACATACTCTGCAAATCCTCCAGGGCCGTTGCATCCAAGAGAATAAAAATTCTCACAATAAAGAGGCTGATCCTTGCGGCAGTAATAGCAGTCTCCACACAGCACAGTGTTGTCCGCAGTTACTCTGTCTCCTTCCTTCAGGGTTTTTACATCCTCGCCTACCTCACATACATATCCTGCAAACTCGTGCCCGTTGAGCAGCGGGAACTGCGCCAGAAAGCCTCCGGCTGCAAGTGCAACATCCGCGCCCTTACAGATCCCGCAGGACATTACTTTAATCAGTACCTGATGCGGCTTTATTTCCGGCACCGGCACCTGTGTGATCTCACAGTGTCCGGCTCTGTCATATACATTTGCTCTCATCATTTCCATAATTCATACCCTCTTATTTCTACTTTTTAAGTGCAATTGCCTGTTTTACTTTCCCAGCGATCTTTTCCGGGGTTAAACCATATTTTACCATCAAAGCCTCAGCAGTTCCGGAATGGCCGAACTCGTCCTCCACTCCATGCCTGATCACAGGCACCGGACAGGCCTCTCCTACCACCTCGGCAACTGCTGCACCCAGACCTCCGATCACGTTGTGCTCTTCGGTCGTCACAATGGCACCTGTTTCTTTTGCTGCTTTTAGAATAATATCTTTATCAACCGGCTTAATCGTATGAAGGTCGATCACGCGGACATTAATCCCTTCCTTCTCCAACAACTCAGCCGCTTTCAGTGCCTCCTGCACCATAAGTCCTGCGGCAATGATCGCTGCGTCCCTGCCGTCTTTTAACTGCGTCCCTTTTCCAAGTTCAAACCGATACCCCGGGATCTCATCTGTAATGTTCTCTACACCAGAACGTCCAAGCCTCAGATAACACGGCCCGTCATAGTCCAACATAGCCTTTACCGCTTCTCTTGTCTCATTGGCATCGCACGGACAGATCACGGTCATACCCGGAATGGTCCGCATCAGACTCAGATCTTCGATACACTGGTGGGTAGCGCCGTCCTCCCCGACAGATAAACCTGCATGGGTTCCTACTACCTTCACATTCAGTCCTGGATATGCGATAGAATTTCTCACCTGATCGTAGATCCTTCCCGCAGCAAACATGGCAAAAGTGTGGATAAATGCCGTTTTTCCGCAGGCTGCGGCGCCGGCTGCCATCCCTGCCATATTGCTCTCTGCGATACCTGCATTAAAAAATCTCTCCGGATATTTCTCAGCGAAATAGCAGGACATAGTACAGATGGTAAGATCTGCGTCAAAAACCATGATTTTTTCATCTGCACCAAATTCACACAATGCTCTTCCATACGCTTCTCTTGTTGCAATGATCTCTCCCATGATTACACCTCCAGTGATGCGATAGCCGCATCCAACTCACTAAATGCCTGTTTAAACTGCTCTGCCGTCGGAGTACTTCCGTGGAATTTCACATTGTTCTCCATATAGGATACACCTTTTCCTTTTACCGTCTTTGCTACGATCATCGTAGGCATGCCTTTTGTGTCCTTTGCCGTCTCAATGGCACCGGCGATCTGTGCATAATCATGTCCGTCAATGGAAATGACATTCCATTTAAATGCTTTGAATTTGTCTTCGATCGGATACGGTGACATAACCTCTTCCACCGTTCCGTCAATCTGAAGATTGTTGTTGTCCACAAATACAGTCAGGTTATCAAGCCCATAGTTCCCTGCTGCCATAGCTGCTTCCCAGATCTGCCCTTCCTGAATCTCTCCGTCTCCAAGTGCAGCGTAGACCCGGTAGTCCTTTTGATCCGTTTTTCCTGCAAGCGCCATGCCCACTGCCGCGGACAACCCCTGGCCAAGAGAACCGGCGGACATATCGACCCCCGGCACCTTTGTCATCTCAACATGCCCGGAAAGATAGCTGTCTACATTTCGGAATGTTTTTAAATCTTCCACCGGGAAAAACCCGCGAAGCGCCAG
>CANSCI010000159.1 GCA_947645355.1 uncultured Dorea sp. | reverse complement strand
CTGTTTGAGCCGCGGCCGCAGCTGTTTAACCAGCCGCGTCCACGGCTCATTTAAAGATTCGTGATTTCTCTATTTCCTATAGGCGAATATAGGCAGCCCATCCTTTGACGGCAGCGCCACATCTCCCTGGATCAGCGGCCTTGCATAAGTAATAAATGCATCACTGATGTCGGACCCTTCCCGTGTAATCCACTCTGAGGGCACCGGCTTCTCCTCATTACAGATCATATTCACATCCGCCGTGCCATAGGACAACTCATAAGGATGATCCCTGTGCCGGATGAACGTGATCATCTTCCCGGTCTCTCCTGCAAGTGCTGCCTGTACGCCGTAGATGCCCGCATTTACAGCCTCGGTAAGGTCTGTGTTGGAGAGCATGGCGCTGGAGCAGCGCTGGCATACATTCAGTTCGATGGAGCGAACCTTCACACCGATTTTTTCCTTCACAAGGTTTTCCAGGTATTTTCCAGATCCAGTGAGCATTTTGTGACCGAAGTTATCTACTCCTACATCACTTGCAAATTCGCAGATAAAAGTACCGTTCCCATCATTGATTCCCTCAGAGATACATACTACAAGGTTCGGAGTGGTCTCCAGGTTTTCCCTTACTTTTTCGATGAAAGCGTCCTGGTCAAAAGCAACCTCCGGGAGGTAGATCAGTACCGGATTGTCGTCTTTGTATTTGCGGGCAAGGACACTTGCGGCAGTCAGCCATCCTGCGTGGCGCCCCATAATCTCAATAATGGTCACAGATTTTTTATTGTCGTAAACAGAGGCGTCGGCAATAATCTCACGCACAGTGGATGCCACGTATTTGGCAGCGCTTCCGAATCCCGGTGTGTGGTCTGTCTCTACCAGGTCGTTGTCGATGGTCTTCGGCACGCCGATAAATCGGATATCACTGTTGCTGCCTGCGGCGTAACGGGACAGCTTGCTTACTGTATCCATAGAATCATTTCCGCCGATGTAGAAGAAATATCCGATATTTTTTTCTTCCAGCTTCTTAAATAATTCCGGATATACCGGGTCAGAGAGATCCTCTGGCAATTTGTACCGGCAGGAGCCCAGATAAGAGCCCGGGGTAGTCTTTACAAATTCCAGTTCATCGGAGGCGTCAAGCTCCCCCATATCCATATAGTGTCCGTTTAAAAATCCCTCGATTCCGTTGATCATACCATAGATATGCCCAATCGTGTCAGCATGCTGCAAACCTTCTGAGACAACGCCGTACAGGCTCCCGTTGATAACTGCGGTAGGGCCGCCGGATTGTCCGACAATCATGTTCTTCATATTTCATTCCTCCATTTCCTGATAATTAATACTATAGACGAATTTGGGGAATTTTACAATGTTTCGGCGTATGTTTTGGGCAAAAAGCCAGTTGGAAAATGAGGAGGAATGACTTATACTAATAGAAGTTTATGTTTTGGAAGGAGACGACGTGATGAAGTATATCTCATTTGCGATCCCGTGTTATAATTCGCAGGAGTATATGGCTAAGGCAATTGAGAGTATCCTGCCCGGGGGCGAGGATGTGGAAATTATTATTGTAAATGACGGATCAACAGACCGAACCTCTGCCATTGCCCATGAGTATATGGAGAAGTATCCGGATATTATAAAGGTAGTGGACAAGGAGAACGGCGGACATGGTGATGCAGTGAATTCCGGCTTAAGTTATGCTGCCGGGAAATATTTTAAGGTGGTGGACAGTGATGACTGGGTAGATGAGGAATCACTTCACCGGATCCTGCAGCTGCTCCGCAATCTTGAGGAGGACGGACAGGAGATTGATATGCTGATCTCCAATTATGTGTATGAGAAGGTAGGAGTAACCCATAAGAAATGTATCCATTACCGGAATGTCCTTCCACAGGATGAAGTCTTTCGGTGGGAGGATATCGGACATTTTCGGCTGGATCAGTATATACTGATGCATTCAGTCATTTACCGCACACAGATGCTCAAACTCAGCCAGATGGTGCTGCCGAGGCATACCTTTTATGTAGATAATATCTATGTGTATTATCCGCTGCCGCTTGTGCGGAAGATCTATTATCTGGATGTTGATTTCTACCGTTACTATATCGGGCGGGAAGATCAGTCGGTCAATGAGAAAAATATGATTGCCAGGGTGGATCAGCAGATTTTTGTGACTAAATCTATGATTGATATGTACCAGCTTGGGAAGATATCATGTAAGAAGCTGAGACAGTACATGATTAATTACCTCGCGATTATGATGACTGTTTCTTCGATTCTTCTGATCCGTTCCAGAGAAAAAGAGAATCTGGAGAAGAAAAAGGAGCTCTGGCAGTATCTGAAGAAAAAGGATGTGCGGGTGTACCTTAAGATCCGATACGGGATCCTTGGACAGACCACGAATATCCCGGGGCGGTCCGGAAGGAAGATCTCTTCCATGGTGTACAGTGTTGCCAGGAGAATTATTGGATTTAATTAAAGAAAAGGTTAAAAAAAGGAATACTATGGAAGCTATGTCACATACTACATGTAAAAGTAAAAAGGAGTGTGTGACATGGCTATTGATTTTAAAGAGAGCAAGACAAGGGAGAATCTGATGCGGGCATTTGCCGGGGAGAGTCAGGCAAGGAACCGGTATACTATCGCGGCAGAGGCAGCAAAAAAGCAGAAGCTTTTTGCAGTGAACCAGATCTTTTTATTTACTGCAGACCAGGAGCGGGCGCATGCAGAGAGATTCTATGATCTGTTAAAGAGCCTTTCGGGTACGACCATACAGATCGACGGGGGATACCCGGTGGATCATTTTGACAGTGTGCCGGAACTTTTGAAGTCTGCGTGCCATAACGAGATGGAAGAGGCGGAGGATGTATATCAGGCCTTTGGAAATGCTGCCCGGGAAGAAGGTTTTGCCGAGGCCGCGGCTGCATTTTTTCAGATTGCAGAGATTGAGAGGATCCACGGGAAACGATTTGGGAAGCTGGCGCAGATGCTGGAAAATAACCAGTATTTTGCAAGTGAGCCGGGGACAGAGTGGATGTGTCTGAATTGCGGACAGATCCAGCGCGGGCCATCCCTGCCGGAGGTTTGTCCGGTATGCAACCACCCGCAGAGCTATTTTGAGGTACATGCCGAGAATTATTAAGGCGGCAAAAAAATCCCGCATGGAGCGTTATTTCCCCCGCTGCTCTCTGCCTCCGGCGGGGAGCAGCGGGATTTATGGATTTCCACAAAATTTTCG
>CANSCI010000158.1 GCA_947645355.1 uncultured Dorea sp. | reverse complement strand
TCGGTGTCGGATCATTTTTGATATCTCTTCTTTTAAAATGATTGTAGAACACTATGATACCAATCGGAATCCCGATGGCATAACAGATCTCCAGAACGGAGCCGCCGGTTTGCACCTCTCCGGTGAAAATCAAATAGATCTTTTCGAATACCCCCGATACATTTACATCCTCATTGAAGGTCATAATTGTAAATGCCGCCCCGAAAAACACGATGAACGCCACCAAAACTGCCTTGGTGTACTCCCAGGCTTTGGAAGGTTTTTTGCCCGTCTCACACTCCACGATAAAATCCTGTTCTCCCAGGTTTTCTATGGTCACATTCGGATAAACCCGGTGGATGGCCTCGTATA
Source organism: uncultured Dorea sp. (assembly GCA_947645355.1). GTDB lineage: Bacteria > Bacillota > Clostridia > Lachnospirales > Lachnospiraceae > Dorea_D. Next base: position 2,887 of record CANSCI010000158.1, on the reverse strand, counting down.
CCTTGGTGATGGTGAACATCGTCAGTTTCTCACCGTCCGGGGGCAGTGTATAGAAGGGTTCCTTTTCCAACTTCTGCACCATGGTCGTGTTGGTACTGTACAGTGTGGCTACATCTTTTAACTTCAGATCCCGCTTTGTCACCGGAATATTTTGCTCTACTTTAATATAAAGAATATCTTCCATAAAATAATCTCCATTTCCATGCCATGCAGGTATTCATATCTTCCTCCACTTAGCTTTACTTTCATACCTACTATCCCCGAAAAAAACAAATCTATTCGTAACAAGGCAAATTAAAATCTCATATAATAATTTATAAAATAAAAAGTGGAGATCATGGTATGGCAATCAAGGTTTTTATCGACCAAGGACACAATCCTTACGGATTTAACGCCGGCGCGGAAGGTTTTGGTGCCAGAGAGCAGGATATCACCTATATCGTCGGCGCCTATCTTTCAAACATACTCGCCGCTGACTACCGCTTTGAAGTGGCAGTATCACGCCAAACCCCTACCGAGATCCTGGGCTATGATACCAACTCCAGCCTCAGGGAGCGGGTGGATATGGCAAACACCTGGGGAGCGGACTATTTTATCAGCATTCATGTAAATTCCAATGTCAATCCAGCGATCAACGGCACGGAGGCATATGTATACGCAGAAGGAAGCCCCTCTTATTATCTGGGCACCGATATCGTTCAGGAGATCGTCCGCCGGGTGGGCACAAAAAATAACGGCATCTATGTGAGACCGTCATTGTATGTTCTGCGCCGGACACAGATGCCCTCCGTCCTCGTAGAACTCGCCTATATTTCAAATTATGAAGATTATATCCTGTTGACCACCATGCAATATCAGTTTGCTTATGGAATCTATGTGGGACTGCTGAATTATCTGGGGCTGCCACAACTGTAACAGTTTCCCATCCCCAACTCACAGGATGCAGCAAGGGGCTTTCGGTTAATACTGATGTTTACCCCCTTAACGATAATAGGAGCATCCCGTGGAATCCTGTGCTTTGCAGCACGATATTTTCCACGGGATATTCTTATTTCAGGTTTTTATTGTTTTTTAGGCCGAAGCCGCACTGTACGCTGACTTCCCAAAAACAATCCCCTGTATCTTTCTGTTATTGATAGCTTGTGCCGTATCCGAACGCACCTTCAATTCCACAGATTCTGGAAGCAAAGGCCGCCGCATCCGCAAGACTTTCTCTGATTGCCGCAGTCTGTTCTATGCCTTTCTTTGTGAGGTCTGTGTACCCGATCAGGAACGATGCGATCAGGGAATCACCTGCGCCCATCGTATCGACTACCTTTTCGATCGGAACTGCCGGCTGTTCATAGTATTCCTGCCCGTCATAGAGAATGCAGCCCTTAGAGCCACGGGATGCCGTTGCAAGCTTCGCGCCGCCGTCCACCATCATTTTAAGGTGTGCCCTTACCTCCTCGTCGTCCCCGTCAAAAGAACAGAATGCGTAAGTCACATGCGGAAGAATTTCTTTATAATATTCCTGTGTGGAATCATCTGAAAAGTCAAAGGACACCGGCACGCCTGCCTCCCTGATTTTGTGCAGTTCCTTTTCCGTAAAACAGTAATTTCCTGTATGCACAAGATCAAACTGCCGGATATATTCGATATCGAAACGGTCCAGGATAAACGGTGTCTTTCCGCGGATTCCGCCGTCATTCCATCCGACAAATACACGCTCTCCGTCTACAAGACTCACACGTGACCATCCGTTCTCACCTTCTAACTGTTCACATTTCACAGTCTCGATTTTGACCTTTTTAAGCACATCAATTACATATTCTGCATTTGTGTCGTTCCCGAAGTATCCCATATAAGCGGAGCGCTCTACTCCGAACATCTTTGCATAAACACATAGGTTCACGCAGTTTCCTCCCGGATACATAGTCTTGATATGATCGTACTGATCTACCACATTATCTCCAAACCCCAAAATATTTACATTATATTCCGCCACCATTCTTCTCCTTTCTGAATTCTGATTAATATTCCACAACACCCATATATCTTCTCATGTCAAGCGGATGTCTTCTCTTGTCCTGAAGTCCTGTGCGGTACGCAACAGACATTGCATAAAATACCATCGGACAGAAATACTCATTCACACTTGCATCAATTGCGTCAATTCCAAGCTCCACAGCATCAATCACTTCATATTTTTTTCCATACTTCTGAAGGAATGCGAGTGCTCTCTCATCCATTACTCTCGCTGCCCCCGTGCCCATCAACAGAATATAGAGATGGTCTTCATCCGTACACTCAAAGGGGCCGTGGAAATATTCTCCTGAGTGCAGATAGCAGCAGTCCATCCACTGCATCTCCTGCAGGGAGCAGATGGCAAATCCATAAGCCTGTGAGTAGGAAGCGCCGGAACCCATTATATAAAGAAACGGCTCTTCAAAGTATTGTTCGGCAAACACCCAGGTACGATTCTTTACTTTCTCCACAGCTGTACGCACAATACCGTCCGCTTTTTCCAGGCCGTCAAGGACTGCGTCGTATTTCGCATAGGAAGGCTCCTGAAACTTCATCAGCTCATTGAGAACACGCATTACGATCCCCTGTGGCCGGTCTTTCTCATTCGTATCATCCTCCCAACCATACACGACCGGATTCATTTCTTCCCTCGCACAGATGGAATCTGGATTGTGTGTCATTGTAATAATCGCCGCTCCGCGTTCTTTTGCCAGTTTCGCAGCTTCTACCGTCTCACCCGTATTTCCTCCGTGTGAACACAGAATCACAAGCGCGCCCTTCTTTAAGAATCTGGAAGGAGACACAATGAGTTCTTTTGCCGTAATCCAATGAGAGTGCATCGTCTCTGATTCTGCATTGATAAAATAATATCCAGGATAAA
>CANSCI010000157.1 GCA_947645355.1 uncultured Dorea sp. | reverse complement strand
TGGCTCTGGGACAGAAGATGGACGGACATGGCTCGAAGACTTATGTTATGTTAGGGGACGGTGAATGCCAGGAAGGAAGTATCTGGGAAGCGGCAATGTCTGCGTCCACCCACGAACTAGACAACCTGATCGGGATCCTGGATGCGAATGGACTCCAGAAGACAGATTCCGTCCATAAGATCCAGAGAGTGGTGGATTGGAAGGAAAAGTGGGAATCTTTTGGATGGAAGGTCACAGAGGTTGACGGGCATGACACCGACCGGCTTAAGGACTGCCTGTCGGGCATAAAGCCTGAAGGGAAGCCGACGATGGTGATCGCGCATACCGTAAAAGGAAAGGGAGTTTCGGTCATGGAGGGAAATCCGGTGTGGCATTTTAAACTGCCGGGCAGGAAGGATCTGAAGGTGTTCAGAGAAGAACTCCATATAAAAGAAGAGGAGCTATTGTAATATGCAGAGTGCGTGTATTGGCAGTTTGATGGAACTTGCAGAAAAGGATAAGAAGGTATTGTATCTGACGGCTGACAGCGGAGAGGGAGGTCTGGATAAGATCTTCCGCATGAATTTTCCGGCGCAGGCGATTGAATTTGGGATTGCGGAGGGAAATATGGTGGCGGCAGCGGCAGGGCTTGCAGCTACGGGAAAGATTCCGTTTGTATATACGGCGGGACCGTTTCTGGCGTACAGGTCTTTTGAGTTTATCAGAGATGATGTCTGTCTTCAGAAGCTGAATGTTAAGATGATCGGGACAGGCAGCGGGCTGTCTGTGAGTTCTCTTGGCCCGACGCATCACACGACGGAGGATATCGCGGTGCTCCGGGCGCTGCCGAATCTAATGCTTCTGTCTCCGTCCACATCGCTGCAGGCTTCGGCCGCCATAAAGCTGGCATACAGCCACGACGGTCCGGTGTATATACGTCTTGGGATAAATAAGGAAAAAGAGTTCTATGAGTCTGAGAAGATGTTCGGACTGAACCGCCTGAACGTACTGAGAACCGGTAAAAAAGCAGCGGTTTTTTCAACAGGAAGCATTCTGGAGGAGGTCATAGAGGCAGCGGATCTTCTGAAAGAACAGGGAGTTGATGTAGAGGTTATGGATGTACCTGGGTTAAAGCCCATCGATACCAGGGGAATCAGGCAAAAGGCCGAGGAATTTGATCTGTTTGTCACCGTAGAGGAGCATAATGTGGCCGGCGGTATGGGCAGCATGATCGCAGAGATCCTTAGTGATACAAGGAGCGGGGTCAGACTTTTGCGGATTGGTTTGATGGATGAGTTTTCCGTCGGTTATGGGCAGCTTTCAGCGGTCAGGGCTGAGAACGGTTTGACCGCTGAGAAGATTAGAGACAGGATTTTGGAGCATTGCCATGAATGAGTTTGTTTTTTCAGAGATAGAGACAGGATATGAGTGCTCTTTTACAAAAGAGATTACAATGGAGATGGAGCAGGCATTCCGTGAGATTACCGGAGACGTTAATCCACTGCATCAGGATGATGACTATGCGGTTTCGGTGGGAGAGGGAAAATTCAGGCAGCATGTCTCTTTTGGAATGCTGACGGCATCCCTGCTGTCAACAGTCGCAGGTGTCTATATGCCGGGCAGATACAGCCTGATACACAGTATTGATAAGATCAGTTTTAAAAAGCCGGTGTTTGCCGGTGATGTGCTGACTGTCAGCAGTGTGGTCGAGAGTAAGCAGGAGGATTTGAAGCTGCTTCAGCTGAAGGTTACGATAAAGAATCAGGATCAGAAATGTGTGGCGAAGGCAGGCATGAAAGTGCTGGTCTTAAAATAAAAACAGTAGGAGGGTTTTGACAATGACAAGAGAAGAAGTATTTGAAAGGTTGAATAAGGTATTCAGAGAAGTGTTTGACGATGACGATATTGTAGTAGTTGATGAGACAACTTCTGATGATATTGAGGATTGGGATTCTTTTGAGCACATTAATCTGGTAGTTGCCGTAGAAGAGGAATTTTCTTTTAAAATTCCCATGGGGAAGGTTGTTACAATGAAAAATGTAGGAGAGATGGTAGATATCATACTTGAATCAGGGAAATAGAAAAAGGAGATCACTGTGTCAAAGACTTTATTAGTGACAGGGGCTTCGGCTGAGTTGGGGACAGCGGCAATCAGCGCTGTCTCAAAGAATTATAGATGCATCGTTGCCCATTATCATCGAATGAATCCACGGCTGGAACAACTGCAGAAGGAACTGGGGGACCGTCTTGTCTGTATGCAGGCGGATCTGTCGGACGAGGGAAGTACAGAGGCGCTGATTGACCAGGTAAAAGCCGGCGGATATGTACCGACAGAATTCATACATTTGCCGGCGCCCCCGATCGTTACCAGGAAATTCCATAAAACATCGTGGGAGGTGTTTCAGAATTCGGTGGATATATCTGTACGGTCGGCGGTCAAGGTTCTTTCCGCTTTTTTGCCTGGAATGGTGAAAATGAAGCGGGGAAAGGTTGTAATTATGTTGTCTATGGCGGTAAATCATATGCCTCCGAAATACAATTCTGATTATGTCCTTACCAAATATGCATTGCTTGGACTGGTAAAATCACTGGCTGTAGAATATGCAGATAAAGGGATTACTGTGAACGGAATTTCTCCTGCCCTTGTGGAGACCAGATTTGTGGAGGGGCTCCATGATTTTTTGATTGAGGAGAATGCGAAGCAGAGCCCCGCCGGGAGAAATCTCAAAGTAGAAGATGTGATTCCTGTGATAGAATTTCTTCTGTCTGAGGAAGCCGGCTGTATCAATGGACAGAATATTTCTGTTACATGTGGAAGGTGATGAAATATGACGGTTACATCGATTTTTTTTCTGATCTTTTTGGCGTGCGGGCTGATGGTTTACTATGCTGCGCCGGGGAAAATACAATGGATGGTATTGCTGCTGCTGAGTATGGTATATTATGTATTTGCGGCAGCGGGGTACACATTTATCTACCTGGCAGGATCCACCCTGCTTGCATATATCTCGACCAATCTGTTGGAAGCAGAGCCGGTCAGGAACAGCGGGCAGAGGAAGAAGTTTGTGACGGCAGCAACTGGGGCGGCAATTGCCGGGAATATCCTTATCTGGTTTTTCCTGAAAGGGAGTTCCTTTTGGATCACCGGTTCGACTTTGATAAATATGGTGTTCCCAGGATTCCCTGTACTTCCGGCGATTCCTCTGGCAAGTGCCATCGGCATGGGTTATTATACCGCACAGGTGACAGGGTATATTCTGGACTGTTATTGG
>CANSCI010000156.1 GCA_947645355.1 uncultured Dorea sp. | reverse complement strand
TCTTCTAAAATTCCCGGACAAGAAAGTCCAAAATATTATCCCGCAGCCTGCACCTTCGAAGCCGGCACGCCTATGGCACACAACCAAAAAAACCCCATCCCTTATAAGGGACGAGGTTATAACCCGTGATACCACCCTGCTTCCCGTATCTTTTCCGTGCACTTCAGTATTATCTGCAAGTCTCACTAATACTACAGCACTCTCCCCGATACAGGCACTCATCTGTGCGTAACGTGCACTTTACGGCATTCTCTACTTTCATCTGAAATGGTTCAAAAATGCAGCTCGCGTGGGAAATTCGATCTCCACCTGTACCAAAAGGGATTTTCAGCCTGCGATCCCCTCTCTCTGCTGGAAAATGGTTCTCTACTTGCACGGTCATTGCTTTTGTCTTAATTATTGTAACACACAGCCGATAGATGTCAAGAAATGTTTCCTCTAAAATAACTTTTTGAAATTTGTTTTCCAAAGATTATTTATCCGGCCCTTCTTTCCCGACAAAGATTTTATCATACATAATCAGGTTCACTTCGCCGCCGAGCAGAATGCTGTACATGCAGAAATACATCCAGAGCATGATTAGTACAATTGTCGTGAGGCTTCCGTACATACTGGTAAATCCCTGAAAAATGTCCACATATACGGAAAAGATCCAGGACACAACCATCCACCCGATCGCTGCGAACACGGCGCCTGGAAGCTGCTTGAGCAGCCGCCCTTTCCGGTTCGGAAGAAATTTATAGATCAACAGACAGAACACCATCAAAACAGCCGGCGTAATAATTGTCCTGGCCTTGATCAGCCAGTCCGCCAGATTCTTTATAATGGGTATATATTCTGCCACGAAAATATTCAGGCTGTTTCCAAATACCGACAGCACCAGCAGGAAAATAATCACAATGATAAACATCACCGTGTAGAGGGTGGCACGAATCCTGAGCAGCACATAGTTGCGTGTCTCTCTGCACTTATAGATACAATTAAGTCCGGTAGTCATGGCAAGCACGCCCTTACCCGCCGACCACAAGGCAACCACCACTGTAATCGGAATGATGCCCATAGACTGATTATATACCTGATTGACAATGGATGTGATCATGGAATCCACGGAAGTAGGAAAAACGCGGATCACAGCCGTCATTACATCTGCCTTCGTTACCGGCGTATAACGCACCAGGGTCAGCAGAAGCAGAATGATCGGAATAAAACACAGCATAAAGAAATACGCCGTCTGCGCGGCATACGCCCCCACATGATCCTCCGAGATGTCTGCGGCAATCTGAATAAATTTTGTGTAGATTTTTTTCAAACGCTTCATTGTGCTCTCCCGATTTTTCTCTATATTGTACTCGATTTTCTCGCATTTGTCTATTCTATCGTGACCCCCTGATAAAATAATCCAAGGATTTCTTTATAAGCCTTACCCTGTTTCGCCATCTCATTTGCGCCGTTCTGGCTCATTCCAATACCATGGCCGAAACCTCCTCCGCTTATAATAAAAGTGTTCCCCGATTTTTCAATTGTAATAAACGCACTGGGCAAAAGCCTGGAACATTTTGACCTGCTTCCGTCCTGACGCTCGATTTCATAATCCCCGGCCAGAGCCGTACGTATCTTATTTTCTGTCTCTACCGTCACACTTCCTTTCTCACCGGCAGCCGTAATCTGCACTGCCACATCCCCGGGACCGCGCCCGGTAACCTCCAACGTATGTAAGGCTCCTATGTCCTTTCCGGTATATCTGCTGATGGATTCTGCCATACTCTGGGCCGGTACCTCTGCCTTCCATTTATACCAGGGAAGTTCCCTCTCATAGTCTCCATCCTTATCTGCCACATCCACAGACTTCAGATATGCATTGCCGTCTGCCGGTTTCGTCCCCCATGCCTCCACGCTGGTCGTATTTCCACAGGAGGTGGAATAATAATAAGTGGTCACAACATTTCCGTCATATCGAACAGTCTCCCCGGCCGTCTCCGTCACAGCCTTTGTAGAGGATTCCTTTGGCTTAGAATTGCCGTACACCTGATAATCGGTGCTGTCATTGACATGAGCCTCATACTCCGGGTACCCATAACTCTCCATCTGACGGAAAGCAAAGCTCCTGGCACATACCGCCTGTGCCTTTAGTGCTTCCAGTTCATAGTCGGCCGGCATCTCACTGGGCACAACCCTGCACAAATAACTCTCCACCGGAAGTTCATTGACCATCACGATACCCTCTGCCGTTGTGCGAAGTTCTATCATGCCGTCATACTCCGGAGTCCCGCATCCCCGCTTCAGACTCTCTACAGCAATACTTCCTTCTTTAGCCCTGACCTGTATATTCCCCTGTTGAAACCTGGCATCATCCGGGCGGACCGCAACGGCCTCACCTTCACATTCCTCTGTTTCACTCCCGTATGTAAGAATCAATCCATTTGCCGAAGACAGGACCACTTCCGAATGTGCGATGTCCCGGTAGCCGTCTGTCATCAACAATACACGGATAGCCGGATTCTCACTGATATCCGGCTTTGCTTCATCCTGGGGCTTTTTTGATGCCTGCCCCCTTACATTTTCTTTCTCTGCTCTAAGCCGGATCTTAAGACCCCTTGCCTGATCCGGAAGCCAATGCACTGCCGACACAACCAAAAATGCACTGCACAGGATACATGCACATAAATATATAGTTTTACGATGTCTGTTCTGTCTTCTCCTAATTCCCATGAGTCCTTGTCCGTTTTTACTCCTCAACATACTAAGATCTGCGGGCCTGCATTGTATCTGACACTTTAACATGACTCCACATCTGTCACTCTAGATATATGAAACCCATATACAAAAAAGAACCCGAAATCTCCGGTATAAAAAAGAGGTGCCGCAAGAAATTATTTCTAATTACTGCGGCACCTGCCTTATCTTTTGTATATCCCAAAATGCCGGTTTCCGTATTTTGACTCCTAGCCGCAGCCAGGTGGGTGTCCGCATCCGCTTTTTTGTCTTCCCCTGCATCAATCGGAGGCTTGACATATTACGGAGATATAAGAGTCCCGTTTAAAGTTTTGTAGGTTCAAAATTACAGGAGTTATCGCACATCCCAGGTCGTTGCACTTATTATAACCCAATATACTGCATTTTTCCACTATTTTAGTAAAAATTAGAATAAAAATTTTTCCAAAAAAGTTACTGTCCACATAAAAACTGCGGACAGTAACAAAATCCATCTTACTTATTTGATGCAAAATACTCGCGAACCAGTTTCACCATAACTCCTGACA
>CANSCI010000155.1 GCA_947645355.1 uncultured Dorea sp. | reverse complement strand
GAGGACGGAAAGATTGTGGAGTAAGGAGGTGGCAGGCTATGACATGGCCTTTTGAGAATGATACCAGCGCGGTTGTTAGGAAGTATGCAAAGAAAAGTATCAAGGCGAACAGACGAACAACGCTTTCGATTATGACAGCCATTTTGATTGCTTCTACTTTTTTATGTACCCTCTGTACTTTTGTTCAAAGCTATTGGAATCAGGGAGTACAGCAGGAAATTCATGCTTCGGGTGATTGGGACGCCCAGTTTTTAGAGGTTCAAGCCGGACAGCTCCCTTTGATACAGGACAATGATAAGGTACAAGCGGTTATGGTAAAGGGAAATAATCAGACGGTACAACTGTCTGGAAATACCGAATTGCCATATCTTCTGATTCAAAACTGCGATCAGGCATATTGGAACACCATGCACGAAAAAAACTTGATTTTGCAGGGCAGAGTTCCACAAGCTCCCGGAGAAATTGTTGTTGGGAAAAATTTCTTTGAGCAAAATCCCACTTTTGAAATTGGGGATACGATTGAGCTGAACATTGGCGAACGCAAGATTGGAAATGATACGGTTGATTTCTTATCACCGATTCAGACAGGAGAAATTTTTGTAAAAACAGATACCGCACAATATACGATTGTCGGAAAAATAGATATGACTGTTTCCAGTGCCTATAACGGTTATCCTGCATACGGCTGGCTTGATATAGAGAATATTCCAGAAGCCGCAGATGTTGTTGTTTATCTCCAAGCAAAGAATCCAGCGAAGATTTTTGATCTTGTTCCGCAGATTGCAAAGGATATTGGCTTACAAAGTGATGAATACGGGGACTACCCCTATCGTTATCATACTGCACTACTCGGAATGTACGGAATTTATGAGCCGGGACATTTTTGGAACAGTGACCTGCCTAAACTCTTTCTTGCTTTAATTTTGGTGGTTTCTGCGTCGATTGCCGTATTTGCATACATTATCCGGGGAGCTTTTTCCATCTCTGCAAAACGAAAAGTAAAAGAACTGGGAATATTAAAATCCATTGGAATGACACCGAAACAAATCCGGCTCTTGATTCTTTATGAGGCCCGCTGGCTGTCCATCTTCCCGATTTTAATTTCTGCGGTTTTGGGATATGTGTTTTCTTATGGGGTTTTGGCAGTCTATTCATCGCTGACCAGTGAAGTAACGGGAAGTAAACTGACAATTTCGTTTTCACCGTGGGCTGTACTCGCAGCCATGATCCTATCTTTTTTGACGGTTTTACTGGCAGCTTCCGGGCCAGCAAAACAGATGGGAAAACTGCGTCCCATAGAAGCCGTAAAAGAGAATTGGAACACCCCTACGCTGAATAAATCAGCAAAACACACGATTTTGAGAAAGTGTTTTGGATTTTCGGGAAAATTGTCTGCTAATTTTATCTCTGCAAACAAAAAACTATTCCGCACCTGCACAGCAACCCTTTGTCTTTGTCTGGTTTTGATGTTTAGTTTTCTGGCCGGTTTTTCTGTTTCGGATATTAACAATACGAAAGCGGAGCAAGACAGCCATTTCAATGTCAATATTACAATGGAATCGGGAGAACGGATAGACGATGTTCTGATTCATCAGTTAAAGACACTTCCCCATGTAAAGGAACTGGCAACCTATACGATGACAAACTGTGCAATTTGGATTTCTGACAGCGATTTATCGGAGGATTTTGTTGCCGCAGGGGGATTTCATACAAAGGCTGCCGGGGAGTATGTTGTTCAGCGCGACGGACAATACAGAATCCCATGTGTCTTGATCGGTTTGGAGCAGGATACCTATAAGAGCTATCTTTCTAAATCTGGAATCAGTGCTTCCGACACATCCTCGGCCATTGTCGTAAATTCTGTTGTGAAACATCCTGATTCCAGAGGATATGAGGCGAAAAAGGAACAAGTGCCTTATTTGAATATCAATGATGGACAGCGTTTAGAAATAACCGAGAAGTTTTTGGATTCCATTCAGGGAAATTATAGCTTCAATCTGGAAGTGTTAAGTACAGTTGCAGCAATGCCGGACATCGGACGGAATATCTCTTTTTATACTTTGCCCATTATCGTTCCGATGGATGAATACTACGCCATTATCCAGAACTTCGCAGAGGATCGCGCTGTTTATAATTACAGAACCTATATGAATCTTCTAACAGAAGATGGTTTCGATATGGTAATTCAGCAGGAAGCCGATCAGATTTGCAGCGCATATTTAAGCGGTAATGATTTCTATACTTCCAGCAAAACAGAACGCGCAATAGACCGTGACAAACTGACGAACGGTACTATGGTAATTGTGTATAGTATGACATTGCTTTTTGGTATTGTCGGGATTTCCTCTGCAACTTCCGCAATTATGAACAGCCTATACCAAAGGCGAAAAGAATTTGCTATGCTCCGTTCTGTCGGGCTTGATAAAAAGGGCCTGATGAAATTATTTTACACCGAAGCACTTCTGCTTGCCGCAAAGCCGGTTTTAATTGGGCTTCCAGTTCTTTTGGTGATTTGTGCAACTCTTTTATGGCTGCAAGATGTAACCTTTGCAGAGTTCTTTACAGTTTTTCCGTCGTGGGGACTACTGGCATATATCATTCTCATTGTAGCTGTAATTACTGCAATTTATATCGTAGCTTCTAAAAAAATCAGGAAAGACAATATCGTTGAAGTATTAAAGGACGATGTTGTGTAATGACCTTATCAACAAAAGTGAGGAGGCGACGCAATGGAACTGACCCCGACCTTGATTTTGAATCTGGTGCTGCTGATCGTCCCGCCCGTTGCCCTTGTGCTGGTGTTCCGGCAATGGCTGGCCCGGCACATCCGCTGGACGGTTGCCTTGACTGCTCTCTGTGATGTTCTCCTATTTTGGGATGAACTGTTCTACTATGAGAGCTTCGGCCTGTTCGCTGTGCTGATTCTGGTACAGTTGGCGGCCACCGGCGCAGCAGCGTTCCGCATTTACAACAAACAAAGAAAGGATTGAATTTTATGAGCATTTTACAGACCATCGACCTGAAAAAGTATTACGGCACAGAGCCGAACATCACCCGCGCCCTTGACGGCGTGAACTTCTCCGTGGAGGACGGCGAGTTTGTGGCTGTTGTGGGAACCTCCGGCAGCGGCAAGTCCACCCTGCTTCACATGATGGGCGGGTTAGACACTCCCACCAGCGGAACCGTGATCGTCCGGGGCGAAGAACTGGCAAAGAAGAACGACGAACAGCTCACCATCTTCCGCCGCCGCAACATCGGCTTTATCTTCCAGAA
>CANSCI010000154.1 GCA_947645355.1 uncultured Dorea sp. | reverse complement strand
TTACATGGTGGAGGAGGGGACTACGAGGAAGTATGTCCCGGTGGCACTTGGTGAGTTCTGTAAGAACCGGATTCGGACGCTTGAGGAGAATAAAACTTGGCTTTGCCGTCATATGCCGACGGAAAAGGATCATGTGGAGGGCTATATTACCATCGAAGGGGCAGCCAATATTCTGAATAAAATACGTAATCTTCTGGAAAATACGAAAGAGAAGGTACACATTTCCTGTACAAGGAACTATCTGCTCCTTCTGGTAGAGGAGCTGGAGCAGCTTGTGAGGATGCATAAAAGAGTAGTGGTCATTACAGACCAGCCGGTCAGGGTCGATGGCGCAAAGGTATATCTCGGAAATCCGAGGGGCACAGGTGTCGGCCTGATCGTGGATTCGAAATATGTCCTTGCCGGGGAGTACGGGGAAGGCAGCCCAAATACATGTCTGTATTCCGGACAGAAAAATTTTGTAAAGTTATACAGGACAGCTCTTTCAAACGAGATAAAATTGCTGGCTATGCAGAAGGAGAATGAATAACGATGAAAAAAGAAGCATTTGTAACGAAGGAACAGCTGGAAGAAATTATTAAACAGTATCCCACGCCGTTTCATCTGTATGATGAAAGAGGGATCAAAAGGAATATTAAGGCACTGCGGGATGCATTTTCCTGGAACGAGGGATATAAAGAATATTTTGCGGTAAAGGCTGCGCCGAATCCATTTTTGATAGAACTTTTAAGAGAATACGGCTGCGGCTGCGACTGTTCTTCTTACACAGAGCTTATGCTTTCAGAGGCTGTAGGCGTCAGGGGAGAGGATATCATGTTTTCTTCCAATGACACACCTGCGGAGGAGTTTGCCTATGCACAGGAGCTGGGGGCTGTTATCAATCTGGACGATATCACACATATTGAATTTCTGGAGAAGACGATCGGCTGTATTCCAGAGACGATCAGCTGCCGGTTTAACCCAGGCGGATTGTTTAAGATCAGCAATGATATTATGGATAATCCCGGGGACTCTAAATACGGCATGACGAAAGAGCAGCTTTTCGAGGCATTTGACATCCTGAAGAAAAAAGGAGCGAAGGAATTCGGAATCCATGCTTTTCTGGCAAGCAATACCGTGACCAATGAATATTACCCGATGCTTGCCAAGATCTTGTTTGAACTTGCGGTAAAACTCCAGAGGAAGACTGGAGTGCATATTAAATTTATCAACCTTTCCGGAGGGATTGGAATCCCGTACACGCCTGACCAGGAGCCTAACGATATCCGTATCATAGGAGACGGGGTAAGAAGAGTCTATGAGGAAGTCCTGATTCCGGCAGGCATGGGGGATGTGGCCATTTATACAGAACTTGGGAGGTTTATGACGGGACCTTACGGGTGCCTGGTGACAAAGGCCATTCATGAGAAGCATACATACAAGGATTACATCGGAGTGGACGCCTGTGCGGTCAATCTCATGCGTCCGGCCATGTATGGGGCATACCATCATATTACTGTTGCAGGAAAGGAAAAAAAGGCATGCAGCCGCAAGTATGATGTCGTAGGTTCCCTCTGTGAAAATAATGACAAGTTTGCCATCGACCGGATGCTTCCGGAGATTGAAAAGGGAGATATTCTGATCATTCATGATACAGGGGCGCATGGCTTTGCCATGGGGTATAATTACAATGGGAAATTGAAATCAGCGGAACTTTTACTGAGGGAGGACGGGAGCATACAGCTGATTCGACGTGCCGAGACACCATCCGACTATTTTGCCACATTTGACTGCTTTGATATTGGAAAAAAACTGGTAAAGTAGTGGAAAGTGATTGAAGAATTTATGAAAATGCGTTATTTTAATATATGGAAATAACAGATTATAAGGATCTAAGGAGGAAAAAGGTATGAAGCATCTGAAAAAAGGAATTTTTGCACTTGTGCTGATACTGGCAATGGCCGTAATGACAGGCTGCGGCGGCATGAGTACAGACGAGGCTAAGGAGTACGTACAGGCTACGCTGGATGCGAATTACAAGGGAGAAGTTGACGCATTGGTAGAACAGACGGATTCTACGAAGGAAGAGGCTGAAAAAATGTACCAGCAGAATATTGAGAACGGGCTTCAGAGCATGGGCCTTGATGAGCTGGGCTTTACGGAGGACCAGGTTCAGTTGTTTGAGCAGGTTGCCATCGATCTGATGAAGCAGGCGAAATATTCCGTGGGCGAGGTAAAAGAGTCTGATGATTCTTTTGAAGTTTTCGTAAAGGCAGAGCCATTTACCGGTTTTGACAATCTTGTGGCTGACATGGAAACTACAGTGATGGACAAGCTTACAGCTGTGCAGGAGGAGACGCCGGAGTTGTTGGAGGACGAGGCACAGGTACAGGAACTGATCGTACAGATTGTGCATGAACTTATGGCTGAGAGTGTTGCCAATCCGACCTACGGCGAACCGGTGGATGTTCCGGTCAATATTGTAAAGAATTCCGACGGGGCATATGAGATCGTTCAGAAGGATCTGGAAGCTATAGACGCTGCACTGTTTCCGTAAAGGTTAGGTTCATATTCAGGATATAATATAAAAAAATGTTGTAATTTCTGCGACAGTATGATACAATAAAAGCCGGCTTGGGAAAGCCGGTATATGCGGATGTGGCGGAATGGCAGACGCACAAGACTCAAAATCTTGCGGGGGCGACCTCGTGTGGGTTCAAGTCCCACCATCCGCATGAGTCATTAAGAGCCGAAAACTCGTGTTTTTATGCAGTGAGTTTCGGCTTTTTGTGTATAAAGATCAAAAGAGGAGAAACAACCATTATGAAACCACTAGAAGGAAGAAAACGCCGTTTTAAAGACCGCAATGACGGATATTTGGTGCGGAACCTGGATCCCATGGGGAAGCTTATCCCATTTATTATGCGGAGCAAGGCAGACAGTTGGGTACTCTTTGAAGATAAGATCGACATTACGCATACCCAGGATTTTCTGAGAGATATGCGCCGCTCAAAAATACCTGGGCTTACGCTGTACCACATTATTTTTGCTGCCATTGTCCGTACCTATTCTCAGGTGCCGGAGCTGAACCGGTTTGTGCAGGGATATCATGTATATGCCCGCAGCGAGATGAAGGGTTCCATGGTGGTTATGAAGGGGATGAAACGGGACAGTGAGCGGACGACGATTATGCCCCGATTTGAGATGGAGGATACGCTGGAACAGGTAGTGGAAAAGATTGAGAAAGAGGCGAATCCCATTGACAAGACGGTAAAGGTGAAGGAAGATGAGAATAGTGGCGTGAAGTGGATTCCTTTTGAGGAGATA
>CANSCI010000153.1 GCA_947645355.1 uncultured Dorea sp. | reverse complement strand
CTTCATATTTGTGATTATGCCGGATCGCAGCCCGGCTTTCCTCCTAGATTTTCTTTGGTATGCGCTCCGGCACAAACGATAATGAATGCCGGTCACACAAATATCTTCTTTTGGGGGCTTCTGTTTCTCCCTTTATTGTTTTATACTAATTCTGGTATCGGTATACTACAGAGCACGTCATAACGTCTGGAGTCCCAGAAGCCGAATATTTATAAGTTGCAGCTATCCCTTTTGCACAAACGATTGGCGCTTTCAAGCCCGGATACTTATGAATTTAACCAGCATATATGCATGGTTTCACGCAGGGATGGCAGTCAATGCCGATACCGCCTTCAGCTCTGCTCCCAAACACGAATGGAGGTATGTATTATGGCATCTTCTAATAAACACTCAAAACTCCGGGCATGCGATGAGGGGCGTTACACCTCAGATGGCCTGAAGAACGTAACCCTTGATGATGGAACGCGCGTCGTCACATCACCATCGAATGACATCAAGCGCCCAGTCTGCGGGTCAGTCGATGTGCACAAATCTATCCTGATGGCGGCTGCATGCGTCACAGACAAGGAGTCCTTGAACGCTGTCTTTTATGTCAGACAGTTCACCTCTTCGAACAGCGATATCCGCCTGATGGCGGAATGGTTCGCTTCTTATGGCGTTCAGGATGTCTGCATGGAGTCAACCGGGAAATACTGGATCCCTGTCTACGACATCCTGGAGCAGAATGGGATAAAGCCCATCCTGACCCACCCAAAGTATGTGAAGCAGGCCAAGGGCAAAAAGACGGATTTCCGTGACGCAATCCACATCGCAAATCTCTTCCGCATGGATCTGGTCGCTGCTTCTTTTATCCCGCCGGCGGACATCCGGGATCTGCGTGAATTATGCCGTTACCGGTTAAAGCTCACATATATCCGGACTTCTGAAAAAAACCGGTTCCAGAATTCCATGACCATCTCGAAAGTGCGCCTTGACTCTGTCTTTACAGACCCATTCGGTAAATCGGCCAGAGACATTATGTCATACCTGATTCAAACAGACCCGGATAAGGTGAGCGATGAAAAAATCCTCAGTTTTGTACGGCGCGGCGTCAAGGCTTCCCCGGAAGAAATCCTTGAGAGCATCCATGGTTATGAATTCATTGGTGCCCAGCGGGACAAACTTGAGGTCATCCAAACACATATGGATGATCTGAATAAATGTATCGACATGATCGATGAGAAGCTTTCCTATTACCGTTTGAAATACAGCAAGGTCATCCTCCACCTGGTCACCATGGTCGGAATATCCGAGGAATCCGCCCTCTACATCCTTGGTGAGATTGGGGCTGACATGTCCGTATGGCGGGACAGCGATTCCATTGCTTCCTGGGCGGGTCTTTCCCCCGCAAATAATTCCAGTGCGGGGAAGAAGAAAACCACCAAAATCGGAAAGGGCGGTCATTATCTAAAGCCACTCATGGTGCAATGTGCGCTCGCCGCCATCAAAAGCACTAAGAAGCATCCCTATTTCTATTATAAATATTTGACGATCAAAAAACGCCGGGGCCATAAAAAGGCCATTATTGCCATCGCAAGGAAAATGCTTGTGGCAATCTACCATATGATAAGGGATGACAAAGACTTCGAGCCTATTGACTATGAACAGGTTGTAACACGCAAACAATCTCAAAAGGAGCTGAATCTTACAAATATCATCGAATTCCTCGGGGAGCATGGAGTCGATCTGGAAACAATCCGCACGGTTGAGACGCAGTGTTCACAGGCGGGCCAGGCTGGGGAGGGAACTAACATCGGCAAACCGAAAAAAAGCCGACAGAAAAAGCAACCTAAATCCAAGACCGAGGCAACGCCCACAGAACAAAAACCTGCAAAAAGGCGGGGAAGACCTCCCAAGTCCCCACAGACGAAAAGCCAGTCGTCCACTCAGCCTGCGGCAGCTACAGCTTGAAAATAGATTGCTGTAACTGATTATACTATATTTTCTGTGATCTTCCAAGTCTGTCTGTAAAAAACAGAATTTCGGAAGGTTTGTTTTTTATACCCTTTTCTACGTTACAAACCGCTAGAAGCATTCATACTTGCAATCCATCCCGCACCATCACTTAACAGCACGGCTTTTTCACATCTCCCATATCCATTACGGATTGCACCGGCCAATACATGCT
The DNA here is from genome assembly GCA_947645355.1 of uncultured Dorea sp. Taxonomy (GTDB): domain Bacteria; phylum Bacillota; class Clostridia; order Lachnospirales; family Lachnospiraceae; genus Dorea_D. The sequence goes on along the minus strand of CANSCI010000153.1, from coordinate 1,204 downwards.
TCTTAAATTCTGAAACAGAACCCAGATAACTTACGTATTCTTTCTTTTCGATCTTCCGGCAGATCTCTCCCTTCTTATTTTTCCACTTATATACGTGGTCAGTAGAAAAAAAGATCGCAAGTTTGTTCTCACGCCAGGTCGACCCGTTTTCGTCCTGGATCCTTGTATTTACCGAACTGCCATCTGTTTCTATATAAAGTACACCCTTTTTTTTTTTCGGCTCTGAAACCAGAGGCCTTTTACAGAACTCTGTCCATGCCTCATCTGCTTTGCGGCAGTCCTCCTCGAAAACTGCTTTGCCAATATAACCGGCAGCTTTGCGGATCGTGTCGTCATCAATGGAAATGTGTAGTGTTCTTTTTATCTTTTCTTCCGCACGCTGGAAAGATACTTGATCCTGTGCCCAGTAAGCGCATTCGAGCATGGCTGCTGCTGTCATTTTAAAAGGCAGTTTGTCAATACCTAAAAAACAATCCAGCGGAGCGATGCTTTTTACGCCTTCCGTCTTTAATAAAAGTGCTTTGCTCTCTTTGTTTACAGGGCGTAGTCTCCGGCGGAAAATGCTGACTACTCCATTGATCGTTGTGATATTTCGGGCTTCGAGTTGTGAAGGGGTAAGATTTATCCCTTTTTCTTTGTACTCTGTTTTTTTTTACGAATAAGCAAACTTTCATCAATATCATTAAGCAATGAAGTTGTTTCTTCCAAATATAATTTCTGAGTATTTAAAGACAGCTCTCTGCCCATTTTCTCGATTTCACTAAGTTTTATAAAATCGTCAGGATTTTTAAAGCCATCCCGGACCCTTTCTCTAAACTCTTGATTGATGCGTTGGAGATCTTCCATTATTTCATCAATACTGCGTTTTTCTTGGTCTGGCATTATAACCACCTCATTCATATGGCTATATTAACATTACTACATGACAGATGTCAAGAGAAAAGCGATAACTCAGAATTTTTATCTACACCCGTTCTTGCCGTATTTACTTTACATTCTCACTGAAAAAATGATAGAATACCTGATACTGTTCCACCTACATTAAGAAAGAGGGAATAATTATGAATTGGATGAATCCGGATAATGTTGTACATGCTGCATTAAATAAGATTGGAGACGTAATCATTGCGAATCTGCTGTTTCTGCTTTGCTCTGTCCCGCTGATCACCATCGGCCCTGCGCTGAGCGCGCTGTATCACTGCAT
>CANSCI010000152.1 GCA_947645355.1 uncultured Dorea sp. | reverse complement strand
GAATTACTGAACGGAATCCTTGCTTTTAGATATGTATTGGCTTCATGATTCCTGATAACTCTGATAAGGTATCTGCCATTTGTTAATAGTTACTGTCATAATGATACTGGCAGGCTTGTGCCTGACTATCATTAAGGATGGTGATTATTTTGATTCAATCAACGATTGAAAATCTTGCAGCTCAAACAGCCGACATCTTTTTGCAAAATGGATATAACCACCGAAGTATCCGGGAAAAAGAATTTGCCCTGCAAAAGATTGTCCAACTGCACCACGAGAACGGATATGATTGTTACAGCCCTGAAATTGTATCCCTGTTTATCCGGGATGCAGAGAACCGCTATCAGCAAAAGGAAATCGGGAAAATACGATTTATGTTCCTTACAAAAACTGCTGATTACCTGACCGAATACCATGAAAAAGGCTCTATAACTTTATATGCCCGGAGGGTTCCGTCCGCTCTTTCCCCATACTACGAAGACCTTTTAACCGGTATCAAGGCTTACGGGGAATGGAACGACAAAACCAAATGCAGTATCCGGCAGGTTGCAAACCCTTATTTCAAATGGCTTTTGGCTAATGGGATTGGTTCATTTGCGCAGGTGGATGACAGCATTATCAGAAAATATCTCATGGATTGTTCCAGGCGCATGACACTCAATAGTATTGATACCATCAAGCGTTCTCTTAAAAAGCTGCATTTGTATCTATATGAAATAGGAATTACGGGCAGCAGCTTTGCAGATACGCTGTCTTTTGTAACCCCTACAGAACATAAGGTGAAAAAACCTGTCCCTCTGGATGAAATCGCCGCTGTTCTGGATGTTATTGACCGCAGCACCGCTATGGGCAAGCGTGACTATGCAATGATTATGACAGCGGCTGTCACCGGGATAAGGTCTGTTGACATCATAAACCTGACTTTTGATGCGATTGACTGGATTAACGGGGAAATCCGGATCACCCAACATAAAACGGGGAAGACGCTTGCGCTTCCTTTAACGACAGACGTTGGAGAAGCCATTCAGGACTATATATTGAATGGCCGTCCGAAAAGTGATCTGCCGTTTGTTTTTTTACGTGCAAAATCCCCGGCCGTACAGTTAGGACGTACTCTGCCTTATCAGACATTTAATGTTTACCGGAAAAAGCTCGGACTTCCGAAATGTACATTTCATGGGCTGCGGCGTGCTGTGGGCACCAACATGGTAATATCTGGTGTGCCGGTCACTACGGTTTCGCAGGTTTTAGGTCATTCCAGCATTGAGCCGACAAAGCAATATATCTCCTTAGACAGCACGCATCTGAAAGAATGTGCCCTCAATTTAGAAGGCTTCATGCCGGAAAAAGGGGGCGGTCATTTATGAAAGAATTTAAAAGTGCTTTCAGGCCCTCTATCATGGAATATCTTGAGTTTCGTTCCGCTATGGGCTACTCCAATGAGCATGAACAGCAACTGCAGCATTTCGACAGGTATTGTTATGAACACTGCCCGGAACAAACCGAGCTGACAAAAGAAGTTGTCCGTGGCTGGTTCTACGACGAAATCGCAAGAGGCCGTTCCTGTTTGAGCAGCAAGGCTACCGCCATACGCTTATTTGCAAAATATCTCGGCGTATCGGCTTATATACTGCCGATGAGTTGTGTACCCAAAACGCCGGACTATCTGCCATACATCCTGACAGACAGTGAACTTGCTGCATTGTTTCATGCCGCCGATACGATGGAATATAAAAATGACCCATTCTTTCGTGAAACAGCATCCGTCCTTTTGCGGCTGCTCTATTCATGCGGGTTAAGACCAAACGAGGGCAGAAACATAAAGCTGGAGCATATCAATTTCAAAACCGGCGAGCTTTTCATCACAAAAACCAAACGCAGGAAAGAACGGATTGTCGTAGCTTCTGATGATATGTTGCTGCTGCTGAAAAAGTACCGTTCCCAAAGAGCTATTTTCGACAAAGGGAATGAATATTTTTTTATCCATACGGATTCCTCTGCCCTGAAATCATGGCAGTTGACCGCACTTGTAAAATCATGCTGGGCAGCGGCACATCCAGAAGTTGACCCAAAACTATTGCCACGTTTAAGGCCATATGATCTCCGCCACCGATTCGCATCGACAGTTCTGCAACGCTGGCTTGATGAAGGCAGGAATCTTTATGCGATGCTCCCTTACCTTCGTGCTTATATGGGACACGAAAAGTTTTCGGACACCGCTTATTACATCCATATCCTGCCGGAACGCCTTATGGTATCTCCGGGAGTACAGTGGGAAAACATTGACCGCATTGGAATGGAGGTGGACATATGGGCACGTTAACCCCGTTATTCTCCCTTGTCCACGATTTCCTGCTGGTTTCGTTGCCGGATGAACAAAAATGCAGCCCAAATACAATACGTTCTTACCGTAAGTCTTTGGAATTACTTTTCGATTTCATCAAGACAAAGCGGAATATCTCTTTAAGTGAAATCACTTTTGAGATGATTGACCGTAATGCTGTCTCGGAATTTTTGGATTATCTCGAAACAGAACGTAATTGCAGTATATCTACAAGGAACCACCGTCTGCATTGCATCCGTGCTTTCTATAAATATGCAGCACAAGAGGACATCACTGTAATTTCCCATTTAGAGGAAATACAAAAAGTAAAAAAGGCAAAAGAGCCTGAAACCATTGTTGAGCACATGAGTGAGGACGCTGTTAATGCAATCCTGAAGCAGCCCGACACTTTCACGGAAAAAGGGAAAAGAGATGCATTTCTGCTTCTGTTTCTCTATAAAACCGGGGCACGTGTTCAGGAACTCGTTGACATCCGCCTTTGTGATATACAATTAGGCAGACATCCTAAAGTGACCATCCACGGAAAGGGGGCGAAAACTCGGTCAATACCATTGCGGGATGATGTGGTGCAGCACCTGAAACAATATCTTGCACTGTTTCATCCAGAGGAACATTTATTTTCTGAGCAGCATCTGTTCTATGTTACACGGAGCCGAATGAAAAAACGCATGACCGAAGATAACGTAAGGCAACTGGTTAGAAAATATGGCAGACAGGCACGTGAAATCTGTAAAGAAGTGCCTGAAAATGTGCATCCGCATTTATTCCGTCATTCCTGGGCGATGATCTTGTATCAGAATGGAGTAGATTTAACCTTAATTTCTCAATGGCTGGGCCATTCTAATCTTGAAACTACGCTTATCTATGCCCATGCGGATACGGAGTTGAAGCGAAAAGCACTCGAACAGGCTGTACCGGATGACAGTCCGCTTAAGGAACACCTTAATGCTGCACGTTATAAGGTCAGCGATGAAGAGCTATTAAAAAGGCTTTGCGGCCTAAAATAATCAGATAGAGTTATCAGAAATTTTTATTGCGCTGTTTTCTTGAAACAGTGGCTTCACTCATTGTTTTT
>CANSCI010000151.1 GCA_947645355.1 uncultured Dorea sp. | reverse complement strand
ACAATCTGGTTGTAGTTATCCATAATGTTCCTGACTCCCTTAAGAATGAGCTTGCTGTCCGGTGTATAAGAAATCTCCGCCGGTTCCTCTCCTGCTTTCTTAAGATTAATCTCCAGGCTCCGTGCCAGGCGAAACGTGTTGGACACGGAATGTTTCGGCGTTCCATTTAACAAAAATTCTGCATTGCCCGGCGCCTGCGTCATTCGATTTAACCCATAGAACGATACGATCCCCTCCTTATAGTCCCCCGGATAATCCTCAAAGGACATGATCGGCTTTCCATCCGGAGTTCCCGTATCATCAGTTTCCAGACGCATCTCCATCTTTCCCGCTTCTTTCGAAACCGGATGTGCCTCAATGCCAATCTTTGCCTTGGTCAAAAAGTCGGATAATCCGCCAATGACATCGCGATGGCTGGCATCTTTTTTAATATTATATTGAAAATCATAGGAGATATCATTGATCGTAACCTTAAAGCGATAGGTTCCAGCCGCTAAACTACGGCTGTTTTCATAAAATTCCTTGCTCTGGTTTACCTGCGTCCTCGCCAGATCCTGTACCTGAATTTCAAACGGTTCCGGTAAATGTTCATAATCATCCGTCTGAATCTCCACCGCTACCTGATCCTCCTGAGAAGACACTGCTTTCTTTTTCAAAAAGACCGAATCCTGTCCTCCATCGTACAAATCCCGGAAAGCACCATTCAAAGAAATGGCAGACTCTTTCACATTCAAGGCATACGACTGCTTCTTATCCGAAAGTTTTACCAGATAGATCGGAGAAGTTTTCGTCTTTTTCGCAATATCACTCAAAACGGAACGCAACTCTGAATTCTTGTGTGTACTATATTTCGTGGGCTTTGTGTTAAAATCCGTCAATAAATAATTATATACATTTAAATCCATATCGCCTCTCTCCTTTCCTTGGACCCAGCACAAATATGGTAATCCCGTTACATGCATATTCCGCATCCTTGCTCTATGCATGACACACCACTTTCCTTTATTATACAGAGGGACAACGGAATCTGTCAACTTTATTTCTAAAAAAATCAACAAAAAATACGAAAAAATGTATCCTTTTCCTTCCGCCTGATAAAAAAAGAAAAGTATATTGAAAAGTAATCGCGCCGTCAGATATTTCATCCGAAAAATCGGATCTCGACCTATCTGACGGCGCTTTCACTGCCCATTATATTTCTACAACTTACACAACTGGACGATACCGGATACGGATCTTTGGCAGCGCTTTTAACTCCGCATAATAGTTAATCTGCCAATCCTCACCCTGCGACGGGTCATTCTCTCCGGAAACCGGCGGTGCAAATATCTTAAGTGTCATATCTTCCTCTCCCAGGATCGGATTCTTGAAAAATGCACTCATCATATCTATACACTTGACACCTGGAGCCTTATAGAACCAATGTCCATGCAGTTCCATCATCAAATTCATGTCAATGGTGTCTTCCTCAAAGTATACCTCACAGAACACAGGATTCTTTTCAAAATGAAGTGGAATTGCCACACCATCCGCATCCTCAGAGCCACCCCAACGCAGGGTTGCCGGAAGAGACAGTTCCCCTCCTTCCTCCATAACCGGACTGAAATAATCTTCATGAATAATTTCGCGGTATGTGTTCAAAATCGGCTGCTCAATTCCGACATTTGCATTGTTGGGATCTTCAATTTCCAGTCCCAGTCTTCCACGATCACGCATCTGATATAACGTAAATCCATTTAACCACTGCTCTGGATCTGTTTTTAAGCGGTCACAAAATTCCTGTAACATATCCGCCTGATCATACGCTCCTGTTACATCTCCATCTGCATTGAATTCCGACAATACCATCGGCTTCTTTACGCCATCATTTAACAGGGTATAACGCTCATAGCTCTTTTTCGCCAGCGTGTAAATCTTATCCACAGTATAACGGGCAAAAGATTTCCATTCTAACTCAGGTTCTGCCACATCATACGGCCATCCCCAGTGTAAAGCCATATAACGGTCTACAGAAACGATATCTGCGGCTCTGGACGCCTCTGCAAAGATATCCTCTTTTTCCATCTTTTCGTCCTCTAACTCTTTACAGCCATCCAGACAGATAATAACTTTTACATTCGGAGCCTCCCGATGAATAATCTCACAGCAATGGGTAAAGAAATCAGCAACCTCCTCATACGAAGCACGCTTGTTAAAGGAGAACCAGTCTCCGGTCGCCTCATGATTAATACGGAGCTGAACTCTTCCAAAGGTACTTAAGTCCTTTGCTATCGCTACAATATGGTCATCTGTAAGCTTAGGATCAATCGTCATCGTCAGCAGAACATCCTGTCCATGCTTCCGAATGTCTCTCATATAGGTAAACGGTTCGTCGTCGAGACTGCCATGCAAGCCACCCTTATAGGTAAAATAATCATCATAAGGATAATCCCATGCAAAAGACACGGATGGATCTGCATGCACTACACTGGCTCTCCCTGGCCACTTATCATCATTCGGATAATAACAATACATAAGATTAATCGCACGGTGCGGTCTTCCGAGTTTCTGCAAAATATAATCCTGGTCTACATACTCCCCTCGTTCGCTGCCATCTCCCAAATCTACCGCACACTTGGCTGGTCCCATATGCAACTTTCTGGTACTGAATTTTTCCTCCATTTTCATCCTCCTGTCAAAACTTAATTATGAATGTACGTTTTACTAGCACAAGAAATATAAAGTCATTGTACTAGATGATATGATATAAATTCTACCATGAATTTTATGATTGGAATACCCTAAAAATCACGAATATGCTCTTCGCCCCGAATCTGATCCTCTGCCAGCCTGGACAAAAGTTCCGCCCTGCGTGTTCCCACTAATAATTTCTGGTTATAATTCTGGTAACTCTCTGAACGGTTATCCCGCAAAAATGCAGACGCCTCAGCTCCCATGGTCAGTTCCGTGACAAAAACCACCATCTCCTGTCCATCCCCAAATGCACTTTCCAGAAATGCAAAAGAATTCTCCAATTTCTGCAACGTCTGGTCCTCCATCGCAATCAACTGCTCCTGTTTCCGGTCAAATCCTGCCTTAGCTGCCTGAAACGCCTGCTCTGCGTCTTCCCACCCAGCGGGTTTCCATTTCCGAAGATCTTTCCAAAGCATTTCCTGACATCTCTGCTCCATCCGGGTTAAAAAACCGCTGCGGCAGTTTTGTTCAAATTCTTGCTCCGCCCGCTCCAATTGCTTCTGATATAACAAGTCGTATTGACTCTCTTCTTCCATGGCACACCGATATTCCCGCAGAAAGGCGTACCACAGATCCGTAGTCATCTTACACTCCGCCACATCCAGAAAATAACGGTTCAATCCGCTCAAAATCAAATTGACTACGCTGAGTCTCTCATCAAATGATGCCCTCTGTAATCTCTGATAAATTTCCGGCGAAACACTTCCATCCAAAATCTCGGAAATCCCATAATCATCCTGATATTTGCGGTACAAATCAATATAAGCGGAAACATCCCTGGCAACTTCCTCGTGTTGCAGAAACTCCCGCAGCACTTCCTCATCAGCGGTCAATCCCAGCCTTGCATAAACATCCAGCAAATTGCTCAGATCTTCCCATCCACGCGCCGTCACGAACTGCATCCCAT
>CANSCI010000150.1 GCA_947645355.1 uncultured Dorea sp. | reverse complement strand
CAATATTTATTTAAAAACCTGCTAAAAAGTCTTGACTTTTGTTAGCAGGTTTTTAAGGTGAAATCAAAGCTGCAGATTTCGGAGTTGAAACATGAGATTGGAGGCTTGTCCGGTAAACGAAGGAAGGTTGCTTTGGCGGGAGTATTTTTTTTCGTGATTTTTTTTGCCGGGCGTCTTTTGACGGAACTGTGGTCGCCGGACATGCTGATCGCTTTCAATTATGAGGAGGCTGCCCAGGGGCAGAATCCTAACGGCACCAGATTTAATGAATCTGATATTCTTTCGGATGAGATTCTGGAAAAGGTTATTGAGCGGGGGGCTTTGAAAATCAGCGCCGGGAAATTGTCTGAGCTTTTGACTTTGTCAACTCCGCTGGATTCACAGAAGTTGGATGTTTCCAAGGAGTCGGATATGAAGATTTCTACCGAATATTGGATCCACTGTTCAGACCGGGCGGCTCTCTACCAGACAGATCCTAAGACAGTTCTGAATTTTCTGGTTGATGTATACAGGGAGAATTTTGAACTTAATTATGCAGAAAATGACAGTGTGCTGGATTTGTCTTTTGAAAACCTGGAAGGGATGGAGTATCTGGATGTAAAAGATTATCTGCAGATGCAGGCAGCCAAGATTAAGGACTATCTCCCAGGGAACAGTAATGAAAGCAACAGCTACCGCGCAGAGGAAAGTGAGGAGACATTCACCTCTCTGTATGAAAAGATCCAGAATTTTATTGATGTTGAGCTGGAACGTTATGGAGCTTTTGTTTTGGAGAATGGGCTTTCCACAAACAAGGATACTTATCAGTCCAGGATGCAGTATGCGAACCATGTCCTGGAGACATCCCGCAAAAAGGATATGGCGGCGCATGATGTCCGGATAGAGGCAATCGACAGCTACAATGCGTTTATGACACGTTTTGTCCTGATACCAACATATGATGAGAACCAAGAATTTTACATGTCCAGGACAAAGATCGGTGTAGACTATTTTGCAGATGAGGCAACGGAATACCTGGAATCGGCCGCAGAGTTGGTTGAGAAAATGGAGCATAATACTTATGCTTCCGCACAGGTTGGCGCAAGCAGCGCTGAGGCCGGCGCTCATGAACAGGCGAATCAGCAGATTGATGCTCTGAAGACCGAACTGCTGAATCTGGCCGAACAAAGCAGGGAGCTGTGTGATACATATGTAGATGAAAAAAGGGAAGGCTATATGCAGGTCAACTTCACTTCACCGTCAACTACAGGCATTGCGGCAGACGCCCTGATCCGTACGGTTCTTTTCGCCGCAGCGCTTGTGGGGATCGCAGTATTGGATCCATTTTATCAGAAACAAAACGCCGCAGGCAGAGTTGCGGCAGTTCTTTTTAGGAGAAAAAATAAAAAAACAAAGAAAGGCTCACGTCATGAAAGAACTTGATGTTTTTCGTTATTTAAAAAAATACCGCAGGGTGATTGCCGGGCTGTCCATTTTGGTGGGGATCGGTTTTTATGTGATTGCCCAGTTCTATATTCAGCAGTACACGGCAGTCACTGTTATTGAATATACCGGCACTGAGGCAGAAGAAGGAAAGTCGCCGGACAATACCCCATTGGACCCGTCTGAGATTTACGGGACGAATCTGATCTCCCAGGCAATGAAGAAGCTTGGGATTGAGTATACAGAGGCCACCATAGACGATATCCGCATGAATATCCAGGTAGAGCCGATCATCACGGACGATGATCTTCTGGTGCAGCAGGCAAAGCTTGATAATGGGGAAGAGGATTATGAGTTTATACCGACCCGCTTTATCGTAACCTTCAACTGCGGGGTCGGAAACGGCAAGGAATATCCGCGCAAGGTTCTGAACCAGATTCTGCAGGAATATGCGGCTTATTACGGGAAGGTGCATGTGAATACTTCACAGGCGGCCAATCCGGTCAGCGATATAGCTGCAAAAGGATATGACTATCTGGAGATGGCCGAGGTTATGGATCATATGCTGGAGGATATTGACAAGCACCTGGCAGATAAGGCTGATTGGAACGGAGATTTCAGATCCAGCAGGACTGGACGGAGTTTTCAGGATCTGAAGAATGAATTTGAGTTTATCAGGGACGTGGAGGTCAGGCAGCTCCTTTCAGAGATTCTGGACGGCAAGATTACGAAAAACCGGGAACTGCTTTTAAACAAATATCAGAACCGGAACAATGAACTTGACATATCCAACAGTGCGGTGTCTTTTGAAGTCGACAGAATTCGGGAAGTTATTTCGTCCTACGAAAACGCTATGGATGAATTCAGCGCCGCTGCTGATATAACAAAGGAAGAGGACAATGATATAAACGAAGGTACTCTGCGTAATTATGTGCTGCCTAACGTATACGATGATTGGAACCGTAAGACAGAGGACGATGAATGGGAGCCGGTGGACCGCACTGCGGAATATGATCAGCTCATGATGAAATATATTGATGACCGTACGATTTACGAGGAAAACCTTATTGACAGAGAATACAATGATTATATCCTGACAGTGTTTGCCGATGCGCCGGCCAGTGCAGCAGAAGATGTTCAGGCAAAAACACTTGAAAAGATCGAGAAACTGGCAGAGAAGATCAATGAGCTTCAGGCAGTATATTATGAGACCAATGACGAATACAATGAGTATCTGGGCGGGAAAAATATTGCCGTACTTTCCAGTGTAAGGGTTACAGAGCGTTTTCCGATCATGATCTTCACGATCCTGATCGTAGTAGTTTTCGGTGCGCTTGGGTGTGCCGGCGCTGCGCTCTTTGGCAGAATTGAAGATTTCATTGAATACTATGCTTTTACAAACAAAGTAGACGGACTTCCAAACCGGGCGAAATGTGATCAGTTTATCAATTCCCGCAACCGGCGGCCGGTTCCTGAGAATTTTGCGTGCATCGTGTTTAAGATGGCTAATCTTCAGTCGGAAAATGCGCGTCTGGGCCGGGAGGCCGCAGACCGGATGATCAAAGATTTTGCAGAGACGCTGACCGCTGTTTTCTCTCCGTCTAATAAGATGTTTGTCGGTAATAATGGCGCAGGACAGTATCTGATTTTTGCGGAGGCGCTTGACAAGGATCAGGTGCATGCGTCGTTGAGGCAGATCAATACTGTATTCAAGGAAAAAGCTCATGACCGCGGGTATTACATAGAACTGCAGAGTGGTTTTTCCTGTGCAGGCAGCGAACAGTGTTACAACATCCGGGAACTTCTGTCAACCGCGATAAAGCGGATTGGCTCCGGGCATACAGGAAAATGAGTTTGATGCTGCACAGACAGCCGCGAAATATTTGGAGATGATAAATTTGAAAAATAAAAAACTAAAGGTGTGTTTTGCGGCGTCGTCCGGCGGGCACTTGGAGGAACTGCTGATGCTTCGCCCTCTGATGGCCCGGTATGACAGCTTTATTGTTACAGAAAGAACTCAGTATGATGCAATTGGTCCGGGCAGTCGGATCTATTATCTGATGCAGGTAAACCGCATGGAAAAAAGTTGTATGCCAAGACTAGCAGCCAATGCATTTCTTTCACTTAAGATATTTTTAGCAGAGCGTCCGGATGTAGTGATAACTACCGGTGTTCTTGCGATGATACCTCTGTGTCTGCTGTGTAAGGTACTGAGGAAGAGGCTGGTTTTTATCGAATCCTATGCAAATGTATACAGTCCGACCAGAACCGGGAAATTTCTTTACCGGTTTGCAGACCGGTTTTATATCCAGTGGCCGGAATTGATGGAATACTACCCCGGAGCA
>CANSCI010000149.1 GCA_947645355.1 uncultured Dorea sp. | reverse complement strand
CGGGGAGATTTTATTTTTTCAAAGTTCAAATTTCATTCTCTATAGGAATGCTTTATCAGTTCCTGAAGCTTAAGCTTCGCCCGATGATATGTGACACGCGCCCAGCCCTCCTTCCGCCCGAAGATTTCCCCGATTTCCCGAAAGGATAAGTCCCCCAGCGTCCGCAGGGTAAATACCTCCTTGTAAGGCTCATCCAGACAATGCAGAACCTTATAGATAGACAGCGCCCCGTCCTTGCTTATACAGATTGCCTCCGGATTTTTTTCTTTACTCTGCGCTGCCTCCCCGTGTGCTTCCGAAGAATCTGCGGCTTTATCGGCAAAACGCTTTCCTTTTTTCAGATGGGTCAGATACACATTCTTCCCGATCTGGCACAGCCACGTTTTTACAGAACAGGTGTGTTCAAACTGATCGGCGCCTTTCATTGCCCTGAAAAATGTCTCCTGTGTAATTTCTTCGGCTGTCTCCGCATTTTTACTCATAGCAAGAATAAACAGATAGACATCCTGAAAATACATAGTATATATTTCTTCAAAATCCATAACGCCTCACCTCCTGTTATTTATTAGACCATACAATCCCTCTTTCGTTACAAAATATAATAAAAATACTTAAAAACAGCTTTTCTTGCTTTTTCCTGCCGCAGATGATACCATGACATATAAAAAGGGGGTTATAATTATGGGATATATCAGCCACCGTTCTGAAGAGTCCGTAGAAGATTACCTGGAGACCATCTATGTCCTGAGCATGCGTCTGCCGGCAGTCCGGTCCATTGATATTGTAAATGAAATGAATTTTTCCAAGCCCAGCGTCAGCGTGGCCATGAAAAACCTGAGAAATAAAAATTACATCGACATTTCCGAGGCAGGGCATATCACCCTGACACAGGAAGGAATGGATCTGGCTGCAGAGACCTATGAACGCCATACTGTGTTCACAGACTGGCTGGTGAGCCTCGGCGTCGACCCGGAGACTGCAGCCAGGGATGCGTGTAAAATGGAGCACGACATCAGCGCAGAAAGCTTCGAGGCAATCAAAAGATCCATACAGCGCCGCTATTAAATTGGAAACTTATTACAAGTCTTCATCTCCCTGACAGCCGCATCCACATTCTCCGCGGCCTTTCTTCCTGCCCGGACAGTTTCCCCCTGCCGGGCAGCCGATGCATTTTGCACCGTTCTTCTTTGCTTTCACGATATAGGCGACTGCTGCCCCCATAAGCAGCAGCAAAACTCCTACAATCACAATATCTGCCATAATACCACTCCTTTATCAAGCCCTTGCGTGCAGCTCATACTGTGCACGGAATTTCTTTCCGGTATTCTGGATCAGCCCGATCAGAACCGCAGCCATCACTGCCACGAAGAGAAGCCCAGGTACAAAGCCTGCTCCCGGTGCGCCGGCCGTCGCCAGCGTACCGATCTGATAGACCAGGAACGCCACTGTATATCCGGTGCCAAGCTGAAGTGCGATGCCGCCCCACAGCCATTTCTTATCCTGCATCTCTGAATTCATGGCTCCGATTGCCGCAAAACATGGAGGAGTGAACAGGTTGAACATCAGATATGCCAGGGCCGCAGCCTTCGTAAGCCCCATAACCGCAGCCACTTCACTGCCTCCCCCTGCCAGGGCAAGTTCCTCCGTATCGATCAGGTTGGTCATCCCATACACGACAGCCAGCGTACCTACTACATTTTCCTTCGCGATAAAGCCGGTGATCGCGGCGGCGGCCAGCTGCCATACGCCGAAGCCTGCAGGGATCAGAAGGACGGCGAACGGAGATGCGATGGACGCAAGGATCGAGGTGCCCTCCATCCCCTCTTCCACAACCTGAAGCTGCCAATTGAAGGTCTGCATGATCTGAACCACCGCATTGCATACCAGAATAATTGTCCCCGCCTTAATAATGTAAGCCTTGCCCCGGGAAAGCATAGACAACACCGCTCTCTTAAGGCTCGGCACTTTATATTCCGGAAGCTCGATAATGAAAAATGATTTCCTGAATTTATATCCTGTAATCTTATTTACCAGCAGCGCTCCAAAGAAAATCAGCACAATACCTGCCAGATACATCATCGGTCCTACCCAGGAAGCTTCTGGGAAAAAAGCCCCTGCAAATAAGGCGATCACCGGAAGCTTTGCACCGCAGGGCATGAACGGAGTCAGCATAGCAGTCGCCCTGCGCTCCCGCTCATTGCGGATCGTACGGCATGCCATTATTCCCGGAATCGCACAGCCGGTACCGATCACCATAGGGATCACAGACTTTCCGGAAAGACCCACTCTCTTGAAAATAGGATCCAGCACTACAGTTGCCCGCGCCATATAGCCGCAGTCCTCCAGCAGGGCGATCAGGAAATACATCACCATGACCAGGGGCAGGAAGCCGACGACTGCACCTACGCCTCCTATGATCCCGTCTATCAGCAGCGCCTGCAGGAAGGGACTTGCACCTTCCGCCATCCCGGCAGCCCAGCCCTGAAAGGCCTCGATCCCACCGGTCAGCCAGTCAGCGATCCAGGTACCTACGGTAGACTGTGAAATATAAAATACTAGAAACATGACGACCGCAAAGATGGGAATTCCGATAAATTTATTGGTCAGTACGGCATCGATCTTGTCTTGCTGATTTTTATCCCTGGTCAATACCCTCCGCTTTTCTACGGACCTCACAATTTGATTGACAAACGCAAATCTCTTCCGGTCTTCTGCCTCCACCGCTGCTTTATCCTTAAGGTCAATGTTCCCTTGCACATATGGAGCCTTCTGAACACATCCGCGCAGCGCATAAGCCTGCTCCACAACCTCTCTAAGCCCGCTGTCCCCGGAAGAAACTGAGACTGTACGCACCACCGGACATCCCAGCTTCTGCGCCAGAAGCTCCACATTGATCTCTATTTTTTTCTTTTCACTGACGTCACTTTTATTGAGCGCCGCCACAACCGGGATCCCCAGCTCAAGAAGCTGTGTGGTAAAAAACAGGCTCCGGCTTAGATTGGCCGCATCCACAATATTGATGATCACATCAGGATTCCCATGTTTTACGTATCCACTTGTAATACTTTCCTCAGAAGTAAACGGTGACATAGAATATGCCCCCGGCAGATCTACCGCGATCAATTCCTCCGTCCCGTCAAAATATCCTTTTCTGATCGGACTCTCCTTGCGTTCCACCGTAACGCCCGCCCAGTTGCCCACTCGCTCATTCCTTCCGGTCAGGGCGTTGTACATCGTTGTCTTTCCACTGTTGGGGTTCCCCGCCAAAGCTATCCTCATTTTACTGCCTCCTTTAAACATTTTTCATAAGCCATTTGATACTATCAAACATTTTGTTAGTTAAAACTAACTCACGGTCAGAAAAAAACAGCAACCAAAGTTACCATTTTAAACAGATATAGCCTGAGCTAAATCGTTGTCAATATTATACCTGGCATCTTTGATGGAAACAACACATCCTCCCTTCAGGGACGAAACTACAGTAATAGGTTCCCCTCTGTAGCAGCCCAGTGAAAATAAAAATGCATTCAACTCATCATCATCCGTGTCGATCCCCTTCACAATATACTCCCTGCCTATTGCTGCCTCTAACAGGCTCATATCCTTCTTCCTCCTCTCCCGGTATCCCGCCGAGCCCCATATAGGAGATGAAATACCGCAGCTCATCAGTTAGTTTTATCTAACTCTATTATGAGTTTAATCTATCAGAAAGAATTTGTCAAATATATTTTTAAGTTTTTCGGATTTCTAATTCTTTTCTTCTATTCCGCAATCATTGCTTTCAGATAATAGACTCCCGTCTTTCGTATTTAGCACTATAATCTTTGGGAGTCTATTTTAATACGAA
>CANSCI010000148.1 GCA_947645355.1 uncultured Dorea sp. | reverse complement strand
AATACCCATCGGTGATTTTAAAACAACTTCCCAGATGATCGTCGCGATACCGCCGCCTAAGATTCCTGCGAATCCACCGGCCTTTGTCACACTCTTGCTGAACAATGCACACACCAATGCCGGCGTAATCGCTGCCCCGTACATGGAATACGCATACATCTGGACAGACAGGATATCCGGGAAAAATTCTCCCAGAATATATGCAATGATAGACACAACAAATGCCGAAACTCTTAAGAAACGCAATTTTTTCTTGTCATCTGCCTCTTTGTTGATAAATCTGCCCCATATGTCGTAGGTTATATTCGAAGCAATGGACAGAACATAGGAGTCTCCGGTAGTAATTACAAACGACATACATCCTGACAAAAGTATTCCGGCGATCACCGGCGGAAGATAACCGATGGCCAGCTGGAAGATGACGGTATCTGGATTATCCATCTCCGGGATCAGGAAAATTCCTGTCGTAACAGTAATAATAATCAGCGCACAAACAACAATCTCTGCAAGAACCAGACCCTTTCCAGAACGTTTTGCCGTCTTTACATCCTTTGCCGCTCCGATTCTCTGAATCATATTCTGATCACCGAGAACGAGGAAGAATATGGGGAAAATATAACCGACTGCCTGGATAAAATTAAGATTTCCGGAAAATGTATTCTTCCCTTCCGGCAGCGCGGAAAACATTCCGAAAAAGCCGCCGTCGATCTGCCTGCTCAAAAGAGGAATTGCAAACAGGAAACCTCCTACGATCAAAAATGCACTGATCGCATCGGTATAGGCCACACTTACCATACCGCCTGTAACCGCCAGGACAACGATCAAAACTCCGCACAGAATCGTGGCTGTCTTTATATCAATCCCCGTGGCGAGATTGACAATATTGCCCGCCGCCATAAACTGGGACGCAAGGATCCCTACATACGCCATCACGATACAGATGGTCGCAATCGCCCTCGCCGTTGTTCCGTAACGGATCTCAAAAAGCTCCGGAATCGTGTATGTAGTTGCCTGCCGCACTCTCCCTGAGACAAGATAAAGAAGCATCATTCCGATAGGAGCGCCCATGAAAATCAGGATGCCAAATAAAGGGCCGTTCTGCCACACCATACTTGCTGATCCTGTGATTCCGCCGGCGCCGCACCAGGTTGCCAGCAGTGTACCGATCAGTACGATCACCGGAAGGCTCCGGTTAGCCACTGCAAAACCGTCTGAACTTTTTACTACTTATGATACGGTTCTCTGTGAATGATCCGGTAACTCCGGTATACCTGCTCCAGCAAAACCACCCGCATCAGCTGATGGGGAAATGTCATCCTGGAAAAGCTGAGTGCAAAATCTGAACGCTGCATCACCTCTTCTCCAAGCCCGATGGACCCGCCGATCACAAACACAATATGGCTGGTACCACGGATGCCAAGTTCCTCAATGGTTCCCGCCAGTTCCTCGGAAGATAACTGTCTTCCCATGATCTCGAGGGTAATGACATAGGCATCCTCCCGGATCTGTTTGAGGATCCGCTCTGCCTCCTTCGCCCGGATCATAGTCTCCACCGTATCACCGGCACGGTCCGGCGTCTTCTCATCCGCCACCTCGACAATATCCAGCTTACAGTATTTGGAGAGCCGCCTGCAATATTCCGAAACCGCATCCCGCAGATATTTTTCTTTGATTTTTCCCACTGCTACAACCGTAATTTTCATTCTCTTTTCTTCTCCTACTATCCACGGAAGATACCCTTGTACGCGGAGGCTAAATATTCTTTGCCGCCGGATATTCTTCCGGGATCAACGCCGAAGCGCTTTTAATTCCTCTTTTTCTTCCCTGCTCACCCGGTAGGATTCCCGGATCTTCTGGATCGTTTTATTGTGTGTGAAATCATCCATTGTATTATGTTCTATCAGCGCCCTTGTTTTCTCCGGAAACTTTACATAGCATACCGACAGCGCCCAGGCTGCCGCCATCTTTACATAATACCCGTCATGTCTTGTATGATGGCAGATATCAAGGACACGGTCAATATACTCCTCATTCAGAAAATGATCCAGCAGGGAGATGATCCCGAACCTCACCTCATACTCCCTGGCGCTGTTCAGCCATTTTTCTATGTACGCAAAACTCTCCGCCTGATATTTTTCCATGAATTTATAGGTACTGCTGCAGCAATCGCAGACCGCCCAGTTATGGATCTTAGGGACGAACACATCCAGACAGGAGAAATATTCGGAAAGCTCCATTTTAGCATATCCGATCACCAGCCCCTCCAGCATAATTTCCTCGTGGTAGGATCCCTTGCCGACCCCTTCCCTGGCTTCGTCAAGATAGGCGCGAAAGTCTCCTTTTGCGATTTCCTTCGCCATCTTCCGCACCTTCGGCATGCGGACGCCAAGCACCAGATTAGTGCCCGGCATCAGGCTTTTATTAAACGTTTTATAGTCCTCCTCAGACGCCTTTCTCAATTGCTCTCTGATCTGTTCCAACATCATAGATTTCCTCTCTTTGTCTATTTTGCACATATCTTACAGTCAATCTACATACCGCCTATACGCATCCGGCTGTCCTTCAAGTTCATATACATATAACTCATGGAGTGCCCTTGTGGCACTGATATACTTTGCCTGCCGGTAAATCGGGTGATCCTTATGTCCCAGTACCGCAAATACCTGGTCAAATTCCAGCCCTTTGGCCAGATAGAATGTCGTCACCGTCAGCCCCTTCTTAAATGCCGACGTATTCCGGTCAATATAATTCACCGGAAGCCCCCGGTTCTTAAGAAGCCGGTAAATACAGGAAGCCTCTGATTCTGTCATGGCAATGACTGCCCCGGTCTCATATCCGCTCTCGGAGAAGTCCGCCTGGCTTTCAATCCTGTCAAGCAGCAGTTCCATACTGGAAAAACTTTTCTCCTCCACGTCCTTTCCATGGCGCTCAAATAGCTCAAGCTCCTGCTCCCCGTTGATCCTCCCCGCATACTCTGCGATCTCCAGTGTATTACGGTAGCTCTTATTCATCACGATCTTGTGCAGCTTCTTTCCGAAGATCCTTGGAAGAAATTCGGTCACATCCTGCATCCTGCCGTCCATAGTCTGTGCCCGGTCCCCCAGGATCGTCATCCGGCAGGAAAACAGACTCTCAAGAATCGTATACTGCAGATAAGAATAATCCTGCATCTCATCAATGACCAGATGCTTGATATTCTTATGCTCCGACTTTCCCTTCAGACGGTATTTCAGATAAAGCATGGGAAATACATCCTCATATTCTATTTTCCTTCTGTCATACTCTGCCGCGGAAAGCTTTGGATAACCGCACTCATCGAGAAGCCATCCATAGATCTTATAGAGATCCTTTGTCACATACATCCGGTCAAATCCTGCCTGCAGAGACTCCCGATCCTCCTCGGAAATCTGTCTCCCGCTCAGAGTCTCATACTCATCGATAAAATACTCCATGATCCCGTCCATCCGTACAAGGAGCGGAAGGTTCTGAAACTTAAAATAGAATAGGCGGATCAGTTCTTCCTCTGATCTGTGGAGCCCCCGGAAGGAAATCCCACGGATATCCATAAGGCGATCCTCCAACGCCGCCAGAAACCCTTCCATCTGTCCGATAAATCCGGCAGACTGCTTCTCCTGAAACCGTCTCTGCGCCTCCTGATCATGAAATTTTATCACCTTCTCCAGATAGTCGCAGCGATCCTCACAGTCATATGCAGCATCTTTTAATTCTTTATAGGCGAACAAGTCAAAACTCATCTCCTGTATATGTTCCTCGCCAAGCTCAGGAAGGATGTGGGAGATGTAATCGGAAAATACCGTATTAGGAGACAGAATCAGAACATTTGCCGCCCTCAGATTCTCTCTGTCATGATACAAAAGATAGGCAATCCGGTGAAGGGCAACCGAAGTCTTGCCGCTCCCTGCCGCCCCCTGTATGACAAGGATCCGATCCTTTGTATTTCGTATAATAGCATTCTGCTCCCGCTGGATGGTCCGGACAATATTTTTCAGCTGTATGTCCCCGTTATTTCCAAGCTCCTGCTTTAAGATCTCATCATCAATCTTCGTATCACTCTCAAATGC
>CANSCI010000147.1 GCA_947645355.1 uncultured Dorea sp. | reverse complement strand
TATTATGGGGTAAAAAACAGGTTCTGTCACTCCGGTAGTTTATTTTGCGCTTACTCTTCATATGTGAATAAGCGGCGTTATTCTCACGATATTTTTATCCTCATCTTTATCAGAAGACGGCTTAAAATCTGGATTTTTTCAACAAAAGATATGGATAATAATTCCAAAGTTCTTGATAATGGAATCACCAAATATCAAGGAGGTGGTTCCAATGGAACAATACAAATCAAATGTCGCAGCTGTCATGGAATTTCTGAAATCAGGGGGTTTCAGTGCCTCAACAATCAGCCTGCACAAGCGTTGCTATCAGGAATTAGAAGAATTCCTGATAGCAACAAATCATCCCTATTCTTGTTACACGGCCAGCCAATGGATAGAACGCAATCAAGCATCCTGGGATTACAGGAAATGTACCGGCTACAGGCATTGTATCCGGCAACTGGAAGATGTCTGGCATGGCGGGCGTATCTCCCCAGATCATCTCTGCTTCCGAAAGCCCCCGTATGACTTGCTTGCCCCTGGATTCAAAGGGCTTCTTGATTCTTTCCTGGGCGATTATGATCACGGGGCAGATGACCGTTATCGGATATCCTGCGCAAGATTCCTGCTATACCTGCAGGGGAAGGGCGTAAGTTCAATCAAGAACCTTGGCTATGAACTGCTCCTGAAATTTCATGAGGAAGACTATCACGTCTCTCAAAAATCGAAAGATGTGTATGAAGATCTGATTCGTATATTTCTCAGACAGCTGGCGGCAAACGGCAAGTGTTCATTCGGTCTTTCACTTGCGCTTAACAAGCTTCTCATTCCGCAGATCATAAGGATTCCTCATGAGGAAATGGAGGCCTATCGCGTTTCAGATGCCCATCCGCTGGCATGGTATGATGTCCTGCGCTTTCTTTCCGGGATGGAGAATGCCAGGTATGGCAATACCGTATTAAAAAGCTCGAAACACATCCTGTCGCTGCTGTATATCTTCCTGGACATGCATCGGACTGGCATAAATAGAACGCTGATATGGCACTGGTTTGATAAAGTGAAGCCCCTGCTCGGCACGAGTTGGAAACAGCACCGCCGCACCATCTGCCAATTCCTCATTTTTCTGGACACCGGAATGGTCACGACGGAATCCACGGGAAATCCAAGTGAATCCGATTCCGTGGAAATGCTTCCCAATTGGGAGAAAGAAGCGCTTTCCGGCTATCTTGCGCTTTTAAAACGCGAGGGCTGGCAGCCATCAACCATCTCCATGCAGAAATCAAGCAATCTCAGGTTCTGCAGATACCTTGACGGCATTGGCATCCAAAGCTTCAAGGAAGTCACGCCGGAGATTTTCAAGGAATTCAACCTGCAGGACGGACACGGGACTGCGGAAGGGAAAGCTGCCTATAACTGCCGTATCCGCAGCTTCATCCTATATCTTTATGAGCAGGGGCTTGTGGATGACCCGTACCTGTACAAAGCACTTCCGACACTGGCCGCACCAAGGACCTCTATTGTGAAGGCGCTCTCAAAAGAAGAAGCTGCATCTATCTGGGCGGTTGACACCGCTACGCTCTCCCCAAAAGGGCTCCGGGATTATGCCATCGTCTGCATCGGGCTTTCAATGGGGTTCCGGGCCTCCGACATTATCTCGCTCCGTTTCGCTGATGTAGACTGGAGACAGAGGAGCATCCGCATCATACAGAAGAAAACTGGCAAGGCACTCACAATGCCTATGCCTGTAAAGACAGGAAACATACTGTTCCGTTACATACGGGATGGCAGGCCAAAGAGTGATTCGCCGTATATATTCATCCGGCATGAGGCTCCGTATGACGGAGTGGGGCGAAATGTATGCAGGAATGCGTTAAGCCGGTTTATAGCGCCGCATGATGGGAAGGAATGCGGCTTCCACATCGTAAGGAAGACGTTTGCCACACATCTGCTCTCAGGCAGCGTCAACGTCGAGCGGATCTCCGATTCGCTTGGCCATTCTACCAATGGAACCGTTTATAAATACCTTTCTTTGGACGAGGAACGTATGCGTATGTGCCCGCTGTCACTGGCAGACGCAGGCATTCCCTACAAAGGAGGCGCCTTCCATGCATAAGGATTACGAATACAAAAGCGTTTTTTCAGAAAGTATCACGGACTATATCTCGTCGCGCCGGAAGGCAGGATTCCTGTTTGACAACCCGGCATACTGGCTATACCGATTCGATCAGTTCTGCTGCAGCAATAGGATACAGGAACGTGCCATCTCAAAGCAGCTTTTTGAAACGTGGGCATCAAAAAATGAACCAGAGACAAAAACCACCCAGCGCAACCGTCTCGAAGCCCTGCGGAACTTCAGCATCTACCTCAATACAGTCGGGATTCCCTCTTACATCCCAGCAAATCTGCCAAGGCCGGAAAAGACCGTGCCGTACCTGATGACGGACAGTGATATCAAGGAATTCTTTGAGCAGGTCGACCTTTATGACACGCGCACCACGAAAGACTCGTTCAAGCGGATGGCGCAAGAATACAGAGTCCTGTTCCGCCTGATATACTGTTGCGGCCTCCGCAATAATGAGGCGTGTTCCCTGAAAACCGCAAACATAAACCTTGCTGAGGGAAGCATATCTATTTATCAGTCCAAAGGCAGCAAGGACAGGATTGTATATTTATCAGATGACCTCTGTCTTTTGTGTTCGGATTATCTGTATTGGCTTCATAACCAGCTCGGTTTGACTCCGGAATGGGCTTTCCCGGGAAAAGATCCTAAAAGCCACATCCCGAAGACTTCCGTGGACAGGAAATTTAATGAATTTTGGAACGCAACGGAATCTTCTGCGTCCTGTGATAAAAAACCTACTGTCCACTGCCTCCGGCATGCATATGTGATAAAACGGATGAATTCATGGATGGACGGGGATGTGCCGCTCCATGTAATGATGCCTTATCTCAGCAGCTTCCTTGGTCACAAAGGACCGATAGAGACCTACTATTACTATCATCAGGTTGAGGATGCCTTCCATACGATAAAACGCAAAGATGCTGCCTCATCCCGCGTGATTCCGGAGGTGCGACATGAAGACTAAAGATTTCGGCAGGCTGTTCTTCTCCAGGACACATGAATTCCTTGATGAATATCTGGCCTCGCAATGCAGCCGCAGCCCGTATACCGTCAAGGCCTACAGGGACGCCCTTACGGTTTTCAGGCGGTATGTTGTATCAATGGGCCTGTCTTTGAAGTCATTTGGCTTTGAGGACTGCACCAGAGATTTTTTATTGGGTTTCATGGAGCATCTCCAGAAATCCGAATATGAAAAATCATCCTGCAATCAGCGCCTCGCTGGAATAAAGTCTTATATGTGGTATGTGGCAGACGGCGACATCACCTGGCAGCAAAACGCGTTAATGGTGTCGAGGGTGCCTTTTCTCAGGAACCCTGAAAAAGAAAGGGAAATCCTGAGCGAGGAGTGTCTGAGGGCCCTTTTCTCCGCACCCGGGAACAGCAGGCGCGGAATACGGGACTCCACCATAATGATAACCCTCTATGATTCTGCAATCCGCCTTAGCGAGCTGCTCAGCCTGAAGGTGACCGATGTGAGCCTCCAAAAAGATTCCCCGTATCTTCGCATTCATGGAAAAGGCGATAAGGACCGTATCGTGTCTGTTTCTGACAATGCAGTCGGGCATCTCGAAAACTATATACGGCTGTACCACGGGCCGGGTTCGCCCGAGACAAATAACCTTTTTTATAGCGTGATCCATGGACAGGCACAGATGATGTCCCCGGGAAATGTGGGGCGTATCATCAACAAGTATGCGGATCAGATCAGAAACGAACATCCGGATCTTCCTGACAAGGTTCACCCGCATATGTTCCGCCGCACGAGGGCGACGAACCTGTACCAGAACAATATCGAACTGGAACTGGTCTCAAGGATACTCGGTCATGCTTCAACCCAGACTACAAGGATTTATGCCAAGCCTTCTCTTGAGATGCTCAAGGATGCCATGGACAGGAGTAATCCGGAGCTGAATGCCGAGGAGCCATTGTGGCCTGACGATGAAGACGAGTTTGCCAGAATCTGCGGGCTGAGATAAAATGTTATCCTCATCTTTGTCATGGAGAACCGTAGTTTTTAAGTAAGCGCAAAATAAACTACCGGAGTGACAGAACCTGTTTTTTACCCCATAAT
>CANSCI010000146.1 GCA_947645355.1 uncultured Dorea sp. | reverse complement strand
GTGCCGGTGCCGAAGAATAAGGAGAGGAAAACAATGATTATCTGTGCAAAGTATCTGATGACAGGAGACGGAAAGACGGTTCTTAACGATCAGGCCGTAGTGACAGGGGCGGATGGAAAGATTCAAAAGATCGCATCTAAAGAGGAATTGATGCGAAAGTTCCCGGGGGAAGAGGTCAAAGACTATGGGGAGGCTACGCTGCTTCCGGGGCTGTGCGATATGCATGTCCATCTGGGATACTGGTATTCCCAGCCGGACAGCTTCAACTATAATCCGCAGCTGATCATGCTGTACGCCCTGCAGCATGCCCAGGCGGCATTTGAGAGGGGCATCACCTCTGTGCGTGACATGTCTTCGGCCCATGGAGTGTGCAGGAATTTGAAACTTGCCGCGGAGAAAGGTTTTGTCACGGTGCCGAGGATCACCCACACCGACACAGGGATCTGTATGAGCGGCGGCCATGCGTGGGAGGAAGTGGAGCAGGTGGACGGGCCATGGGAGGTCCGCAGGGAAATCCGCCGGCAGGTGCGCGACGGCGCAGAGTGGGTAAAGGTGTTGACGACGCACCGGACCCATACGCCGGAGTTTACCCAGGAGGAGCTCGATGCAGCGGTAGATGAATGTCACCGAAGGGGCATCAAGTGCGGTGTGCACGCCGGGACGAACCCGGGGATCCAGATGTGTATTGACGCAGGGTTTGACACGATCGAGCATGCAACCTTCATGAATCTGGATCACGCGAAGCAGATGGCAGAAAAGGGGATCGCATGGACTCCCACCATCATGGCCTACACGCTCCTTTATGACATCTGTAAAGAAAATATGGAGAAGCATGCAGGCCAGCCGGTGAATGATCCGGTGATGCTGAGGGAGATCAGGGATTATCAGTATTTTGAGCCTGCATACAAGGCATACAGAGACAATTTCAAAGCATTTTATGACACAGGTGTTACGGTCATAGCAGGAACGGATATGGTGATGTATCAGTCTCCGCTTCTGCCGCTTCCGCGGGAACTTGCCTACATGGTTGAGTATGGGATCACCCCGGCACAGGCCATTCAGACTGCGACGTCAAATCCGGCAAAGGTGCTGGGGGCAGAGCATGAGAGGGGGCTGGTGAAGGAAGGACTGGATGCAGATCTTCTTGTAGTCGGCGGAGACTTAAGCAGGGATATTACTTGTCTGAATGATGTCAAGCTCGTAACTCTCGGCGGAAAACGTGTATATGAGAATGGTATCCGCTATGTAGGAACCAGCAATATGTTTATGTAAACAAGCCCCATATGTAAAAAAGTCACAGGATGCCGTCAGGGCACCCTGTGACTTTTTATGATCAACCGTACGGACCGGTATAAAAACGGCTTGTATTCTTCAAACGGCAGCGGCTCCTCATATAGAATGGAATTATATGCCGCGGAGCCTGCCAGTTCGACAATGGTAAAAAGCATGACGTTGATATCTGTATAACTGTAATCATCCTGGCTGACCAGCTCCAGGAACCGGTCATAGATGTCATCGTCACTGTTCTCCCCGGTGATCAATGTGGAACGCAGAGCTCCCATCACAAGATTTTTTGAAATAAAGTTGAGAAGGGGTTTATTTTCCATGAGAGCATTGATTACATGATCAATGATGTAGATCAGCTGATCTTCAAGACCGTGGACGCCGGCGGCGGCAAGTGAATCACCGGCAGAATGAAAAAGCTCCCGGGCTTTATGCACCACCAGCTTGTTCTTAATATCATATTTGTCTTTGAAATATAGATAAAAGGTGCCTTTGGCGACCCCGGCTTTTTCGACAATGTCAGATATTGCGGTAGAGTTGATGCCCTTTGTCGTAAAAAGCTCATAGGCAGTGTTAAACAGAGCTTCTTTTTTCTTTTTCTTATTTTCATCTATTTTTCCCATGTCAAAATTCCTTCCTTTCCTGTCATTATAACTATATTTTTCTCTCATAGCAAGCCAAAATATAAAAAAATGACCAAAAGTCATAAAATATATTGACTATTAGTCATTTTTGATATATAGTACATATTGAAAGAAATGACTAATAGTCATAAATGAAAGAGAGGAAGGACTAATGGTTAACTTTGGAAAAAAGGTAGTAAAATACAGAGCGGCAATATTGGTTGCAAGTATTTTGCTTTTGATTCCTTCGGCGTGGGGCTATCTTCATACCAGAGTCAATTATGATGTGCTCACTTACCTTCCGGAGGAGATTGAGACGATGGAAGGCCAGGACATTATGGTGGAAGATTTTGGGATCGGCGCCTTTTCTATGCTGGTGGCAGACGGCATGGAGAATAAGGATGTGGTAAAGCTGAAGGAAAAGATCGAGGAAGTGGATCATGTAAAGGAGGTGCTGTGGTACGATTCGGTGATGGATCTCTCTGTGCCGGAGAGTATGCTTCCGGATGAGCTGCATGAGGTGTTCCGCTCAGAGACAGGTACGATGATGGCTGTATTTTTTGATGATACGACTTCAGCGGACGGTACACTTCAAGCGGTAAAGGAGATCCGGCATCTTGCAGATAAGCAGTGCTTCTTAAGCGGAATGTCGGGGATCGTGCTGGATACTAAGGAGTTGTCCGAGAGGGAGACGCCCATCTATGTGCTGATTGCGGTCATCCTTTCTACGCTTGTGCTGGGTCTTACGATGGAATCTTTCTTTATCCCGATCCTGTTCCTGTTAAGTATCGGAATGGCTATCGTTTATAATCTGGGAAGCAATATCTTTATGGGACAGATTTCCTATATTACGAAAGCGCTTGCCGCAGTACTGCAGCTTGGCGTTACCATGGATTATTCCATTTTCCTGATGCACAGCTACGAAGAGCAGCAGGAGCGGTTTGCCGGGGACAAGAAGCGGGCAATGGCGCACGCCATATCCCAGACCTTCTCTTCTGTGATCGGAAGTTCTGTCACGACAGTCGCCGGATTTATTGCTCTTTGTTTTATGAGCTTTACCCTGGGGCTTGATATCGGGATCGTAATGGCAAAGGGTGTGATCTTCGGGGTCATTGCCTGTGTGACGATTTTGCCGTCCATGATCTTATGCTGCGACCGGATCATCGAGAAGACAAAGCACAGGCCTCTTCTTCCGGATATCGGCAGGATCTCTGGAAAGGTCACCAAATATTATCCGGTGTATGTGGTGATCTTCCTTGTGCTGCTTTGCCCTGCAGTCTACGGAAACAGCCATGCCGGCGTCTATTATAAGCTGGACGATTCGCTGCCCGGATATCTTCCGAGTATTGAGGCTAATGCAAAACTCAATCAAGACTACAATATGAATACGACCCATGTCCTTCTTATAAAAAGTGACGTGTCATCGGCAGATGTGGACAGGATGATAAAAAAGATCGAGAAGGTGGACGGGGTAAAATGGGCGCTGGGGCTCAATTCCGTCGCAGGGCCTGGGATTCCGGCGGATATGCTTCCGGAATCGGTTACAGGTATGTTAAAGACAGACAATTACCAGATGGTGATGATTAATTCCGAATATGAGGTAGCTACAGATAAAGTCAATGCCCAGATCGCCCAGATCAATGACATTACGGATCAGTATGATAAAAGTGCTATGCTCGTGGGAGAGGCGCCTCTTACAAAGGATCTGATCGACATTACAGACACAGACTTCCGGACGGTCAGTGTGGTCTCTATCGGAATTATATTTATCATCATTCTGATCCTGTTCCGGTCATGGACGCTTCCGGTGATTCTGGTTGGGATCATAGAGTTTGCCATATTTGTCAATATGGGAATTCCATATTATACCGGTACCAGGCTTCCCTTTGTGGCTTCCATCGTCATCGGGACTATCCAGCTTGGAGCTACCGTGGACTATGCGATCCTTATGACCACCCGCTATAAGCGGGAGAGAAGCAGAGGCGCGGATAAGCACGGAGCCA
Source organism: uncultured Dorea sp. (assembly GCA_947645355.1). Lineage (GTDB taxonomy): Bacteria > Bacillota > Clostridia > Lachnospirales > Lachnospiraceae > Dorea_D. The sequence continues at coordinate 513 of CANSCI010000146.1, read as the reverse complement.
TCACGACGGCTCACAAGGCATCGGCACAGTCTGTGATCGTGAGCGCCTTAAGCTTTTTTGCGGCAACCATAGGCGTAGGTTTTTATTCCAATATCGATATGATCAGTCCCTTATGTATCCTTATGGCAAGGGGCGCGATCATCAGTATGCTTGTAGTTGTATTTGTACTGCCTTCGATGTTTATGGTGTTTGATAAGGTGATCGTTAAGACAAGTAAAGATTTCCTGCCCGGAAAAACCAAAGGGCGGAAGATAAGACTGGGAAAGAAATCTGCAGTATAGAAAAGGAAAGGGGTAATCGAATATGAAAAATCAGATCGTAAAAAGAATGCTGGCAGGTTCCATGGCGCTTGTAGTGAGCGCAGGTTGTATAGGGGCCTGCGAATATAACCAGGATCATGCCCGGCTGGGTGCGACCGTCTATGCAAAGGAAGATACAGAAAGGCTTAAGGAAGCAGCAAAGGAGGTATTGGAGGATAGTCAGGAAGAGCCTGTCGAGGGCTTTTATAAGGAA
>CANSCI010000145.1 GCA_947645355.1 uncultured Dorea sp. | reverse complement strand
CTCCTCAGAAAATTTTACGGATCTTGTAAATAAAGCGGAGTACGTGCAGAATGTACATACTTACGACAGGGATAAGCTTCAGGAGTATGTTGAGACCAAGGAAAAGGTGGCGAACCTGAAAGCCAGCCTGGAAGCAGAGCAGAAGGAGCTGGAAAGCAAAGAGCAGGAGTTCTCGGACAAAGAGGAGAGCCTGAACGATATGCTTGAGTCCAAGGAAGCAGAGGTTGCCAATCTGGATGCGGAGCTTAAAGCAGCCGTGGAGGCTGCGGCCCGTGAAGCAGCAGAGAAGGCTGAGCGTGAGCGTAAGGAAAAAGAAGCTCAGGCAGCTCAGAATAATAACAATAACAGCAGCAAAGGGAACGGCACTTCCAATAATGACAGCGGAAATAAGGGAAATGGCAGCACCGGCGGCACCGGCAGCAGCAACCCGACGCCAAGCTATGTAGGAGGTTCCACGGTATCCCGTGCATATCAGTGTCTGGGCAAACCGTACAAATCCGGCGCTGTCGGACCCGATGCATTTGACTGTTCCGGACTGGTGGGCTTCTGTCTGACCGGAAGATATGCCCGTGTTTATGTATCCGGAAGTTTCCTGGGTATGCCGAGGGTAGAAAATCCGCAGCCTGGTGATATCTGCGTAAAGCCGGGACATGTAGGTGTTTATATCGGCGACGGCAGCATGATCCATGCGCCTCGTACAGGAGACGTGGTTAAGATTGCACCGGTACAGAGCAGCATGTGGTATGTCCGTCCATAACAGGCAGAACAGTTCCGTTACTGGTTAAATATGTAAATTATAAGAAAGATATTGAAAATTGTTGAAAAATGTTGTATCCTATTTTTATGGTACGTGGGGGCGTATGAGAGTATAATATAATTGATAAGGATGGGTGATAACATGAAGAAACGATGGTTACAGGCGCTCATCACATGTGTTGTGGTGAGCTCTTTTATTGCAACTCCTGTTATGGCGGCTCCGGAAGATGAAGTGAGTGCTTCCAGAGAGAAAGTGAACGCTTCCAAAGAGAAGGTAAATGCCTCGGAGGAGAAGGTAGATACGCTGGAACAGCAGAAGAAGCAGGCGGAGGCACAGGCATCCGGTGTTAACGCAGAGCTTGTCGCGCTTCTGGTGGATATTGATGCGCTGAAGCAGGACATGGAGACGCAGCAGGGCAGGATCACACAGGCTGAGACTGACCTTGATAAGGCAAAGGCCGATGAAGAGAAACAGTACGAGGATATGAAGCTTCGTATCAAATATATGTATGAGGAAGGGGATATGTCCTTCTTCGAGACGATTGCAGATTCCAAGTCTTATACAGACCTTGTGAACCGGGCGGAATATGTACAGAATGTCCATGATTATGACCGGCATATGCTGGATGAATATGTAAAGACCAAGAACGAAGTTAAGGATCTGAAGACAGAGCTTGAGTCGCAGCAGGCGGAGATGGAAGACATGGCCAAGGAGATGGAGAGTCAGAAGTCGAACCTGGAAGGGACATTGACGCAGATGAGAAGTCAGATTGCCGATTTTGACAGTCAGCTTGCGCAGGCCAAGGAAGAGGCGGCAGAACAGCTGGCCGAACTGACCAGACAGTCGGAAGCTCTTGCAAAAGCGGAAGAAGCAGCCAGAAACGAGGCCGCAGCAGCTGCAGCTGCCTCAAAGCCAGATGCAGGTTCCTCCAATAAGCCATCTTCGGGTTCGGACAGTAAGCCTTCTCAGGGTGATTCATCGGGAACTTCCTCGAAGCCTTCCCAGGGTGATTCGTCCGGAGATTCTTCAAAGCCGGATGCAGGAAAAGAAGAAGACAGCAAGCCGTCCACGCCGGGCAACGCATGTCTGGGGCAGAAGATTGCCAACAAAGGGCTCCAGTATGTGGGAAATAAATATGTGTTCGGCGGCAACAGTCTTACGAACGGGATTGATTGTTCCGGGTTCGTGCAGCAGATCCATAAGCAGTTCGGGATCAGCGTGCCGAGGAGTTCCGGCGCGCAGCGTACCGGAGGAAAGGCGGTCAAGTATTCGGAGATGCTGCCGGGAGACGTGGTATGCTACAGCGGCCATGTCGGAATCTACATCGGCAATAACACGATCGTACATGCATCCAACAGTGCCCCATATCCAAAGGGCGGGATCAAGACGACCTCACCGGCCAACTATAAGACGGTGCTGGCAGTCAGGAGATACTGGTAATTAGCTACATACAAGGAAAGATAGTGGGAGGTTTCGATTGAAACTTCCCATTTTTATGCTATAATTTTTAGGAGATGTCCAGATGACAAAAGTATCGCCGGGTTATTTCAGGCGTACAGGATCGGGAGGGAAATGTGGAGGCTTATACGAGTTTTGCAGAGGTTTATGATACATTTATGGACAATGTCCCTTATGGGGAATGGGCGGACAGGATTCAGGCAATTCTAAAGCAATATCAGATTGAGGATGGACTGGTGCTGGAACTTGGGTGCGGAACCGGGAGCATGACAGAACTGCTGGCGGCAAAGGGCTATGATATGATCGGAGCAGATAATTCTGAGGAAATGCTGGAACTTGCTCTTGAGAAGCGCATGGAAAGCGGGCATGATATTCTCTATCTTATGCAGGATATGCGGGAATTTGAGCTGTATGGGACCGTGAGGGCTATTGTCAGTGTGTGCGACTGCGTGAATTACATCACGGAGGAGGAAGATCTGCTGGAGGTCTTCCGGCTTGCGGACAATTATCTTGATCCGGGCGGGGTATTTGTGTTTGATTTTAATACAGAATATAAGTACAGTGAAGTTCTGGGGGATCGGGTCATTGCAGAGGACCGGCCGGAGTGCAGCTTTATCTGGGACAATTATTATGATGCCGGGGAGAAACTGAATGAATATGAGCTGACCTTGTTTGTGAAATGTGAGGAGGAAGGGAACTTATACCGGAAATACCAGGAGGTTCACTATCAGCGGGCATATGCGCTGGAACAAATCAAAAGACTTCTGAAGGCATCAGGGCTTGAATTTGCTGCGGCATACGATGGATATACAGGAAATCCCCCTTCGGATACCAGCGGGCGCATCTGTGTGGTAGCAAAGGAGAATCAAAAACAGAATAGAAAATAACAGAAAAGAGGATAATAGTGTATGAAGGATTATATCGTAAGGGCGACGGCGGCGGACGGGCAGGTCCGTGCATTTGCTGCTGTGACAAGGCAGACTGTGGAGGAGGCAAGAAGACGTCATGGGACAAGCCCGGTGGCAACAGCAGCCCTTGGCCGTCTGCTGACAGCCGGGGCTATGATGGGAAGCATGATGAAGAACGATTCAGATATGCTGACCCTTAAGATCCGCGGGGACGGTCCTTTAGGGGGGATTACCGTGACGGCGGACAGCCGCCCGAATGTCAAGGGATATGTGGATGTGCCGGATGTCATGCTTCCGCCGAAAAACGGGAAATTAGATGTAGGAGGCGCTGTAGGGATCGGTATGATACAGGTCATTAAAGATATGGGGTTAAAGGAGCCCTATTGCGGGCAGACCATTCTTGTGACAAGTGAGATCGCAGAGGATCTGACCTATTACTTTGCTAATTCAGAGCAGGTGCCCTCATCGGTGGGGCTCGGCGTTCTGATGGAAAGAGATAATACAGTAAAAACAGCGGGCGGCTTTATCCTCCAGATGATGCCGTTCGCACAGGATGCGACCATCAGCAGGATTGAGGAGAACCTTAAAAATGTTACGTCCGTGACGGCACTTCTGGATCAGGGATATACGCCGGAGGATCTGCTTGAGGAGCTGTTGGGGAATGTGGGACTTGAGATTACGGACAAGGTTCCTGCACGGTTTTTCTGCAGCTGCTCAAAAGAGCGGGTAGAGCATGCAGTGGCGGGGATCGGGAGGAAGGATATCCAGGATATGATTGACGACGGCAAAGATATTGAAGTTAAATGTCATTTTTGCAACAGCGCTTATCAGTATACCGTAGAAGATTTGAAACGAATCGTGAAAAGAAGCAGGAAGTAAAATGCCACAGGAGGATGGAGCTTATGAAGGACAGATTTATTAAAGTGGCTGCAGCTACGCCGGATATCCGGGTTGCGGATGCAGCTTACAATGCACGGCAGATCTGCCGTATGATTGATGAGACAGAAAAAGAAGGCGCCGGGGTCGTTGTATTTCCGGAGTTGTGCATGACCGGATATACCTGCGGGGATCTTTTTGCCCAGGAGATTCTTCTGAAGGATGCGATGGAGGGGCTTCGGCAGGTTGCGGATTATACGAAGGATAAGGGGGGGATCTACTTTGTGGGGCTTCCGCTTCCTGTGGAGGGGGAACTCTATAATGCGGCGGCTGCCATAAACCGGGGGCAGGTCCTTGGATTTACCACGAAGAGCTTTCTCCCTAATTACGGAGAATTTTATGAGATGCGCCAGTTCTGTGAAGGACCAAAGCAGGCAAGGCTGATCCGGTTTGACGGCCGGGATATCCCGTTTGGGCCGCAGCTGTTGTTTGCAGCAAAGGAGATGGAGGAACTGATCATATCCGCAGAGATCTGCGAGGATGTGTGGTGCCCGGTTCCGCCCAGCATTCAGGCCGCGAGGGAAGGCGCCGTCCTGATC
>CANSCI010000144.1 GCA_947645355.1 uncultured Dorea sp. | reverse complement strand
CTTTCATAAAGCTTGCAACAATCAAGACAATAACAGCCCCGACCGGAAATGCTGCTATGATACTTACTGACTGAAGGTTATTCATCGAGCTGTCCGAGAAAACGAGCGCGATCGGCAGCAAGATCAGCAGGATACACCACATTAATTGAATCATTTTGTGGGGACTTTCGCCATCTTTCAATTTGTGATAGCTGTAACAGGAAGCAATCAGCGCGATTGAGTCAAAAGAAGTCGCGTAAAACGCCACCATAGTCACAAGCAGGAGCACCAGTACAAAAGAAGCGCACGGCAGCGTACGGACAATTGCTATAATCGCATCATAGAGGTCACCCGCCTGCTCATAAATTGCCACAAAATCTGCCCTGCCGGACATCTGCTCTCCCAGGGAATAATTGCCCAGAATAATAAAACTGATAATCGTTGACCCTACGCCGAACACATAGCCCCCCAGAATTGTCTGCCGCACGGTCCGGCCTCTGGAGATGCTCCCAATGAAAAACGGTGCAGCTACACACCATACCATCCAGTATGCCCAGTAAAAAATCGTCCAATTCTGCGGGAACGATGTGGCACGCTCCGGATCTGTAAAGGTTGCCAGTTCAAAGAAATTCTGAACCATCCGGCCAAGAGCAGAAAAACCTGTCTCAATAATATATCTTGCCTCACCGCCAAAGAAAAGCACAAATGCCAGCAGCCCAAAAAACAGATATACACAGGACTTAGCCAGAATACTGATCCCTTTAAAGCCATGCAGCAGAGAATATGTATAAATCACACAGGTTACAACCAGGATTACAATCGTAATCCCAACACGGTCAAGCTGTACATGAAACAGTTCATTGATCACACTTGCCATCAATGGGGTAGCCAGGCTGAATGTGGTGGCAGTCCCGGCAATCAGGGCAAAAACAGCCAGGAGATCAATCACCCGCCCGCCAATACCATCCGTATGCTTCCCCAGAATCGGGCGGCACGCTTCCGAATACTTCTGCCTCTCCCGTTTACGCACATGCAGCATAAACCCAAAAGCCACCGCGAGAACCAGATAGAACCCCCACGGGATCAGGCTCCAATGAAAAATTGGGTACACACTTGCCCAATCCTGAATACTTCCCAATTCAGCAATATGAGGATCCGTCGCATATAAGATCCACTCAGAAAAGGAATAAAACAAAATATCTGCTGCGAGCCCTGCTGTAAACATCATAGACCCCCATGCAAAAAAGGAATATTTCGGCTTTTCCTCCTGTCCGCCCAGTACAATATTCCCGTATTTTGACCCGGCAATATAAAAGGAAAGCAAAAATATACCAAGCCCGATCACCAGATAGCAGGTCCCAAAGGTATCGCCAAGCACAAACCGGATCTGACTTAATATCTCATTAGACTGTCTGGGCATGCAGAAAAATAAAATGCACAAAACAATAATCATCCCCAGAGGCAGCAAAGTAATCATCCAGTCAATCTTATTCCGTTCAAATTCTGTCTGCTTCTTCTCCATTTTAGTGTCCTCCTAAATAATTACGGTAACTCTCATCTATCCCGGCCAGCTCCGCCAAATCATCGATCTCCATAAGGTCCCCTCGCTCCATCCTGCGGATCCCAAGACAATATTCTTCCGGGTAGCAGAATAAGGCAACATCGTCCCAGTAGATCTGAATATTCTTCTTCTCCTCGAACTCAATCTCCAGATGCCTTCGAAGTCTTCTCCCATCTTCTTTGGTCCACCTGGAAATACTGAAAAGCTGCCATCCTCTTCGCCCCCCGGTCCTGCTGCAGTCTGTTACAATGCCTTCTTTCACCGTAAGCAGCCATTCCTTTGTCTCCTCCTCTGTCCAGATGCAGTTATAACCGGAACGCTCGAATTCGGGAGACAAGATTCCGGGATTATAGATCATCTGGTCACCGTCAAGGATCATCGCATCTTCGATATATTCTCTTGCGGCATAGAGAGAGGATATATTGTTGCAGCTGTCGTAATATGGATTTTCAATGAGCTTTATCCCAGGATACTCCTGCTCCAGAACCCGGAACTTTTCTTTCAGGTACCCTACTACCACTATGATCTCGGTAATCCCGTTTCCCCGAAGCCCCTGAATAACCGTATCGATCATCCGCACTCCATGGACTTTCACCAACGGCTTCGGCGTATCCAGTGTAACAGGCTGCATCCTTTTTCCAATGCCTGCGGCCATAATAATAGCTCTCTGTACTCTATGCATGCTTCCATCCACCCTCTTCCAATTCTTTTTTTACGATTCTGTAAAACTCCTTAGCATACCGGTATTGCTTCAGCGAATACTCGCCAAACTCTACTCCGCAGATACGCTTATATTCACACCAGTTACTCCAAAGCAGTCCGCATACTGCAATATAGCAGTATATTTTTATCCTTACAGCCTGTGTGACACTGCCGTCAAAATAATATTCTATCAGCCGGTCAATCTGACCTTTATCGTACATGGCGTAGATCGCAAACATTGCAATATCTACATGTACATCCTGCATTCCGGCATACTCCCAGTCAATCAGATAGATCCGGCCGTCTTTCATCAGAAAATTATCACAAACCGCATCAATATGAGTCAATGAAACCTGCCTTGGCTGAGCATCGATATAATCTTTCAGTTCAAACACTTTTTTCTTTGTATCTTTATAGTCTCTGTACGCCGAAGGCTCTTCGCCCCACAGACTTTCATAATATTCGATCTGTCCGAACAGGTCGAACGAATGCTCCACCTGAATATCCAGGTCATGGAACTTCCTCAGATAACGCATACACCTTTTTACATCTTCAGGATCCTCACTGTCACAGGTTCTTGCACCCTCGATAAATTCTGTAATCTTATATCCGTTTTCCTGAGAAATATAAACCACCGGATCTGTAATATCCTTTGCATTTAGCTGTGCATATACAGAATATTCATTTCTTCGGTTGATCATCTGATCGGTGCCTTCTCCAGGTATTCTCATAATATAACGGCTGCCGCGGCAGCAGAACTCAAACGAACGGTTCGTCATTCCCTTTTTCAGGGACCGTATTTCTGTGATATCATCTTCTCTGCATGAAAATACCTCACAGATCAACTGAATAATATCTGATTGCAAATGATCCGAACCACTGTCCAGTTCCCGCAATTGCTCGTAAGTATTGATCTCCCGGGCATCCTCCTTCTTTACTTCTCTTGGTCCGACCGCCATACGGTTTTTTTCCATAAGGGCAGTCTCCCAGAATGCCTGGTCATACTCTTTCTTTCCGGAGTAATCCTGGATTCTGCGGTACAGGTTCTCGGCATCTGCACGTAGAAGATAAGAAATACCGATCATACTGTTCCCCTTCTCTCCCTTTCTTACAACTGCCAGTTCCTTTTTTCGGTTGACCCGCACAGAACTCCTCTCATCCTCTTCATCGGTAACCATATACCAGGAATACCATTCATGGTCGGAAAACGGATTCTTTCTGCACCAGATGTCACAGGGAACAATGTAAGTATTCCCCAGCTTGCGGGCCGCACATTTTAACGAGTGGAGATTATTTTTGGAAACATATTCCTTGTTAAATACCAGATTCACATTATATTTGTCAATCAGATATTCATACTGCTCTTTCATAAATCCGACAATGACATCTATATCTGTAATCCCAACCTCCTGCAGCTGACAGATGAGCCTCTCGATCAGTGGTTCTCCTTTGATCTCCAAAAGCCCTTTCGGTACCTCCACATTGATCGGTACCATACGCATTCCATACCCGGCGGCAAGGATTACTGCATTTTGGGGTTTTCTTTCTTCCATCTCTGCAAGTGCTTTTTCTGTCAGCTGTCTCTCCGAATTTAAATATTTCTTTTCCATCAAGACCTGCAGCGAATGATTTACCTTACCCAAAGAAAAACCCGTACACAATGCAAGCTCCCTCTGGTTCATTCCAGGTTTCTCTAAAATTACGTTCATCAAATCATATTCCTGTATGTTCACGTACTTCACCTCGTTTACTTTTATGAACATCTTGATTATATACCCGTACACAAAATAATGCAACCCTTTTCTTGGATTTCTTCTTCTTTGGCGCGCAAACAAAATGCAGATGCAGGCGGCCCGCCCGGCCACTTGCATCTGCTTTGTGCGCTTATATTAAGCTTCCGTCACTTCTAAAATTATAATATTTCCCTCCGATATACTGACGCCCGGTGAGCATAGCCCCCGAACTGTCCAGGTAATACCTCTTTCCTCCAATCGTCTGCCAGCCGGTCAGCATCGCACCGGAACCATGCATGTAATACCATTTCCCGCTGACCTTCGCCCAGCCGGTTACCATCGCACCGGAACTGTTTGTATAATACCAGGTGCTCCCGACTTTCACCCAGCCGACTGCCATTGCACCGGATCCTGTCATATAATACCATTTCCCGCTGACCTTCACCCAGCCGGTTACCATCGCACCGGAACTATTTGTATAATACCAGGTATTCCCGACTCTCACCCAGCCGACTGCCATAACACCGGAACTGTTCATATAGTACCATGTACTTCCGACTTTTACCCAGCCGGTCATCATGACGCCGGAACCGTTCATATAATACCATTTGCCCCCAATCTTCTGCCAGCCGGTCGTCATAATACCGGAACCATTCATATAGTACCATTTGCCCCCGACCTTCGCCCAGCCGGTCACCATTGCCCCGGAACTGTCCATGTAATACCATTTCCCGCCAATGGACTGCCAACCGGTTGTCATATAGCCGTCTTTATCAAACCAATACCATTTACCGGAGATCTGCTCCCATTTATTTGCCGGATATCCACCTCTGTTGTACTGATACCACCATCTGCCGCTGCTGTGCTTTACCCATTGACCGCCTCCTCTTTTATAACTGTCTGCGGCAGCGGTTCTTGGAGTCACAATCTTCGTATAGTCCTTATATCCGAAATTAAGATCTACA
>CANSCI010000143.1 GCA_947645355.1 uncultured Dorea sp. | reverse complement strand
AGCTACCTTCACGACGTGGAGTACGCAAACATAGATGGCACCCCGCTGCATTTGCAGATCTTGGCCCCCAGCTCCCGGAATTGCGGCTACTCCCCTTTTGAGGAGAAGCAGAAATTTGCCCTGCCCTGTTATGTGTTCGTCCAGGGCTCGGCCTGGATGCCACAGTATGTCTACGGCAACGTGCCCATGCTGTCAAAGCTGGCCCTGCGGGGGTACGTCTGCGCCATTGTGGAGTACAGGCACTCCGGCATAGCCAGCTTCCCGGCCCAGATAAAGGACGCCCGCAACGCCGTGCGCTTCCTGCGCAAAAATGCCGGGAGGTTCGGCGTGGACCCGGAGAGGATGATCATGGCCGGGGATTCCTCCGGCGGGAACACGGCCATGTGGGCGGGTATGCTCCACGACGACGATACAGAGGACAACCTGTTCCCCGGGGTCAGCGCCGGGACCAGCGGCGTTGTGAACTACTATGGCTCCACCTCGGTGATGGCCCCGGATTCCAACCCCATCCAGACTCTCCACTGCCTGCCCGAAAGCCCCGAGGGAATGGTGATGGGCGGGAAAAATCTCCTGGAAAACCCGGAGCTGGCCCGGCAGCTCTCAGTGGAGTGCAACATCGATGAGGACACGGTCATGCCCCCGGTGCTTATCTTCCACGGCACAAAGGACAGGCTGGTGAACTGTGAGGGCAGCGCCATCCTCTATGAGCGGCTGAGAGAGACCGGCCACCCTGCGGACTTCTACCTGATAAAGGGCGCTGACCACGGCGGGCCGGAGTTCTGGACGGATGAGGTGCTGGATATTGTGGACGCTTTCTGCAAGAAATGCTTTGCGGAGAAGGAGTAAAGCAGGATTTCGCGAACAGGATTTTCATCCTCCCGCCCGGAATTGAATACGCCAATATCTGCAAAAAACGCTCCGTGAAATGCTTTCAGGGGGCGTTCTTTTATGCGTGTGACCGGTGATGAAGCAGCCGAAAACCAAATTGATACATCAGCAGCAAAGAAATGGGAATCAGCTCTTATCTGTTATATTATTTAAACATACAAAGAAAGCTCTTGACACGGGACACTTTACACAGTATACTAAAATTAAGTTAATGATGACTATTTGTGCTTTTGGAGAAATAAGGGGTTGAGACAGCACAGGCATACATGCCGTTTACCAAAAGCGGGATGGGTACATGACACTTTATGCGGTAGAAGGAGGCAATAAGAAATGATGGAAAAGGACGGCTTACAGACATATCTTCCGCTGACACTGGAAGCGCACTTTGAAATGCAGGCGAAAGAATCTCCCGCGGTTGAAAATCTGCATAGCCTGTGGGTCTTGCTGAGAAAGGACCTGGAGGATATGCTTCCGCTTTCACGCAACACCTTCGTGCACTATAGCCTGCATGACGCCACCCATAGCCGCTCTGTCATCCAGGCCATCGAACGCTTTTTAGGCGAAGACAGAATAAAGCTGCTTTCCGCGACGGACACCTTTATGATGCTGTTATGCGCCTATGCCCACGACTACGGCATGGCCATGTCGTTTGCGCAGATAAACGAGGCGCTGGGAAGCGCGGAGTTTACAGACTTTCTGGAAAGGCAGAGGAAGGTCCCCTATACGCTGGGGGCAGAGGAAATAAACGCGGTTGACAATCTGCTGGCCTATATCAAAGATAAAAAGGCGTCCGTACCGATCCAGGAGCTATATTTTTCCATTATGCTCATTATGCAGAGCTATCTGCGTCCTACGCACTGGAAGGGCGTCGAGAGGATATGGGGCGACTTCTGCGGTCTGCTGGAGGGCCGGCTTAACGGACGGTTTATCCGGGGGCTGGAAGGGGTCGTTGAGATATGCGAGGCCCACGGCAAGCCCTTTAAAGATCTGATGAAATTGGAGCATTGTGCGGATGGCGTCGTGGCGGACGACTTCCACCCCCGTTTCATTGCGGCCATGCTCAGGCTGGGCGATCTGCTGGACTTGGACAACGGAAGGTTCCCCCGGTGGTTCGTCAGCGAAATCAGCCGGGACAAAAACCTGATCCCCAAGCTCTCCTCGCTGCACTACCGGAAGCACGAGGCCATTTCCCATCTGCTGGTGACGCCGAAGGAAATACAGGTGATAGCATCCTGTTACAGCGACAATGAAGGCTATGCGGTCGCCAGTATCGTAAGCGAATGGTTTGACTGGCTGGACGAGGAGTGCAGAAACCAGATACTGCACTGGTCTGAAATAGCGCAGAACGATTTCGGACAGCCGCCCAGGGTCACCAAAAAGGAAATCATGATAGACGGGAAAACGTATACGTCCGGCAACTATACCCTGCAGATGCGCATGTCTCAGAACCGTGTGATGGATCTGCTGAAGGGGAGCAATATCTATGGGGACCACTATGTATTCATACGCGAACTGATACAAAACGCGGTGGACGCATCTCTGCTTCAATTATGGTACGATATCACGCATAACCGGTATGTAAACATCGGGATATCAAAGTATGGGCACAATATAGGGAAAGACGAGAAACAGAACGGAAGCGACGTACCCTCTCCCTATGACGAAAAAGAGTCGAGCCTGCTGGAATTTGACCGAAAGCAGCTGGAGACAATCTTCAAAAACTACCCCATAAAGGTGGAAGTCATCTATGACAAGAAAGAAAACAAGGTGAGTTTTGTCGTCAAGGACTGTGGCACAGGGATCACTTCTGAAGACGTGCGCTATATGGCGGACATCGGCACAAGCAAGGAAAAGAACGAGCGCGTTATGGATATCATGAAGAATATGCCGCGCTGGTTAAAGCCGTCGGGGATGTTCGGCATCGGCCTGCAGTCGGCGTTCCAGGTGACAGATGAGATCGAGTTTTATACCAGAAGGCCTAACGAAGCGGAGAAGATGATCGTCTTTCATTCCTACGGGAAGAATTTGGGCAAGATCGAGATCAGAGAACTGCCGCCGGATGTGGGGGGCGTTTATTACGACAATGCGGTGCCCGGGACAAACGTGAAGATCACCATCGATCCGGACAAGCTGAAGTTGAACTGGAGCGATGATTTGGAGAGCCTTGGAGATCAGTTTGCATATTATGACACGCAGTTTGATGTGAACGATCTGGTATACGCTCTTTTTGTGGAATTATCAAAAGAGGTAGAGGGATATTTCAAAGATTCCCCCTTCGACTATTTCGATATATGGTTCCAGCCCATGGAAACCCCGCCGGACGGGCCGCCGGAAAAGGACGCCCGGAAACGCATTAAAATTGGATATTTTTATGATAATCAGATGATTTCAAAGGGGATATTAAACCAGTTCCCCAACTTTTTTGGGAAAGAGACCGGAAAGGTGCAGCCGTTTGCTTTTACAAAAAACACGGCGGCATATATTGACAAAGAGAACTGCCGCATCCACAACTTGACATTGCGGGTAGGCCGTATAGAAAATGAAGACGGCAGGAAGACCTACTGTCTTCCAGAGCCGATGCACCAGTTATATTATCTTCAGTACAAGTTTAATCGGATCACAAATACAGATTATATATATCCTGAAAACATCCGCAAAAGGAGGAAATCCCATGCAGGGTACCTTGACTGGGACATAAACATACTGGACAATAACCCGGACAAATACCTGAATATTGACCGTGACCGACTGAGGGAAGGGGCGATTGACGAGGAGGAATTTACAGAACCCAGAAAGTTGATATTAGAGCATTGGTGCGAATATCTGATCGAGCGGTATAAAGAACGGGAGGATTTGTGGGAGAGAGGCGAGAAGGAGCGAAGGATGGTTTTTGAAAAGCGGGGGAAAGGGAATGAAATTCCGCCGCGCAGCAAAAGCAAAATCTTTTCTGGCGAAATCAAGGAGATAATTTCACTGATACTGCTTTTCTATCAGAATGTCTCGCCAAGCCTCTTCAGAAGATTTCTGCGGCCTTATCAAGAGTATATTGCCCAATCCGAACTGCTCCTTGATCATGAGGCGTTTACCGTAGAGAATCTTTGGGATGAAAACGCTATGTTTAGATGGAGGGGCAAACTTCAAATAGTGTGTAATGATGAAGAAAAAAAGCCAGACAGCGCAGGGGGAGAAGAAAGAGTCCTTGACATGACGGACGCCACGATCCGAAAGCTGCCCCACCGGCTTATCCATATTGAAAGCATCTCTGCCAGAACCAACGGAGAAATAACGTATTCCTTTAAGCTGGGACACAGCAACAAGGAAGTTCCGAACATGATCCGGATGGACAAGCTGGCGCAGCAATTTGACTGCTTCAGTATTATGCATGATGATAAAAGCCACAAATTCAACTGGTTCCAGCTGGTGCGTGCCGTGTTTAAGCCTAACGCAAGATATCCGCATCTTCTGGTGCCCAAATTCCCCAAAACATTTAAAACGCAGAACTTTTCTCTTTTGATAGACCACTGCATCAGATGGTACATATTGTCGCCATTTGACGAAAACTTCTTCCGCAGGTATAGAAAGGAAATCCAGAAGGGGGCATACAGCAAGAAGTTCATTTCAGACGCAATAGCGGAGCATTTCAAGAAGAGCGCGTATGCAAAGAACTGTGTGGAGTATGTGTACAAACAGACGAATTCCAGATGCTGTGTGGAAGAACATCTTAAAGAGGGCGAGCTGAAAGAGATCATCTTACAGGAATATACTGATTTCATGATTGAAACCTGCTCTCTGCTTGCGGATGGATATAATTCGATTAAGGACTTACGGAAAGTGTCCGAGTCGAAGGAATAGGTGCTTTATCCAGCCGGCAGCGGGTTATTTCCGGCGCCGAAAAAAGCCTGCCGCAATAATGCTGAAAAAAGAATCGACCCGCCCGCCAAATGCAAAGGATGCCTCCTGAAATGCTTTTAGGAGGTATCCTTTCATATTTGGGAAAGCAGAGAGACCGCGCTGAACACGACGGCGGGAAAAGGGCCGGAGCCGGCGCGATAGGCGCAAAAATGAATTGCACTCTGTCTGCCATT
>CANSCI010000142.1 GCA_947645355.1 uncultured Dorea sp. | reverse complement strand
TCTACACAGTAGAGAACACTCTTTCCCTACACGACGCTCTTCCGATCTGCTGTTTATCCAGGCACCTACCGGTGTTGGAAAGACGATGGCGACGGTGTTTCCGGCTGTAAAGGCCATCGGTGAGGGGCTGGGAGAGAAGATCTTCTACCTGACAGCCAAGACCATCACCCGGACGGCAGCCTGGCAGGCATTTGATACCTTAAAGGAGCAGGCGCTCCGGATGAAGGTGCTGGTGCTCACGGCAAAGGACAAGATCTGCTTCTGCGATGAGACCGACTGTAATCCGGAGAGCTGCCCCTATGCCAAAGGACATTATGACCGGGTCAACGATGCAGTCTATGAGCTTCTGACTACTTCCGATGAGATGAATCGGGAGATCGTGGAGGAACAGGCGCGCAAATGGAAGGTGTGTCCCCATGAGATGAGCCTGGATGTGTCACTGTGGGTGGATGCCGTGATCTGTGATTACAATTATGTGTTTGACCCCAATGCTCATCTGCGCCGTTTTTTTGGGGAAGGCGCTTCGGGGCAATATCTGTTTCTTGTGGATGAGGCTCACAATCTGGTGGATCGGGGCAGGGAGATGTACAGCGCTTCGCTGTATAAAGAAGACATTTTAAAAATCAGGCGTCTGGTAAGAACGGAGGACGGCAGGGTTGTGAAGCGGCTGGAGGAGTGTAATAAGCAGTTTCTTTCGTTGAAGCGGGAGTGTGAGGGATATCAGGTGCTGGAAAGTGTTTCCCACATTTATCTGAAGCTTCTGAATCTGATGGGTGAGCTTGAGCGTTTTTTGGAGGAGTGCAGGAAGGAAGAGATCCGTAAGGAGGTTCTGGACTTTTATTTTCATGTGCGGAGATTTATCAATACCCACGACTGTCTGGACGAGAATTATATGATTTATTCGGAGTTAGAGGAGAACGGACACTTCAAGGTGCGTCTCTTCTGTGTCAATCCGGCGTCCAATCTGAAAAAGTTTCTTGACAAGGGGAACAGCACCGTATTTTTCTCGGCCACGCTTCTGCCGATCCACTATTATAAAAGGCTGCTAAGTACGGTGAAGGATGATTATGCGGTCTATGCCCAGTCGCCTTTTGATACCGGAAAGAGGCTGCTTTTGATCGGGACGGATGTGAGTACCAAATATACCAGCAGGGGAGAGGAGATGTACCGCAGGTACGCCCGGTACCTGTGGCAGACGGCGGCCGCCCGGCGGGGGAATTATCTTGCATTCTTTCCTTCCTATCGGTTTATGGAGGCTGTGTATGAGGAATTTCTCAACATGTACGATGAGACACGGGCAGAGGATGCAAAATCTGCGGTGGACTATGTGATGCAGTCTCAGTACATGTCGGAGGAGGCAAGAGAGATCTTTCTTGAGAACTTTGAGGAGGAGAGGGACCACAGTCTGATGGGGTTCTGCGTGATGGGCGGCATATTTTCCGAGGGCATTGACCTGACGGGGGAACAGCTGGTGGGAGCAGTGATCGTAGGTACAGGGCTGCCGCAGGTGTGCAGAGAGCGGGAACTTCTCAGGCAGTATTTTGACAGCCAGGGGCTTCGGGGCTTTGATTATGCTTATCTCTATCCGGGGATGAACAAGGTGTTGCAGTCCGCGGGACGCGTGATCCGTACCGATGAGGACCGGGGGGTGATTCTGCTGTTGGATGAGAGATTCCGGGACGGGAGATATCAGGAGGTCTTCCCGAGAGAATGGAAGGATTTTGGAATGTGCAATGTGGAAACTGCGGCGGGGCAGGTGGAGGAGTTCTTTAGAGCGGCCGGTGAAAAGGACGAAGGACCTGAGAATGTGTCACAGGAGCCCCGCCCTTTGTGATGGCCTGTACGGCAGATTTATGCCAGATCCAGTTTCCTCTTCATAAGTCCCTGGGTAATGATATAAAGGATTACAGCTGCCGCTATGCTTAAAATAATGGAGATATTTAATGTGCTGACCACATGGTTCGCAGCAAGGGTTCCGGCCGCTGTCTCAGATTCATCGAATACCATCGAGAAGAGACCGAATGCGGACAGGACTGCGGCGGAGATAACAGCAAACACCGTACTGATCCCAAGATAGGATATAACTGCCCCGAGGATCGGGTGGCTCTGGAAACGCTGTCCGATCACGATGGAAGCGTAGATCATAATTACAGACGACGCGGCGTTGATCAGTGAGAACAGCAGTAGGAACAGGATAATCTTTGCAGACGACAGATCCAGGCCTATAAGATCCAGTTCTGCAAGAAATGCTTCTTTATTTTCCGAGTAAAGTCTCACTACATCTGAAGTGGCTATAACAAAGAATAAAGAGACGAGCAGCAGAACCTGGTCGATGAACAGCCAGAATGTCCCTGCAATTGTCTTGGCAGCCAGATGCTGTTTTCTTGTTGCCGGGAGGGTATGGGTCAGATAGCCCTCATTGGAAAAAAGATTTTTATAAAAGCGTATGGCGATCAAAATCTCGGTGGCAAAAGATACTCCGGAGGCCAGCAGGGCGAACAGGATAAAAGTAAGCGCCAGATACGCGCCGCCTTCTATTTTTACAAGGTTGAACCGCTCGGTAAAAAATACGCGGACTGCGGCTGCGGCCAGAAGCAGGAATACATGTATGATAATAAGGAACCGGCTCAGTGATTTTAAGTCGTATTTGATGAGTTTTTTTAGCATCGGAATACCTCCCTGAATAATGTGTCTACGGATTTTCCCTGCTCCATGCGGATCTCGTCTACCGTGGCGTTGAGCGCCAGATGGCCCTGACGGATGAAGATGACCCGGTCGAGGATGTTCTCGATGTCCTGGATCAGATGCGTGGACAGAAGGATCGTAGCATTTTCATTGTAATTGTTGATAATTGTCTGGAGAATATAATCTCTTGCGGCCGGATCCACGCCGCCGATGGGTTCATCCAGGACGTAGAGCAGTGCGTCGCGGCTCATGACAAGGATGAGCTGCACCTTTTCCTTTGTCCCCTTAGAGAGGGTTTTAAGCCGGGCGTTTTTGTCTATTCCCAGGTCTGAAAGCATGGTATAGGCACGTTCCGTTATAAAGTTTTCATAAAAGTCGGCGAAATAAGTGACCAGTTCGCTTATTTTCATAGAGTCGTCCAGATAGGTGTGCTCCGGAAGATAGGAGACAATCTTTTTGGACTCTACGCCGGGGCGGCTGCCGTCAATCAGTACATTTCCGCAGGTAGGCGTCAGCAGGTCGTTGATAAGTTTGATCAAGGTGGTTTTTCCACTTCCGTTTGGTCCCAGCAGTCCTACGATCTGTCCGCGCTCCAGCGTGAGGTTGAGGTTGTCAAGGGCGCAGGATGTATTGTTGTATTGCTTGGAAAGACCCTGGCATTCCAGAATAGGTTTCATTATGATTCCTCCTTTACAGTTTCTTGTACGAGAGCCAGTGTTTCCTCCTGTGGGAAACCAAGCTGTTCCATTTTTTCAAAAAATTCTCGGATATGTCTGGCTGCGAGTTCTGTTTTTAGTTGTTTCAGCATAGATTCATCCTCCGTTATAAATCGTCCGCTGGTCCGCTGCGAGTATACGAGCCCGCTTCGCTCCAGCTCGGACAATGCTTTCTGCATTGTATTGGGGTTGACGGCAGCGTCAAGGGCCAGCTCTCTTACGGAAGGGAGCTTTGCGCCCGGGCGGTACGTGCCGGATATAATATCCTGCTGTATCTTTTCCATAAGCTGCAGGTAGATCGGACGGCTGTCATCTAAGTTCCATGGCATAGGATCACCTCTCTTTTTCGCAAAAAATATTGTACTATCTAAGTAGTACAATAATACAAAAGTACAGATCTGTCAAGACCCTTTTTGTATTTTTTGCTTTACTTTTGTCGGCAGGTTTTATCGAAAATGCCGGGAATTATGAGAAAAGCAGGTATAGGATTTTTAGAGAATCTTTGTTATAATACAGGTATTGAGGAGTGTGGACCGTATGAGTGAAGAGAAAAGACGACTTCCGGTAGGATTAGAAAATTTCGCGCAGATTATGAAAGAAAAATTTTATTATGTTGATAAGACCGGGCTGATTTCTGAACTGCTTCGAAATTGTGGAATGGTAAATTTGTTTACGAGGCCAAGACGTTTTGGAAAAACATTAAATGTGAGTATGCTGGAACACTTTTTTTCCATAGAGGGTGATCAGAGTATTTTTGATGGTCTGAAAATTTCAAAAGATACAAAACTGTGTGAGGAATATATGGGAAAATATCCTGTTATTTCGGTTTCTTTGAAAGGAATCAATGCAGTTACCTATGAACAGGCATTTAACTTTGCTGCTGATATTATGCAGGGAGTAGCAGAGTCTTTTCAGTTCCTTTTAAATAGTGAACATCTTAGTGAACATGATAAATCGGTATATAAGAAGCTTCTGGATGGTACGATGAGTGAAGTGGTATTATGTGGAAGTTTGAAGAGACTATCGGGATTATTAGAGAAGCATTACAGAACGAAAGTAATCCTTTTGATTGACGAGTATGATGTTCCACTAGCCAAAGCCTCTGAAAATGGATATTATGATCAGATGGTATTTCTTATCCGTAATTTGTTAGAACAGGCGTTAAAAACGAACAATAGTCTGAAATTTGCAGTGATGACCGGATGTATGCGTATTTCTAAAGAAAGTATCTTTACCGGTCTTAATAATTTTACTACTTTTACGATTACTGATGTTGATTTCGATGAATATTTTGGATTCACAGATCAGGAGGTGCGTGATCTTTTAGCGTATTATGAATGTACGGACAAGTATAAAAGTATTAAAGAGTGGTATGACGGGTACCGCTTTGGGAATGTAGATGTGTATTGTCCGTGGGATGTGGTTTCATATCTCCGCAGTCTGCGCGTCAACAGAGAAGCAATACCCCAGAATTATTGGGTAAATACAAGCAGTAATGCGGAAGTAAAAGAATTTATCAGACAGTCTAAAAATGCAACGACAAAGCAGGAGATCGAGCGTTTGATGGAGGGTGAAATCATAACTAAAACAATTCGTCCAGAACTGACCTATAAAGATATGTATTGTTCGATTGAAAATATCTGGAGTGTTTTATTTACAACCGGTTATTTGACTCAGGCAGGTCAGGCAGACGACCGAAGGTACAGACTTCGAATTCCGAATACAGAGATCCGCAATATTTTTGCCGTGCAGATTAAAGAATATTTTGATGAGAGTATCCAAAAAGACG
>CANSCI010000141.1 GCA_947645355.1 uncultured Dorea sp. | reverse complement strand
GAATTTTGCAGTGGTTATTTTTGCATTTTTGTTTGTGGACATGTTTGATACTATCGGAACCCTGATCGGTGTGTCCTCCAAGGCAGGCATGCTGGATGAGAACGGCAAGCTTCCTAAGATTAAAGGCGCGCTGCTGGCAGACGCGGTTGCTACAATGACGGGTGCGGTGCTTGGTACGACAACTACCACGACATTTGTGGAAAGTGCATCGGGCGTATCAGAAGGAGGAAGAACCGGACTTACCGCTGTCACCACTGCGATCCTTTTTGGGCTGGCGCTGTTTTTATCACCGATCTTTCTTGCAATTCCTTCCTTTGCAACGGCTCCGGCCCTTGTAGTGGTAGGCTTTTATATGCTGACCAATGTGGTGAATATTGATTTCAAGGATATTGCAGAGGCACTTCCGTGCTATATCTGTATCGGGGCAATGCCGTTCTTCTACAGCATTTCAGAAGGTATCTCCATGGGAGTGATCTCTTATGTGGCACTAAATCTTCTGACAGGCAGGTACAAGGAAAAGAAGATCAGTATGCTCATGTATGTACTGGCAGTTTTATTTATATTAAAATATATTTTCCTGTAAAGGATTTCGGAAGATATTTAAGAGAGCGGGCCATATCTGCAGATGCGGCCTGCTTTTTGTTTGCGCGTATCTGGCGGCGCCTGGTTTAGGCGGCCAAAGATATTTGAACGAGAGGTATCCGGCATATTTCCTGTTGTGCCGTAGTGTGTAATCGGGTATAATTCTTTATAGGATCAAACGTTTTTAGGAGAAGGGAGCGGTGGAGATGGGTCAGATTGGGAGAGAATATCTGGAGATGCCTGTTGTGAAAAAGATTGCGGCTGCCAGGGAGATCGCCTGGGTGAACCCAGGGCTTGTACCATGGGAAGAGGCTTTAAGCAGGCTGGGGATTGGAGGGGAGGATATTGACGATGCCCAGGAGCGGCTGAAACGTTTCGCACCGTTTATTCTGAAATGTTTTCCGGAAACGAAGGACAGAGGCGGCATCATTGAGTCGGATCTGGCTGTCATACCTTCTATGAAGGAGTATCTGAATCACCTATGCAAGGGGGCTGTTTCCGGCAGTCTGCTGCTTAAAAAGGACAGCCATCTGGCAGTGGCAGGCTCTGTGAAGGCAAGGGGCGGAATCTATGAAGTGCTGAAGCATACGGAGGAACTGGCAGTTTCTGCCGGACTGCTTACACAGCAGGATGATTATTCTAAACTGGCCTCTGACGCATGCAGAGAGTTTTTCAGCCAGTATACAATCCAGGTAGGGTCTACCGGAAATCTGGGCTTAAGCATCGGGATAGCCAGTGCCGCCGTCGGGTATCGTGTAGTTGTGCATATGTCTGCGGATGCAAAGCAGTGGAAGAAGGATATGCTGAAAAGCCATGGTGTGACTGTGGTGGAGTATGCGTCGGATTACAGTGAGGCAGTGAAGAATGGGCGCAGGGAATCGGATGCCGACCCGAAAAGTTATTTTGTAGATGACGAGAATTCCAGGAATCTTTTTATGGGTTATGCAGTTGCGGCAAGGCGTTTGAGAGGGCAGATGGAGGAACTTGGCATCGCGGCAGATGCCAGACATCCGCTGTTTGTCTATATCCCCTGCGGTGTCGGGGGAGCGCCGGGGGGCATTGCGTTTGGATTAAAAGAGTTGTGGGGGGATCATGTCCATGTATTTTTTGTGGAGCCGACACAGGCACCATGTATGGTGCTTGGCATGGCTACAGGGCTTCACAGCGGCATTTGCGTACAGGATGTGGGCCTGACCGGGCAGACCCATGCAGACGGTCTGGCGGTGGGGCGTCCATCGGGATTTGTGGGGAAAGTTATGGAGCCTCTCTTAAGCGGTGAGTTTACCGTAGACGACTGGCGGTTATATGAGTATATGAGGGCACTTTTACGCACAGAGGATATTTTTATTGAGCCCAGCGCCTGCGCGGCCTTTGAGGGGCCTTTAAAGCTCTTGCAGAGCGAAGAGACAAGGAAGTATCTTGAGGAAAGAGGGCTGATGGGACGGCTCGGGGAAGCTTCCCACATTGTATGGGCGACCGGCGGAAGCCTTGTGCCGGAGGATGAAAGGAAGGCTTATGAAAATACAATTCTAAAACCTTGACCTGCCGGCTGTCAGCACGGCGCCGGAGGTAAGGGGAGATCGCAGCGCAGACATGAAAGAGAGGTCGGAAGACAGACATAAGGAGGAATCATTGATGTGGACCAGACGGATGTTAAAAACAAATGCGAAACAGCTGTTTCAAAAGAATTACTGGGTATGCGTAGGAGTGGCGTTTATTATGGGAGTGCTGGGCACGGGAGGCCATAACGGTGCAAATATCAGCTTTACATATCGTCAAGAATTTCATGAGTATCAGGAGTATGGATACAAGGTCCACATTCCGTCCATATCCCCGGCAGGTGCTTTGCTGCTTCTTGTAATCGGCTTATTCGCAGCAGCGGCAGCAGTGGCTTTTTATGCGTTTGTAGTCAATGTGGTGGAGGTGGGAGGTACTCTGTTTTTCATCCAGAACCGTACCGGCATGCCTCCGGCAGGCACTCTTTTTGCAGGATTTCGCTCCGGGTGCTACAAAAATGTGGTAAAGACTATGTTCCTCAAAGATCTGTATGTATTCCTGTGGACGCTTCTTCTGGTTGTTCCGGGGATCATCAAAAGATATGAATATTTTATGGTTCCGTATATCCTGGCAGAGAATCCGGGGATGGACAGTGAGGATGTGTTTGCTCTGAGCCGGCGGATGATGGAGGGAGAAAAGTGGGATGCCTTCAATCTGACATTGTCATTTATCGGCTGGGAGCTGCTGAGTGCGTTCACCTGCGGGCTGGTTGGTATCTTTTATGTGAACCCATACTGCAGGGCAACGTACACGGAGCTTTACGCTTACAATAAAATAAAAGCTTATAATGAGGGTTATATCCGGTCAGACGGAGGGCAATTATGAAAAGATCTATGAGAAGGGTGCTGAAAGCGTTATCCTTTGACGGGATTGAGGTAGAGGCGGCAAGGCATCTTGCTAATTTAAAGGCCATTGACCCTCTGAAAATCTTCCGCAGGACGATCGACTATAAAATCTACAACGAAGACCATGAGGTTCCGGTGCGGATCTACCTGCCGAAGGAGGAACTGACAGAAGGGCTTCCGGTCCTTCTGTTTTTCCACGGAGGCGGCTGGGTGACAGAAAGCGTTGACAATTATGAACGGGTCTGTGCGAGGATGGCAACGGCGACCAACCATCTGGTGGTGTCCGTGGAGTACAGGCTGGCCCCGGAGTATAAATTTCCTACAGGATTGATGGATTGCTATGCAGCAGCGAAGGCCATTTATACGAATCGGTTTATTTTGAATGTAGATGCAGACAACATTACACTTATGGGGGACAGTGCAGGAGGCAATCTGGCGGCGGCAGTTTCCCTGATGGCGAGAGATACGGGTGACTTTCTCCCCAGACGGCAGATTCTCATCTACCCGGCTCTTTACTGCGACTATACAGAGACTTCCCCGTTTGCGTCGGTGGAGAAGTATGGAAAGGATTATCTTCTTACATCCGGAAAGATGCGGGACTATGTGGAACTGTATGCCTCCAGCAGTGAGGATTACTCCAACAAATATTTTGCGCCCCTTTTAGAGACGGATTACCGCAGCCAGCCGGATACGCTGATCCTTACTGCAGAGTGCGACCCCCTGCGGGATGAGGGGGAGGCCTATGGAAGGAGACTTCGCGAGGCCGGGAATAAAGTTGAGATACACCGGATCAAAGAGGCGCTCCACGGATATTTTGCACTTGGGATACAGTATTTTCACGTCAAAGAAAGCTTTCGCCTGATGAATCATTTTTTAGAGGAGGGTCGGACAGATGTTTGAACAAAGGCGTGCTTACTGGAGAAATCTGGATAATGCGGCGAAGATGTTTTCAGCGGCCAGCAGCGCTAAGGACACGCGGGTCTTCAGGTTCTACTGCCTTCTGAAAGAGGAGGTTGACGGCGGGCTCCTTCAGGAGGCATTGAATAAAACGATACAAAAATATCCGGTCTTCCTTTCCGTTATGAGGATCGGGCTGTTCTGGCATTATCTGGAGAAAAGTGAACTCCGCCCGGTGGTGCGGGAAGAGTATAAGGAGCCATGCAGCAGTCTGTATGTGCGGGATAAAAAAGCTCTTCTGTTTGAGGTTACATACTACAGGAAAAGGATTAATTTTGAAGTGTTCCATGCTCTGACGGACGGGACGGGGGCAACTGAATTTTTGCGGGAGCTGGTGAAGAACTATCTGTATCTTGTACATGAGAAGGACGGGCTTTCAGAGGTAAATCTTTCCAAAGAAAAGCTTACAGTTCAGGATCAGGAGGATGACAGCTTCAGCAAATATTATAATCCGAATCTTCCCAGGCGGAAAAAGAAGAAGATAAAAGCGTACCAGATCCGGAAATCCAGAAAAGAATATGAGGAACTAAAGGTGATGGAGGCCACAGCCTCTGTGACAGAACTTTTGAAGGTTTCAAGAAAAAATGAAGTTTCCATGACCGTACTGCTTACTGCTGTGTTTCTCTGTGCGATTCACAGGGAAATGACGAAGATGCAGGAAAAGAAGCCGGTTGTTCTGATGGTTCCTGTGAACCTGAGGAAAATGTTTCCCTCGGATTCTATGCTGAATTTTTTCAGCTATATTGAGCCGGGGTACCAGTTTGGGGATGGGGAGGATTCATTTGACCAGGTACTTCAGGCGGTGAAGCAGTATTTTGCAGATCATCTTACAAAAGAGGAGATTGCCGGGCGGATGAATGAGACCATTGCGTTTGAGAAGAACCGAATCCTTAAGTGGGCGCCTCTGGCCCTTAAAAATCCCTGCATTAAGGTGGGGGCGAAGATGGCGGAGAGCGAAGTGACGGCGGTGCTTTCTAATATGAGTGCCGTGAAGATGCCGGAGGGTTATCAGGAGTATATCGAGCGGTTCGGTGTATATACCAGTACACCGCGGACGGAACTTTGTGTCTGTTCCTTTGGAGATACGATGACCTTTGGATTTACGTCCCGGTACGACAGTTCGAATATACAGCGCAATTTCTATGAGCTTCTGGAGGAACTTGGGATAAGGACGTCTGCAGCAGAGCCGGATTACCCGGAGCAGGTGAAGCCTAATTATGAAGGCCGGAAGTTTTTTCGGGGATTTTCCTTCGGGTGTGTGGCTGCGGCTGTGTTCGCAGTCATGGCAAATGTAATCTTTACTCCGGAAAGATATTGGTGTGTGTTCATTCTTGCAGGTATCCTAAGCATGTGGATGACCTTGTCCACCGGATATCTGAAAAGACATAACTTG
>CANSCI010000140.1 GCA_947645355.1 uncultured Dorea sp. | reverse complement strand
TCATACCGGCCTCCCTGATCTTCTTTGCCAGCCCCTTTACGTCAAATGACTCTGCCTCATACTGTGTAAAATGAGGATGACAGCCAGACAATTCTATCTGGTTAATTCCCAGCCGCCTCGCAGAGTTCAAAAAATAATCAAAACTATATCTGCGATATGTAAAATTAGTAATACAGATCTTCTGAAATTTCATGGTCTCCTTCACCCCTCCTTTTTTCTTCATGTCTCATGTTTTCTCCTTATTAAAACGGCGCTTCCTCTGTGTAATCTTCGGTTTTGCAGGAAATCCTTTCCTCAAATCTTTCAAACAGCGGATGCTCGCCGATAATCTTCAATTCCTTTGCCGCATAATAAGCCAGATAGTGAAAAAAGGCGGTAAGATATAGTGGAGTAATCTCTTCCTGCGTAGGCTTCACCGGCATATTTTTGACCGAGACCAGATAAGAATGATCTGTCACCTCCCTGGACGCCTCGCAGATCTCCTCTACACGTTCCCCTGCTTTGTCCCCGCCATGGATAAAAAATAACGTATAATCCGGCGTCAGCTGCAGATCAGGTCCGTGCAGGAACTCTTCCGCCTCAAAAGCGCCGGTCTGTACATGCAGCATTTCCGAAAGCTTCAGCGCCCCTTCTTTTGCAGTCCCCATATTCGCCCCACATCCGAGGAAAAACACATGCTTCATGGACAGCATAGCTTTTTCGTTGTTCCTGCAATATTCTTTCGCATACCGGTACACGGCATAATGGTTTTCTGCCGCTCTCTGCAATTCCAGCAGATCTTCACGGTAAGCCGTACGGCCCGGTTTTTTGGCTTCTTGTTCCGCCGGCTGATACTCTGCATATTCCATTGCAAGCAGCATAAAAAATAAAGTCAGCGTACTCATACCCTTCGTCACATATCCGACGGCTTCTTCCCCCACTCCATACTCCACCGCCACATCTGCCTCCAGCCCCACTGCCGAAGCCTTCCTCCCGACAACGGCAATCGCCGGCTGCCCGCACATTTTACACTTTCTGAGGGCCGCCAGCATGTTGGTGCTGCTGCCGCTCTGGGAGACAAACAGATATGCCCTGGACGGTTTCACCTTTCCGTAATAAGTAAAGGTAAAGGGCGTCTGTATCTCTACTGCGCCTCCCAGATATCTCTCCATAAATCCTTTCGCACAGACAGCCGCATGACAGGACGAGCCTGACGCAACAATGACAAGCTTGTCCGGCCTCTGCCGGGACAGCGCGCAGATCATCGGTTCCAGTATCCGTTTACGGTTTGAGAGATTCTGCTTCATTGCCTCAGACGTCTCTGCAATATATTGTTCCATTGTCTTTCCCATAGGCTTTTCTCCTCACGGGGCAAAAGAAGGGCGCCCACATGTCCCCCCTCTTTTACCGCCTTTTCTGCGATCTTAATAATCCATCACTCTGTAATATCTCCGAATATCAAGAGAATGCCCTGTCGCATCTTCAAGATGTGCGATCAGGCGGCCGAGATATGCCTCAAGGAAAAATGGCGCGAAATCTCCCCGGTACTTCTCTGCAATCCCTTCTGCCGGATAATCTTTCGTATCTACCACCTTAACCTTCTTTGAGATCTTCTTTGCAAAATTTTCCACGCGCTCCGCCAGAGCTCTGGTCTCATCCTCTCCTTTGAAGATCATAATACTTGTATCCTCCTCCAGAAGCTCCAGCGTACCGTGGAAGAACTCCGGCGCGGTGATAGATTTGGTGTGGATCCACTGCATCTCTTCCAGATAGCACATGGCAAAGCAGTAGGTGGAACCCCACAGATTCCCCGAACCGACCAGCATGTGATAAGGCTCGTCCTTGATGGAATACGCGTACTCTTTTACCTCGTCCTCCACCGCTTCCTTAATATCTGCCATGGCCTTCGGCGCATTTGCAAGACTCTCCATAAATTCCTCATAATCCGGAAAATCCCCTGTCTTTTTCAGGAACGCGCCCACGATAAGAGACAGCCTCATAAAATCTCCGTCACAAGAATAAGCATCTGCCGCTTTGCTGACGATCGGGTATTTCAGGTACTGCTGAAGCGGCGCATCCTCGGTACAGCTTACGCCAATGGTCGGAATCCCTTTTTCCCTGCAATATTTTGCCAGGGCAACCGTTTCCTTCGTTGTCCCAGAATCGCTGTAAAGGACTACCAGAGAGCGCTCTGTGATCGCTTTATTTGTTCCAAGCACTACCTCGGCCGCATTTTCAAGGTAAACCGGTACTGTGGTCCGTTTCTTTGCAAAAGCCTCAAAGGGCATCATAATTGCCATTGTTCCGCCCACTCCTGCAAGCACCAGATTATCCACCCCGTTCTCAAACGCTTCGTCCATATATTTTTCAATCAGCGGTCGAAGATCCATAATTGTTGAAAAATCCTTTAAGTACTGCTCTCTGTTATATTTCTTATATGTCGCCATTTCTATTTCCTCCTAATATCTTCTTTATTTTCTGTAGACGATCTTTCCGTCATAGATGGTCATACACACCTCTGCCTTCCCGATTTTATCCGGGCCGCACAAAAAAATATCCGTATCTGTCACCGCAAGATCCGCAAGCTTTCCTTCCTCGATCGTCCCCAGCCGATTCTCCTCAAAATTAGCCTCCTGCCCGTTCTTACTCCAGCAGGTAAGAAGCTGTGAGACGTCAAGGGCCTCCTCCGGATGATAGCCTCCGTCCGGAGTCCCGTCCGGGAACAACCGGAACACACCGCATCTGACAGACTGTGGAATATCCGGCACGTCCAGCGGCAGGTCTGTCCCAAAGCAAAGTCTTCCGTGATTCTCAAGCAACGACCGGTATGCCCAGACAGTTTTCTGCCTGTCTTCTGCCAGGATCTGACGATCCCAGTAATTCTCCCTGCTGCCGTAGCAATTCATAATCTGAATATATGAGATGGCGGAGATTCCCAATGCATGCAGACGTTTTCGATCCTCCGGGTCGATCAGTTCCATGTCCACAATGGCGTGCCTTGCGTCACGCTCCCCATTTTCAAGCCGGCATTTTTCAAAGATATCAATGCAATGCCTGACCGCCGCGTCTCCTTCGGCGTGAAGCGCACAGCGGAACCCCTGCCTGTCCGCTTCCAGAACTGTCTTTTCAATCTCATCATAATTAATTTCCATTCCGCAATGGATGCCCGGAGCATTCTGATATTCATCCAGCAAGTCTCCGTCCCCGCTTTCAATGTCGCCGTCCACCATAATGTTATAGCCCATAAAACGAACCTGCTCTCCGGCAAACATCTCGCGGCATGCCCATCCATATGTAAAATCCGCACCTTCCCTCACCGGCTGCGACACCAGGTTGACGCGGTGCTTCAACACCTTCTCATCCTCCAGCTCCTTCAGCACAGGCGCAAACCCATAATAATTGTCAAACCCGATCTCTTTAATAGAAGTAATCCCCTTCGATGCCAGCAGATCCTGAAACTTGAGATATTGCGCCCTGGCATACTCTTTATCACTTAAGATCTCTTCAAAAAGCCGCCAGCACATCTCTGCCCAGCACTCTTCTGCGGTAAAGCCATAGGCCTCTTCTGCCGCACGGTTCATGAAACACCATTCTCTTGACTCGTTGAACACAATCACCGGGCGCTCCGGATAAAGCCTGTTCAACCTCTCATTGGAACATCTGAACTCAGGATCCAGGCCATGTCCAAGCACTGCCTTGTTGCCGGGCAGAGCCTGCGCGGCTTTTTCAATATTCTTCAGTAACTCTTCCTCACTCCTGATATGGGACGCATCGAAACCGACGCGCTGCCATATATATCCGGTAAAGAATACATGATTATCTACAAATCCGGGTGAAACCACCTTCCCGTATAAGTCAAGGATCTCTGTATCATCATCAACATAGCCGTCCAGTTCAGAGATCTCTCCTACTTTCACGATTTTATTTCCTTCAATCAGGACGAACCCTTCCTGCGGCTGCTCGCCGGTCGCCGTAAAAAGAAGGTCTGTCTTTAATAACTTTTTCATTTTTCCAACCTTCCTTCTATGTAAAAATAAACCCTGCAACTACATAAGCGGCGGCCGAAACGACGGCACAGATGATAAAATACGGCATTCCCGAGAAACCATGGTCATACAGATCGATCCGAAAACCTTTCGACACAACGATTCCTCCGTCGGAGAACGGGCACGTATTAGATCCGAACAGGCCTGCGGAAACCATAGCGCCGATGGTCAGCGGAAGATTGGCCCCGATTGCCGGTGCAACCTGATAGAGGATCGGCATGGCAATGATAAATAACGTCCAGTTCAGCGTGCACAAATATTCCGTAATGCAGAACAGCACAAAAATAATTGCCGGGAACAGCGCCGGTACCGTGACATGCCCTGCCACGCCTGTGATAAACTGTGCAAATCCCATGGCGTCCATAACTCCGCCGATCATATACCCGAAAATCAGCAGGATTACAAGGTCGATCATATCCTTAAAGCCTTCCATCATGACCTCCACGTACTCTTTGATCGTATAGATCCCCTGTACGATATAGAGCAATCCGGTGACAGAAAGTGTAATCGCCCCCGCCCTCACACCGTCAAAATCCGTAATAAACATCGTCACAAAAAGGGAGAGAACCGGAATAATAAAGTTTGCCGGATGCAAATCCTTTTTATTTTCATATGCCTCAACCTCTTCTAAGTCTTCTTCCGACAGGCTGCTGTTGCGTACCACCGGTCCGCCGTCTGCCACACGCTCATACGCCTTTTTCATATTCCCGATCTTCGGGACAATACCTACGATCACCAAAAAAGCCATCAGGATCGCAGCCATCGGATAGAACATAAACGGCACAAAGCCCATATACTCTTTGACCGCCGCTCCTGTCCCGCCGCTCACTAAGCCAAGCGCCACAAGCTGCATAATAATGAAATATGCCCAGTCTCCCATGGGATAGAACAGTCCCGGCGCAGAGCTGCTGGAACGGGAGATAAATGCAGGCATCTCGCGGGGGATCCTCTGTGCGTCGGTGATCGGCGTCATTGCCGTACCTACCGTCAACGGATCAATGTAATCATCAATGGAAAGCCCCAGCGTCAAAAACCATGTGACAAACAGGCTGACTTTCTCATTCTTGATCTTACTTGCCACCCACTTTCCAAAGCTCTTCGCCGCCCCGCTGTCTGTCAGGGCGGAGATTGTCCCGCCGCATACAAAGAAGGTCAGGATTGTAAACATTGTGTCATAGTCCGCCAGCGTGCCCGTGATATCATCCACAAAGACAGCGGCCCCGCCCAGCTTGTAATATGCAAGATAGGCAAGCAATGTACCAAATACAAACCCCTGAACAAAATCTTTGCTGACGATGACATAGATAAACATCGTCACAATAGGAAGCAGTGTCAGCGCGCTTGCATAGATTGCATCTGCCGGTATCGCCAGACAGATGATGACAAGCACAAGGTAAAATATCCACAGGTACATCATATGTTTTGTATTTTTACTAACTAAGACTTCCCATACCTGAAATGGGATTCGCACCTTGAAAATTCAATATTT
>CANSCI010000139.1 GCA_947645355.1 uncultured Dorea sp. | reverse complement strand
CGGGGAATCCTTTGAATTATCAGGTTTCCTCGCATTTACACTGTCAAAGATGGGACTGTACCATAAATCCTTTCGGGCGTCAAAGGTTTTTTCTCTGCGCCCTTTCAGCCCGAAAGTTTTAAAAGAATATCGAAAAATGCTGTTATTTCATTTTTAATACCAGTGCCTCACAGGAACTAAGGACAAGATTTTCTCCGACGACTTCCGTTCTGTCCTGGTTGGATAAAAGAATTCGTTCTACTTTTCCGTCAAGGGAAACCGCCCTCTCCTGGTCACCAAAATTGGTGAGTACAAGAACCTTTTCTTTTTCCCCCTGGCGATAAAATGCCAGAACCCCCGGTATATCCTCAAGTGCAGGCACAAATTCGCCATAGATAAACGCATCTTTCAGGGACGGATCCTTTCGGAGTGCAGTCAGCTTCCGATAATATGCCAGGACAGAACTTTCGTCCTCCTCCTGAGCCTTTACATTGATGTCCTTATAGTTTTCGTTTACCTTGAGCCACGGAGTACCTGTCGTAAAGCCTCCGTTTTTCTCGCCGCTCCACTGCATAGGTGTCCTGGCATTGTCCCTGCTGAACCGGCAGCATACTTCAAGAGCCTCTTCTTCGCCGAGGCCGGCGTTTAGCGCCTCCTGATACTGATGCTTCGTATCGATGTCATCGTACTCACTGATATCCGACCTTCTGCAATTGGTCATCCCGATCTCCTGGCCCTGGTAGATAAACGGCAGACCTCGAAGCAGTATATTTACAGTCCCCAGCATTTTGATTCCATCCTTATTCTGCGCGTAATCCGGAAGATAGCGGCTCGCCCCGCGCGGCTCATCATGGTTTTCAATAATATTGGCGAGATAAGCACATTTCTGCGATTCCAGCTGGGATGCAATGATCGTTTTTTTCCATGCTTCAAAAGGCGGCTCCTTTGCATCATACCATCCGTTTTCCCCCTGGGTCAGAATATGAGGGGCAAAATCGAACATCGTACTGAAATATCCGTCATCACCCACAAATTCCTCCATAGCATCCTCTCTCATATTGAACACTTCACCCACCGTAAATGCGTCATACTTTGCAAATGTGTGATCCCGCAGGTCTTTTAAGAGTTCACCTACCCCTTCCACAGATTCCACCATCTTCGTACATGTACACAGTCCATCCTCTCCGTCCGCCGCATAATCCGGGAAACAAAGATCCTTCTTAATATTGATGATCGCATCGATACGAAAACCGGCAATCCCCTTTTCCAGCCACCAGTTGATCATCTCATACAGTCTTTCACGAACCGCCGGATTCTCCCAGTTCAGGTCGGGCTGCTCTTTTGCAAACATATGGAGATAATACCGGTCTGTGCCCGGCACCGGCTCCCAGGTGCTTCCGCCAAAATAAGACCTGTAATTACTGGGCGGATTACCGTTTTTTGCTTTTACAAAATAAAAATAGTCTGCATACTCCCCGTCCGGATCCTTCAGCGCCTTCTGAAACCATTCGTGCCGGTCTGAACAATGGTTGACCACCAGATCCATAACAAGATACATCTTTCGTTTCTTCGTTTCCTTAAGAAGTTCATCGAACTCTTCCATCGTCCCGAATTCTTCCGCAATACTGTAATAATCGGAAATGTCATACCCCTGGTCGATAAACGGAGACTGATAGATGGGGGACAGCCAGATAATATCAATCCCCAAAGCCTTCAAATAATCCAGTTTTTCTATAATCCCCCTCAGATCGCCAATGCCGTCCCCATTGCTGTCGTAAAAGCTTTTGGGGTAAATCTGATAGGCAACCTTGTCATGCCACCATTTCTTCTGCATCCTTTGCATCCTCCCTGCTGTATTTTTATCTTCCTTTTTCTGGCTTTATTATACACACCTTTACAGTTGTCTTCTTCTTATATTTTAGGTATCAATTGTACTATATTCACCTTTCTCCCATGCAGCAAATATCAAAAGACAAAAGATATTTTTCCCTTACAGACAGATCTGTCCCAGAGCCTCCCGGAAACACCAGGCCATATCCCGTTTCTTCACCGTCTCCATGGCTACCACATCAAAAGAACAAAGCAACTCCCCCTCTAACAAGTAGGAAACTGACCCTACCTTCTGCCCTTTTTTCACCGGGGCCTGCAGCTCTTTCTGCATCCTGACCTGAACCTCTACCTCTTCGTCTTTCCCAAGAAGCATCTTTAATTCCCGTGTATCATCTTTAAGCTCCGCCACGGCAAAGCCATCCTTTTTAAATGAATTGCCTTTATCGATCCCGCCTCTGACCGGAATTTCCTCCTGACGGAACTTCTTCCACACATCACGGTATGCATACTGTCCAAGCCCATATTCCATAAGCTTTCGCGTATCCTTCCATTTATAGCCTTTATTATTCGGCCACCCGCAGCCAAGAAGCGCAACGATAAATGTACGTTCTCCGTCTTTCAAGGCCCCTACATAGCAATACCCTGCATCCGCAGTAAATCCTGTTTTCCCCGTGAGTGCCCCTTCCATCATATCCAAAAATGCATTGTGGTTCCGGCAGGAAAATTTCCGGTCTCCCTTAACATTGGTAAAAGAATAATCCTTTGTGCGGGTAATCTTTAAAAAATCCTCCTTTTTTGGGGACTCGGCAATACAATATCTCATAATTCTGGCGAGATCCGCCGCTGTGGTAGAATGAACTCCCTTGTCATCCTCTGCGTCCAGCCCGTTTGGAGTGATGAAATATGTATCTTCACATCCTATCTCCCCTGCTTTTTCATTCATAAGGCCTGCAAACGCCTCCACAGACCCGGCAATCCCCTCTGCAATCACTACTGCGCTGTCATTGTGGGACTCCAGCATCAGGGAATACAGAAGATCCTCGATATAATATTCCTCCTTCCCCCTGACCCCCAGCCTGACCTTGGGCTGACAGACTGCATAATCGGACACCTGCACCACCTGTCCTTCCTCCATTTGTTCCAGTGTAATAATACAGGTCATGATCTTGGTGGTGCTGGCCATCGGCCTTACCTTCCGGTCTTCCTTTCCAAACAAAATACGCCCGCTGTCGGCATCCATCAAGACCGCCGACTGGGCGTAAAGTTCCTTTGGCTCGTCCCCGGCATCCTCTGCCTGTACCGGGGGTACAAACAGCTGCACACACACTACACAAAAGAGACTGATCCATAAACATATATTTTTCTTCATCTGCCACACCATGCAATACTCTGTTATTGCAGTGTATGAGCCAGGTTGTCAGACTATACATCCAGTTTCAGCTGAATTTCTTCTTCTGCTTCCGTCTTAAAATTCTCGATCTGCTCCTGGTTGATGCTTGGAAGCTCGTCCACCGACTGGATACTGAACCGCCTTAAGAACTCCTCTGTTGTACCGAAAAGAAGGGGTCTCCCCGGCGCGTCAAGCCTTCCCACCTCGCAGGCAAGATTGTACTCCACCAGCTTATTGACGGCATGGTCTGATTTCACCCCCCGGATCTTCTCGATCTCCAGCTTGGTAACCGGCTGTTTATAGGCAATGATCGACAATGTCTCAAGAAGGACATCTGTAAGAGCGTACCGTTTCGGCTGTTTTGCGATCCGGATCAGATACTCATACATTTCCTTCTTTGTACACATCTGGAAAGAATCCTCAAGCTCCATAATCTGTACTCCTCTGCTCTCTGATTCGTACTTGTCCATCATCTGGTGGATAATCTTTCTTGTGGTGTTTTCATCATGCTCAATGGCAGCTGCGATTTTGCCAAGCTCGACAGATTCTCCCATTGTAAATAAAATCGACTCTATAATTCCTTCTAATTTATTAATCTCCACGGTCATATGCCTTTCTGTTTACGTTTCTAAACGTTTGAGGTAATCACAATATCGTCAAATGGCTGTTCCTGTTCGATGTGCAGTTCCCCATCCTTCATAAGCTGAAGCACTGCCAGAAATGTCACTACAATCTGTGTGCGCGAACTCTGCTTCGCAAGCAGCTCCTTAAAACTGAACCGTTTATGCTTTTTCGCGTAATCCGTGACGGCAGTAAGCTTTTCTGTCACAGTTACCTCTTCCTTTTCAATCTTTCCGAACTTGCTCCTGACAGGGTCGATCTTGTCCACCTGCCTTTTCATGACATCCTTAAATATACAGTTCAGCTTCTGGATCGTCAGATCCCCGAGCAGCAGATCCATATCCACCGGTTCCACATACTCCAGGACCTCCTCGGGAATTGTCGGCTTTTTATACATGACTTTATCTGTGTCTATCTCCCGGTCCTTAAGCTCATAGGACATATATTTATACATCTTGTATTCCAGGAGCTGTTCTACAAGTTCCTGCCTGGGGTCTTCCTCTTCCCCGTCCTCATTCAGCTCCTTAGGGAGAAGCATGCGGCATTTGATATCCAGAAGCGTGGCCGCCATCACAAGGAATTCACTCATAATATTCAAGTCTTCCTTCTCCATGGCCTTGATATATTCCATATACTGGTTCGTAATCTCCACAATCGGAATATCATAGATATCTATTTTGTTTTTGTCGATCAGGTGCAGCAAAAGGTCGAGCGGCCCCTCGAACACCTGCAGCTTAACTGGAATCCCCATAGCACTTCCTCATATTTGGTATTGTCGCAACTGCACTATTATACAAGATATTTTTCTTTTGCACAACCCCACTTGCCATTTCTGCGCAAGATTTCCCAGGCATGCTGCTGTCCCCCTGTACACTGAGGGAAATTTCCGCAAAAACATTTAACATTCACTTCGCGGCCGGGGCTGGTGCATAGTACCGTTCATATGAAGCACAATGACCTCCGCCGGGTTCAGAAAACGGATATTGACAGTGTGGGTGCCAAGACCCTTGCTCACTACAATGGCCGTATCCCCCTCCCGGTACAGATCTCCGGAATACTGCGGGAACCATTCAGATGCCGGACTGATCATCCCGGTAAGCCCTGGAATACGAACGATCCCTCCATGCAGATGCCCGCACAAGATCAGATCTGCTCCCCAATCCTTATATTCCTTCACGTAAGATGGGTTGTGAGCCATCAGAATCTGATAGCCCTGTCCGTCACTTTCTCCGATCTTCTGCCGGATCTTGTCCGGATCCAGTACACCCTTACAAAAATGTTTATAGCAGGAAAGCGGAATCTCAAGCCCTGTAATCCTCACAGTCTCTTTCTCCCCGACACCGTAAACGGAGAAATCCATACTTTCATTTTCCAGGAATATGACCCCTGCCTCCTGAAGCTCCTTCCGGTAACTCTCATAAGAATGTCTGTATCTGCCGGGATACTCCTTCATCCGCTGCTCATGGTTGCCGTTCGCATAAAAAACCGGACAGAAAGACACCAACTGCTTTACAAATCGGAGGGCTTTCTCATAATCATGCCCGGGTTTTCCTACCAGCATATCCCCGCCTGCCAGGATGAGATCCGGGTGCACATCTGCCACAGCCTTCAAAAGCTTTCGGTTGCCCTTGCCATATTCATGATTGTGCAGATCACTCAAATATACGATTCTCATCTCCCAGATCGGAAGAGCACACGTCTGAACTCCAGTCACAGCCTCATATCTCGT
>CANSCI010000138.1 GCA_947645355.1 uncultured Dorea sp. | reverse complement strand
GTATGCACCATCCGCACCTGGGAATACCACTCTTGCGCGCTCTGTCTCGAGGGAATCCACCCCGATGAAAGGCAGCCGGCCGAGCGCCCCTGCCTCCACCAGCTGCTGATACTGGAGTTTTCTGCTCATGGACATCAGCTGCCCATACAGCTCCCGGATCCCTTTTTTGTTAAACTCCGAAGACACCCTGCCGGCAACATCCTGAAGCTTCTCCTTCTCTCTTGGCCGGTCCAGGACCTTTCGGCCATTCTTGATCTTGTATGCACCTACCCTGGCACACACGTCCATTCTCTGCTCAAACAGCTTTACCAGCTGCCCGTCAATCTCGTCGAGCTGTTTTCTTAATTCCTCTATGGATTCCATCTTTGTCCATCTCCTTCTTGCCGCGGCAGTTATCTCACATCCAATGTACTAGATTATAATATATTTCCCGCATAAAATCTACCATCCTTTCCCATACTAAAGGGTATGAAACCTATGAAACACAACTTTTTAACCTGTGGAACCTGCGGCTGGTGCATGGAGATCCTCTTTACCGGCCTTCATTCCCTCAAAGACGAAAATCCAAAGCTCACCGGGAACACCTCCATCTGGATGTTCCCTATCTATGGCATGGCAAGCTTTCTGTCGCCCATCTGCAAGCTTCTCAAAGGAAAAAGTCTGGTCTTACGCGGAGGCGTATATACCTGCTGTATCTTCATCGGCGAATACCTGACCGGATCCTTCCTTAAGAAATACGATGCCTGCCCCTGGGATTACAGCGAAGCGCCTTTAAATGTAAAAGGCCTGATCCGCCTGGACTATGCGCCTCTTTGGTTTGGCGCCGGCCTCTTCTTCGAAAAAATTCTCTGCAGACATTGAAAAACTTTACTGTTTATTATATGATAATAGGAAAGCTTTTCAATGCAAGCAGAAAACAAGAGGAGGTTTTTATGAGACATTTGATGAGTCCACTGGATTTTTCTGTGGAAGAACTTGACAAACTTATGGATCTGGCAAATGATATGGAAGCCAACCGTGCCAAATATGCACATGCATGTGAGGGAAAGACCCTGGCAACTTTATTCTATGAACCTAGTACACGTACACGTCTGAGTCATGAGGCAGCAATGTTTAATCTCGGCGGTAATGTCCTAGGTTTTTCTTCTGCCGATTCAAGCTCTGCCGCAAAAGGGGAAAGTGTATCCGACACGATCCGCATGGCATCCTGCTATGCAGACATCTGCGCCATGCGCCATCCAAAAGAGGGCGCGCCCA
Source organism: uncultured Dorea sp. (assembly GCA_947645355.1). Classification (GTDB taxonomy): domain Bacteria; phylum Bacillota; class Clostridia; order Lachnospirales; family Lachnospiraceae; genus Dorea_D. The sequence continues at coordinate 4,405 of CANSCI010000138.1, read as the reverse complement.
TGGTGGCGTGCAGGCACGCAGCAATCCCTGTAATCAATGCCGGAGACGGAGGACACCAACACCCCACACAGACCCTGACCGACCTTTTAACCATCCGCTCCTTAAAAGGACGTCTCGGAAATATGACCATCGGCCTCTGCGGAGACTTAAAATTCGGACGCACCGTCCACTCCCTGATCCACGCCCTGGTCAGATACCCCGGCATCCGTTTTGTGCTGATTTCTCCGGAAGAGTTAAGACTTCCAAGCTACATACGCGCCGATGTGCTGGACAAGCACCAGGTCCCTTATGAGGAAGTCGTGCGCCTGGAAGACGCCCTTCCCAAACTTGACCTCCTCTATATGACACGCGTGCAGAAAGAACGTTTCTTCAACGAGGAAGATTACGTCCGCATGAAAGACTTCTATATCCTGGATGCAAAGAAAATGGAACTGGCGCCGGAAGACATGTATGTCCTCCACCCACTTCCGAGAGTCAACGAGATCTCCGTGGAGATCGACGACGACCCGCGGGCAGCATATTTTAAACAGGCACAGTACGGCGTATACATCCGCATGGCACTGATCCTCACGCTGCTTGAGATTGAAGTATAGAGAAAGGGGCTTATAAGAAATGGTAAATAACACATTAACGGTCGGACGTATCGAAGAGGGCTTTGTTCTGGATCATATCCAGGCAGGCCGAAGCATGGATATCTACAAATACCTCCATTTGGACAAACTGGACTGCTGCGTAGCCATCATAAAAAATGCAAAAAGCAGCAAGATGGGAAAAAAAGACATTATGAAGATTGAATGCCCCATAGATTTTATGGATCTTGACATCCTCGGATTCATCGATCACAACATCACCATCAATATCATCAAAGATTCTGAGATTGTGGAGAAAAAGGCGCTGCATCTGCCAAAGAAGATCACCAACGTGATCCGCTGCAAAAACCCAAGGTGCATCACTTCCATCGAGCAGGAGTTAGAACACATCTTCGTGCTCACTGACCCGGAAAAAGAAATCTATCGGTGCCAGTACTGCGAAGAAAAATACCACGGCCGCAAATAGTTCCCTGTAGATCATAAGAAGGCCGCCAAAGTCTCATCTGCTCTGTTTCTGAAACTTCGGCGGCCTGAATCGTTATTGCCGCAAACCAGTCCTAAAGCGCTACTCCCTTGTTCCCGTCGGTTTCTGCGGATTCCCCTCGTAGTTTGCCTGCTTCTTTCTTACTTTTTTTGGCAAATTATCCTCTTTTTACTAAGACTTCCTTTTCATAATTTTCAATATCTTCAAACCAGCCTTCGGCTGCTACGCTGCAGCGGCGGCAGTATTCCTCCCAGATATCGCCGAAGGGCAGAGTTTTGCACTGCTCCTGGAGTACCATTTTTTTGGTCATCTGATTGGTATCCTGAAGTTCTCTGAGCATGTCGTGGGGGGTGCACAGTGCATTTAACAGCGCCTTCTGGAAGCTTCTAAAGCCCGTTACCCATGCAGAGATACGGTTGATGGACGCATCAAAGTAATCCAGCGCAATGTAGGTGCGGTCAAGGCCTCCCTCACAGCGGACGATCTCCTGCGCGATCTCCTTTGTCTCGTCGTCGAACAGTACTACATGGTCAGAATCCCAACGGATGGGACGTGTCACATGGAGCGCGATCTCCGGGAAGAAGGTAAGAAGCGCCGGAATCTTGTCGGATACAACCTCTGTCGGGTGATAATGTCCGTTATCCATCAGCGGCAGACATTTCTCTACATTTGCAGCTGCATAGCTTAAGGAAAATTCGGCAGATCCCACAGTATAAGCCTCCACGCCGATACCAAACACTTTGGACTCTACACAAGGCTTCACCATCTTCGGATCATAGGGCTCGGAGAGAATCTCATCAATGGCCTCTTTATAGCGCACCCTTGGTCCCATCCGGTCAGCCGGGATATCCTTATAGCCGTCCCCCGTCCAGATATTCATAACGCATGGAATGCCTGTCTGCTCTGCGAAATAAGAAGAGATGCGGATACACGCCTTGCCATGCTCGATCCAGAATCTTCTCGTCTCCTCATCCGGGCTTGACAGCGTCAGGCCGTCTTTTACCTTGTCGTGGGAGAAAAAGGTGGGGTTAAAATCCAGTCCCATCCCTCTTTCTTTGGCGAAATCCACCCATTTCTGGAAATGCTTCGGCTCTATCTTGTCACGGTCTGCGAATTCACCTTCCTCAAAGATCGCGTAGCATGCGTGCACATTAATCTTCTTCTTGCCCGGCATCAGGCTCATTGCCTTGTCCATATCCGCAAGCAGCTCCTGTGGAGTTCTTGCCTTTCCCGGATAATCTCCTGTGGTCTGGATCCCTCCGGTCAGCGGACCGTCATGGTCAAAACCAATCACATCGTCTCCCTGCCAACAGTGAAGGGACACCGGAACCTCCATACATTTCTCAATGGCTGCCTCCGTATCCACTCCTATCTTTGCATAAATTTCTTTTGCTGATTCATATCTGTTCATATCTTTGATCCTCCTGTTTTTTCACTTCCCAGGGAACGATTTCTTCCGTTCCCTGCAAACTATTATTCGTACTCCTGAATATCAAATGACCGCCTGATGCAGGCCCTTGCCTCAGACAGATCTGCGAATACGCCGTCACGCAGCATCTGCACCGCAAGATTTCCGATAGCTGTGGCCTCCGTCGGCCCTGCATATACCTTTTTCCCGGTATATTTTGCAGTCAGTTCATTCAGATAGCCTGCGTTTGCACCGCCTCCCACAATATAGACCGCATTGTAGGCTGCGCCTGTGACCTCCTCGATCTCCTTCACCGTCTTCCCATAGCAGTAGGCAAGGCTGTTATAGACCACAGCCGCTATTTCCCCGATAGTCTCCGGCACCGGCTGATCTGTTTTCCTGCAGAATTCCTGAACCGCCCCGATCATACTCTCCGGCGCAAAAAAGGCGTCGTCGTTGCAGTCTACAATGGATGTGATGCTTTCCCCTGCAGCTCTTGCACAGATTTCAGCGAAGGACAGCTTCTCTTCAAATTCCTTTTTCACAGACTGGATCATCCACAGGCCCATAATATTTGTCAAGTAACGGAACCGGTGGTCGTAGCCCCCCTCATTGGTAAAATTCGCCTGCATACTCTTCATGGAGCAGTCTGCTTCTTTTCTCTCGATCCCCATTAAAGACCATGTGCCGGAGCTTATGTAGATCGCATCATCTCCTTCGGCAGGCACTGCCAGAACCGCAGACCCCGTATCATGGGTTGCCGGGAGCACCACCGTACAGCCAAATCCCACTTCTTTCTCTATCTCCGCTGTAAAACTTCCTACAACCGTACCCGGCATGGACACCGGCCGGAACATCTTCCGATTGAACCCAAGCATATCAATCAGTTCATAATCCCAGTCATTTGTCACAGGACTTATCAATTGTGTGCTTGTGGCATTGGTATACTCCATTTTCTTTTCGCCTGTAAGCAGGAATCCGAAATAATCCGGCATCATCAGCATAGATTCCGCAGCCTCCAGCTCTTCGGGATGGGACTCCCTGACAGCCGTCAGCTGATAGATAGTATTAAAGATCTGCTTCTGGATACCAGTCCGCTGATAAAGAGCCGACGGTGAGATTATTTCATAGACCTTTTCATCCATCCCGCCGGTACGGCTGTCACGGTAGCCGGCCGTCTTTCCGATAATCCTGTCCTTTCGGTCAAGCAGGACATAATCCACCGCCCACGTATCAATTCCCATAAAGGCCGGAATCTTGCCGAGCTCTTTACATTTTTTAAGTCCGTTCTTGATCTCATCAAACAGCCGGCCTACATTCCAGCACAGCGTACCGTCCGCATTTTCCATCTCATTGGGAAAACGGTAGATCTCTTCCAGATGCATCCTCCCGTCCACAACCGATGCGAGCATATGCCGTCCGCTGGATGCGCCGATATCAACAGCCAGATAATATTTCTCCATCTTGTACCTCCTTCATACTTTTTCTTTATATGAATATTATAATAAGCAAAAAGGCACAAAAAAAGGACGCTATTTATTCAAAACAACGTCCTTATTTGCACCAGCAGCAATTTATCCGTCTGCCATTACCTTTCCGGCATCTGAAAATTCGCAAGCGCCCTGTTCAGATAGTCGTTAAAAGGTTTCATGATCCGGAAAAGCTCTGCTGCCTTTTCGGAAAAGGTTTCTGCATTGCTAAGTTCTTCATCTTTCAGCGGATATTCCAGATACCAGCTTTTAAATTTCAAATATTCTGCCTGAGGATGCTCTTTATCATATCCCGCAGGTACCTTCTTTAATGCCGTTCCCTGCACGGTGAAATATTTTTCAAATTCCGGCTCATGTATGATTTCTTCCCACTCTTTTCCATTCCCTGCGATATAGTCCCGAATCATCGCCGTAGCCTCTTTAAACATGTCCG
>CANSCI010000137.1 GCA_947645355.1 uncultured Dorea sp. | reverse complement strand
ATCGTATTCCTCAATAAAACTGAAGACTGCCATCGGAGCCGTGTACCACCAATTCGGGTAACCTAAGAATACAACGTCATAATCCTCCATATTTTCCACATGATTCACAAGCTTTGGCCTTGCATTTTCAGCCTTTTCTGTATCCGCCCCGCCATCTTCGCTGTATTTCCGGGAGGAAGCACGCTTGCGGATGTGGTTGCATCCACATCTACAGACTCCGGATCTTCCACCTTCGTATTTTCTGCCCATGTAAAATACGCAATCAGGATATTTCCATCTGAAACTGCTTTTTCATCCGGAGCAGATAACCCTTCATCTTCCTGCCCCGTCTTAATGTCTGTAGTTTCTGAATCTGCAGCCTGTTCTGCCCTCTCTTTGCATGCCGTCAAAGAAGCCGCCAGACAGACAATCAGCAGTCCCGCAATCCATTGTTACATCTGATTCTTCCTTCTTTCTGATAAATATACGCTATCTTTTACGCGCATCTCTCTTTTCCGATCAAAACCTCGCCTTTCGCCGCCTCATCATCCATGATTACCTCGCCCACAGCCGGAACACAGATATGCCCGCTTAAGGGATTTTTAATACTGATGACCGGCGTAATAACCGTTGCCTCTACCTCTGATTTTTCAAAGCACAGATCCGTATTCTCCATCTCACAATTCACCAGTCTCAAACCCTTACAGTAACAAAGGGGCTGGGTTCCGATGATCTTGCAGTTCTCAAAGGTCACATTCTCACAGTACCATGCAAGGTATTCTCCTTTTACCACGCTGTTTTTTACTACCACATTCTTCGCATGCCAGAAGGCATCCTTCGTGTTAAACTCACAGCTCTCAAATACGGAATCCTCAATATACTGGAACGAATATTTCCCACTCAGCGTAACATTGGCAAAATCCAGATGGCCAGAACGCATCATAAAATATTCTCCCGCAGCGCTGGTATTTCGCATCGCAATTCCTCTCGCAGACCACCCGAATTCAGGAGAAATGATGTCGCATCCGTCTATGTCCACCCGCGAACATTCCCTGAGCGCCTTGATTCCGTGAAGTTTGCTGTTTTTGATCTCCACCTCATCCGAATACCAGATTGCCGCCCTGCAAAGTTCTGTCATCTCAGAATCTGAGATCCTAAGCCCCCGGTCATGCCAGAACGGATACCGCAGGTTAAAATAGCAATGCTCCGCCTGTATCTTACGCCCTTCCTTAAATGCGCTCTCCCCGTCCGCCGGACCGTTAAACGAGCAATCCCTTACCAGGATATCACTGCGTCCATACAAAGCGCGCTCCATATCAAATGTCTTATTTTTAATGATTTCCATAATCATCAGCTCCTTTTTTCAAATTTGATTTTAATCTCCGTCTGTTCCTTCTTCTTAGCAGCTTTGAACCGTAATGCGTGATAAAAATACAAAGCCCCATCAAAGCCATGTAGTCCAGATAAAATAAAATCTTTGGTTCCGCATAATCCAGAAAAACAAATTCACTTTTCAAAAACAGATAAGTAAGAAAATGTCTTTTGCAAAAATATACGCCCCATAGACCACAGCTAGGAGTTTTCTTTACTCTGCCGCCTTATTGATACATCCTATCGCATTAAGGCTGCGCGGATACCCGATATACGGAAGGCACTGGGAAACCACCCGAATCAGGAAATCCTTATCGTTCCCAAGATTCATATTGCCTTTCGCGTGGGCGGTAAGCTGCGGCTCACAGCCGCCCTGCGCCGCCAGAAAGCAGAACGTGATCATCTCCCGCTGCTTTAAGTCAAGGCCGCCCCTTGTGTAATAGTCCCCAAAGCAATTCGCCGCAAGCCACCGGTTGATGTGCCCGGCTTTCCAGGCCTCCTTCATATGCTCTCCGAAGATCTCCGCCTGCGCCTGCACGCCCTTTTCCAGCCGGTTTTCCAGCGTCGTTGCCGCCTGGCCAGCAAGAGGCAGCCGGACACCGCGGGCTGTCAAAACCTCATCGGTAACTGCCAAGAACGGCATCACTCTTCCAATCCCCAGATAATCCACCGCCTGATACACCATTTCTTTTACCATGACAGGCGTAACTCCCTGCTCCAGTGCCTCAGGAAGTTTTTCCTTATAAACTTTCATGCCCTGACATCCCAGAAGCGTTGCGAGAATTGCCAGATGCCGCACATCGCCGGACAATTCCTGCCCCGGCTCGTTTACCACCTCTTCCAGAGTAAAATATTCCATGCGCTCCATAAATTCCGGATCTGTTTCATAATAATTCATTACCTGCTCCTCCTGTAAATTCTCTTCTACAAAGATTTTCCCAGCTCATACGCCTGCTTCGGATACCTGGTTCCTTTTGTCATAGACACGGTTCCGCAGCCACAGCCCAGAACCTGCCCCTGATCCCGGAAATGTAAGTATCTGCACAGCGTTTCATAGTGGGACTTGATATCCTTCATCGTCCAGTCTTTATCATCCCATGCCGCCACGATCAAGGCTGTTTTCAAATTCTTTCCTGTAAGCGCCCCGTTAAAGCTGTAAAACCGATCTATCACTGTTTTTAACTGTGCAGACATCCCGAAATAATACAGAGGCGTCACAAATACCATCATGTCTGCGCTTAATATCTGCTCCCTAAGTTCTGCCATATCGTCCTTCTGGCAGCAGGGCCCGGACATCCCGCAGGCTTCGCATCCAAGGCACGGATGAAGATTGGCTCTCGCGGCATCAAAAACAGCCACCTGATGTCCGGCTTCCTTCGCTCCCTTCATAAATTGTTCTGCCAACAGATTTGACGAGCCCTTTTTGTGCGGGCTGCTCTCTATTACTAAAATATTCATCATTTTCACCCTTTCTGTCCGGCATCTTGCCACCCAGGCAGTGCCGGCTTCCAAATTCACTGTTTTAAATTCCCAGATTCCCCAGCCATTCTTCCACCGCGCTGTCCGGGTCGGATGACGCCGAATCACCGATATGAAGACCGTCAAGCACCTCTGCTTCCGGTTCCAGCTCTTTGATACTGTTTACCGTGCCCGACAAGCCGCTCCCTCCGCTGGTGCAAAACGGTGCGATCGTCTTGCCGGAAAGGTCATAGCTGTCAAAAAATGTGTACAGGATCATGGGCATATCACTCCACCAATTGGGGAAACCCACATACACAACATCGTACTGCTCAAAGTTTTCAATGCTGTCTGTAATTTCCGGTCTTGCCCCGTCCTGTTTTTCCTTCGTTGCAATATCCAGAAGTTCATCATAGTCGTTGGTATAAGGCTCTGCCGGCACAATCTTGAATATATCCGCTCCCGTCTGGGCGGCAATGGAATTTGCCACATTCTCCGTATTGCCAGACCAGGAAAAGTATGCAACCAACTCTTTCTTCCCTTCTCCGTCAGACGGGCTTTCTTCCCCGCTCTCCGATTCTGCCGCCTCAGCTGCAGGCTCTTTCGTATCTTCCGCTTCCTGCCCGGACACATCCGTCTGCGACGGCTCCTTTTCGGGCTCTTTGGAAGCGTTGCTGCCGCAGGCTGTAAGCGTTCCTAATAATGTACAAAGTAAAAGCATAGAAATCCATTTTTTCATATTCAACATTCCTCCTAAATATTTCAAATCTCTTTTCTGTTCTCAATCAACTGATACTGCTTCCATATTCCGCTCCGAAACCGGATATAAAATATCACTGCCCGGATACACCAGTCCATGCACATCGCCGCCGCAACGCCAATCACACCTAAGTCAAATACCAGCGCAAACAAAAGCGAAAACAAAAGCCTTACCCCAATGGTGGTAAACATCGACCAGACCATCGTAAACCTGATATCCCCTGCGGCTCTAAGACCCTTCCCCAGCGGATCTGCAAACGGAAAGGCAGCACAGTTAAACAGATTGTGGATTAGCACCAGCCAGACGGTTAATCTTCTGGTCTCTGGCGCCACATCAAAAAGCGGCATAATCACAGGCGTCACTGCAAAAACTGCCCCGTTCCACACCACAGAAAAAAGCAATGTGATCTTTATCAGTTTATGAAAATAATACTCTGCCTGCCCGGTATCCCCGGCGCCCATACACTGGCCGATGACGGTAATAAATACCGGTCCCATGGTCACACAGACCAGTGCCGCCAGAGACCAGATACTCTGGGCAATCCCATTTGCCGCAATCTGATACGTACCGAATAATGCGACAATACTGCTAAGCGCCACCTTGACAAACTGGAAAACACCCTGTTCCACGCCATTTGGCACTGCAATCCTTAAAATTTGTTTCAAGAGCCCTGTGTCCCACTGGAAGATCCAGTTTCTTTGGTAATATACACCATTTGATTTTCGAAAACACAGAACCGTCACAGCAGCCGCAGAAAATGTCCTTGCAATCAAAGAGGGATATGCAACCCCTGCAACCCCCGCATGAAGAACAAATACGCCAATCACATTTCCCACTACATTGATCACATTGGATACGATTGCAATATACATGGTTGTACTGGTCCTTCCGATACTCCTATGCAGCGCCGCTCCGGCATTATAGACTGCCAGCGCCGGATAAGAGTACGCCGAGATGCGAAGATAGGTAACACACGCCACCATAACGTCAGTCTCTACTTTTCCAAAGAGTAATCTTAAGACCAGCCTTCCTGCTGCCAGAAGCGCCAGGACGATTCCCGCCGAGAATACTACTGAAATCATCAAAAGCTGACTCGCGGCTTCTCCCGCTGTCTCCTTCCTCCCGCTGCCGATATACTGGCTTACAATGACTGCACCGCCGGAAGCAAGGGCAGTAAACAGAAAAATAAAGATCGTATTAAAGGCGTTCACCAAAGACACACCTGACACAGCCGCCTCGCTGACAAAACTGATTACAAATGTATCCGCCAGACCTACAAGGATCGTCAGGAGCTGCTCTAAAAACAGCGGACTGATCAGGTTTTTCAAATCCCTGTTACGAAACAACTTACCTTCCCTCCCCAGAGCAAAATCAATCTAATGAAAATGTAACCGTCACATCTCCACTCCCAAGCGCCTCTAAAAGTTCTTCCTGCGTCACATCCTCAATCTTCCCGATCCGGGTAAAGCTCCAGGAATTAGTGTCATAGTAAATCACCAGCGAATTGCCCTGATAGAGGATAATATCCCCTGCCCCGGTACTGATCTGCTCATCATTTGTCGGAAGGTTCATTCCAATCGGCCCCACCTTCTCCATACTCGCATAATCGCTCATGTCAATCGTAAGAGGCCCCTCTACAAGCAGTTCCTTTAAAGCTTCGGCAGATGAATTATCTGCCAGTACCGCGGTAAATGTATGATTGCCTGCTGTAATTTTCATCGTATCTCCCTCCGTATCCGTGTTTTTCATTCCATCAGAATCCTGATTTCCTGTTTCCAAGCCTTCATCTGTCTCAGAATCCTGTGCCTCACTATCTATACCTCCAGATGAAGCAGCGCTTTCTGTCTGTGAAGACTCTCCTGTACTCTCTTCCGGCTTGTTTCTGCAGGCAGACATTCCAGTCAAAACTGCCATCAAAAATATACCAATCCATATCTTTTTCATGCTGCGCCTCATCTACCCTAATCTCTCGTATGCCTCGTCATCGACCGGCTCACACCACTCATTGTTCGTCTCCTCGCCCGGAACCTCTGCCGCAATGTGGGAAAACCAACTGTCTGCCTTTGCGCCGTGCCAGTGCTTGACCTCCGCCGGAATCGTAATCACTGTACCTAGTTCAAGG
>CANSCI010000136.1 GCA_947645355.1 uncultured Dorea sp. | reverse complement strand
CTTGAGGCTGCAGCCGCAGAGTTTTGTAAGATCCGGGCAGTCGTAGAACCGTGCGGACAATGGAGACAGATATTAAAGCAGCGGTATGAGATCTATAAGGAACTGTACCTTGCCGTAAAAAAACAATATAAGCATATGAGGAGGATATGAGACGTGAGTTGTGTAATACTTGGAGCCGGAAAAATAGCCAGAGGATTTATCGGACATCTGCTGTATCTGAGTGAAATTCCATTTACATTTGTGGAGCGGGCTCAGACGCTTGTGGATCTGATCAATGAGCGCGGGGCATATACGGTAAATGTACTGGGGCACAGTGAGAAAAACTGTGAGGTGAAAGGAGTATGTGCCCTAAGCCTCTCAAAGGAGGAAGAGGCCGCAGAAGCGATCGCAGAGGCGGACATCGTGTTTACCGCAGTAGGCGGGAAAAATCTGGAGGAGCTGATCCCTGTCCTTGTGAAAGGGATCGAAAAAAAGTCTGAAAAGGGAGGCAGCCTGAATATTATTACTTGTGAGAACTGGAAACTTCCGGCTTCTGTCCTTGGAGCCGGCATAGAAGACAGGATCTGCGGGGAGGCCCGGAACTATCTGTCAGAGCATGTGGGAATTACGGAGGCGGTGGTTATGCGTTCTGCCATCGAGCCGGAGGAAGAGCAGCTGAAAGAAGATCCTCTGACGGTAAATGTGCAGGATTTCTGGGAACTTCCTGTGGATGCATCCAGGGTGGCCGGGACACTTCCGGATATCTGCGGCTTAAAGCTGATTCAGGAATTTGACGGATTTTTAGAAAGGAAATTTTATACTTACAATGCGGCAAACGGAACCGTTTCCTATGTAGGGGCAATGCTGGGTTACCAGAAGATCGCAGATGCCGCGCACGACGAGAGGATCCTCGAGATCCTGGACGGCGTATACCAGGAGACGGCTCAGGCATTGTCGAAGAAACATCAGTTTCCGCTGGAAGAGCAGCTTGCATTTGCCATGACGTCCAGGCGGAAACTGCAGGATTATACCATTGTGGACTCTATTGAGCGGAACGCGAGAGATCCCTTGCGCAAGCTTGGGAAGGATGACCGCCTGGTGGGGGCGGCGTGCCTTGCGATGGAATATGGAATCGAGCCGGTGAATCTCTGCGCCGCCATTGCAGCGGCTCTTTACTATGAAAATGAGGAGGATCCCTCTGCCAGAGAGCTGAAGCGCAAGCGGACGACCGAAGGGTTTGACGTTGTGCTGGAAGAGGTGTGCGGCATTGACCCGTACGAAGATCTGGGCATTCTGGTTAAGAGGCAGATCGGTCAGCTATGGAAACGGGGCTGGATTAAGATCGACCCGCCTCTGGAATCGTTAGGAAAAAACCGGGTGGATTAAGATGAGGAAGAAAAGGGAAAGTTCGATGCAGAAAGTAGCAGTGATAGGAGCGGGAAAGACGGGCCGCGGGTTTATAGGGAGGCTTCTTGCGGAGGCCGGCCGGGAGATTTTATTTATTGATAAGGATCGTGAACTGGTGGATGCGCTGAGGGAGGCCGGAAGCTTTCGTGTACATTTTTTTGGCAATGAGAGAGAGCCTGTGACAGTGGATCATTTCTCGGCCTGTACCTGGGAGGAGGCTTCCTTTGAGGATGTGGAACTGCTCCTTGTGTCGGTGGGAGGACAGAATCTTGAAGATGTGGGAAAAAGTCTCGCAGACCGCCTGGATCCGGACAGACATTATTATGCTGTTGCCGGGGAAAATGCTGTCCGTCCTGCTGCCGTACTTACAGAGGCGGCAGGTGCATGCAGCCTTTCGGTCAGTGAGGCGGCAGTATTCTGCACTACGATCGAGGGGGAGGGGCTGGACATTTATTCGGAGGACTATCCGTACCTTCCGTGCAATGCAGAGCTTCTTAACGGCTATATCCCGGATGTTGAAAAGATTCGTCCGATGGAACGGTTCGGTGATTTTCTTACAAGAAAATTGTACACCTATAATGCAGCGAGCTGCGTGATCGCATATCTCGGCTGGGCAAAAGGCTATGAAAATTACGGAGACGCCGCCAATGATAAAGAAATCCTGGCGCTGCTGGATCATAATTATGAGGTTACCAATCGAGTGCTCTGCAGAGAATTCGGCTATGAAGCGTCGGATCAGAAGGAGTTTGCCCTTCTCTCAAAGAAGAAATTCTGTGACAGGACAATCACAGATACTATTGCGAGAAATGCACGAGATCCGCAGAGAAAGCTGAAAGCTTCCGAGCGGATCATAGGTCCTTTGCGGCTGCTTCTCAAATACGGAGAGGATACATCTGTGCTGGAGCGCACAGCCGCTGCCGCAATCCTCTATCATGCGCCTGAAGAGACGGCCTGGGCACGGATTCAGTCAGAAAAAGGCAGCCGGGGCATCTTAGAAGAGATCTGCGGCATACACCCCGGGGAGAAGGTTTTTGAAAATATCATGCGATACATAGAAGAGCTAAAGCAGTAATCTGGGAAATTCTATCAAAGAAGCAGCCGGATGCAGGGATCCTCCCCTGCGCCCGGCTGTTTTTCTACTCCGGCTTCTCCTCCGATACATCCGGATGCAGAAACGTATATTGGACTGCTTTTACCTCGCTGGTGTCCATTGCTGTAAGGCTTACATTTCCGGTCTCCAGATACCACACATCCCCCGGAGTGGACATGTCGGCAAATTTGTCGGATTTAAATTTAAATCCGCTTTCTCCAAGCATGTCCTCAGCTTCGCCGTGAAGCTTGTCATAGACATCTTTGAGGTCGTCTGAGTTATCCGTCTCATACATCCAGGACAGGCAGACAAGCTTTTCTCTGTCATCAAACATATATTTGATGGTTCCATCCAATCCGTCATATTCTTTTTTAAATGTATAAGTGGTTCCGTCATAAACAGAGTCGTAAGTTTCAGCAGGTTCCCCCTCCAGTGACTGTATGTCATCAAGAGTATCGTTCCAGGTGATTGTAGTGAACGGACACTCTGCCTCCTTCTTCTGGCATCCAAAGGCCATGAAAGAAAAAAGCACCGGGAGTATAAGCATAGAAATGAGTCTTTGTATATGTTTCATAATGAACCTCCATCATATTTCCTAATATTATACAACACATTGTACATAAATGAAATGACAATTTTCGTTTGGGTCTGTGTATGGAAAAATTTTTTCATTATTGACTTATCTGCGAAAAGTATGGTTTACTTAAGGTAATGAAACAAAACGTTTCGCGCAAGTAGGATGATAAGAAAAAAGGAAGGTGAGGATCATGTCTGCAACAATGCGTGATGTAAAAGACAGAACAGGCTTGTCCCTGGCAACGATTTCCAAGTATCTGAACGGGGGGAACGTGCTTCCGGAGAACAGGATCCTGATTGAAAAGGCAATCAAGGAATTGAATTATGAAGTCAATGAGATTGCCAGGGGGCTTGTGAAGAATAAGACGAAAACAGTGGGGGTTATGGTCCATGATATAGAATGTTACTTTTCCGGCAAGCTTCTGCATTATATCGGGAAAGAACTCAGGAAACGCGGCTATGGAATGATGATCTGCGACTCCTGCAATGATGAGGAACTGGAGGCGGAGAACCTGAGATTTCTCGTAAACCGGAAAGTGGACGGGATCATTGTGCTGCCGGTAAGTATGAAAGGTGGTTTTCTAAAGCCTGCAAAGCAGGACAAAACTCCGGTCGTCCTGGTGGACCGGTCGTTTCAGGACGAGGAGTTTGACTGTGTGGCAATCGACAACAAGGTTGCCGCTTTCCGCGCGGTAGATCTTTTGATCAGGCACAATCACAGAGATATTGCCGTAATAGCTTCGGATGTGGAATATACCGGGGTGGAGAGGATTAAAGGATATGAAGATGCGATGCGCCAGGCAGGCCTTGAGATCCGTCAGGAGTATATAAAAAAAGGGCGTCATTCTTCGGAGGTAGGATATGAAAAGATGAAGGAACTCCTTGAAAGCCCCAACCGTCCCACAGCGGTATTGATGGGAAATTATGATACAATGCTGGGCGGCGTGATGGCACTGAACGAATCAGAATTTTCCTGCCCGGAAGATATTTCTCTGATTGGGTTTGACAGTCTTATGTTTACAGGAGTCGTTCGGCCAAGCTGGTATATGGTTGTACAGCCCATGGAGAAAATGTGTGAGAAGGTTGTGGAACTGCTGCTTAAGCGGGTCGAAAAGAAATTGGATGAAGCTCCGGTAAAGATGTGCTTTGGGACAACAATACAGGAGGGAGAATCTATCCGCCGAATAGAATAAAACGGTTCGCGCAGGGCGGTGCGGGAACCGAAGGTTAATAAGCAAAAGTTAGGGGAATCGTGGAAAAAAAGATTGACGTAGTCGGGCATTGATAGTATAATATGCACTATAGAAACAAAAAGCTGTCTCGAAGTGTGTGAAAAATGTCTAAAAGATTTTTTTGAGTCTTAAAGCGGACGAGGGCGAAACGTTACGTCCTCTGAAGTGAACATGTTCGCCGCGGGCAGTATGGGAAGTGTTTCGGAGGAATATTTCATGGAGGAGGAATGAAAGTGGAGAAAATCAAACAAAATGCATTTGTGAAAAAGGTGGGATTTAACAGAATTGTCCTGATTTTTGTATTGCTTTTAATGTATCTGGCATTCGGGCTTTTGACGGGCGGAAGCTTCTTCGGGATTTCACGTATTACAAATACACTGAACTATGTTTACTTTTTAGGTTTTCTTTCTTTGGGAGTAACATTTGTTATAGCTACAGGGGGAATTGATTTTTCCATCGGGCCTGTGATGTTCTGCTGCTCGCTTGTATCCGGATACAGTCTGACAACTTACGGGGTGCCGATGGCAGCAAGCCTTGTTATGAGTATCCTGATCGGTGTGCTGTTCGGTATTTTTAACGGTTACCTTGTGGCTTATTGGAAGGTGCCGCCTTTTATTGTATCTATGGCGAGCATGAATATTGCAAAAGGTATCGCGGCCGTATTTACAAAGACGCAGTCAGTAAGCTGGCCGCAGTCATCAGCAGAAGGCGGATGGTACAGGAACTTCGTAAATATGAATGGGATTCCGGTCGGCCTGATTATTTTTCTGGCGGTTGCGATTGTATGTGCCGTTGTATTGAACAAGACCAAGTGGGGACGTTACATACTTTGCCTCGGAAGCAATGAGGAGGCTGTCAGGCTTTCCGGCGTCAATGTCAAAAAATGGAAGATGCTGGCATATATTATCTGCGGAACCCTGGTAGGCATGGCTTCTATTTTCTATGTAGCTGCATTTACGACCGTACAGCCGGGATACGGCGACCAGTATAACAACGAAGCGATTGCAGGTTGTGTAATGGGCGGTACATCTATGGTCGGCGGACTCGCGTCTATCAGCGGTACAGTAATCGGCGTAATTATTATCTCTCTTTTGCAGCAGGGTATTCTTGCGTTGGGATTTACGAAAGAATACCAGTATATTATTACTGGCCTGATTGTTATTGCGGCAGTTTATTCAGATGTTTCTGCAAGGCGCAGGAAGAATTAATGGCAGTATAAGAAGAAAGGAGAGAGAATATGGGCGATATTATTTTGACGATGAAAGATATAGATAAATCGTTCCCGGGCGTTCACGCGCTTGACCACGTGGACTTGGAAGTGAGGAAGGGCGAAGTCCTCGCGCTGATGGGGGAAAACGGTGCCGGCAAGTCCACCTTTTTAAAGATTTTGTCCGGCCAGCTCGAACCGACAAGC
>CANSCI010000135.1 GCA_947645355.1 uncultured Dorea sp. | reverse complement strand
CAAAGAAGAGATCTACGACGTATTCCGGCGTATTCTTCGGAACAGCAAGAGGATTCAGGCAAGGAAACTCTTCGGGTATAATATTGTGCTCATCGGGTTTATGGGGGCGGGGAAAACTACGGTCTCCGATTATCTGAGCACGATGTTTGCGATGGATATTGTTGAAATGGATCAGGTGATCGCAGAGCGGGAGGAGATGAGTATCCCGGATATTTTTGAAACTTACGGGGAAGAATATTTCCGCAATCTGGAGACAGGGCTTCTGGTGGAGATGCAGTCCCGGAAAAATTCTGTGATTTCCTGCGGCGGCGGAGCTGCACTGCGGGAGCAAAATGTGGCGGAGATGAAGAAGAACGGAAGGGTAGTTCTTTTGACAGCAAGCCCGGAGACGATCTATGAGCGGGTCAAGGACAGTGATGACCGGCCGGTGTTAAATGGGAGAAAGAATGTTAAGGGGATTGCAGAGCTTATGGAACAGCGCCGTGAGAAATATGAGGCGGCGGCAGATATCGTGATTCATACAGACGGCAAGAGCGTACTTCAGGTGTGTGAGGAGCTGGTGCAGCGTCTGACAGAAATGGAAGATGCAAATGTTTGAGATGTTTTTTCCGGATGCCTATGTGGCGTCCACTTATGTGATAGATTTTGAAAAATTATATGAGGAAGGCTGCCGGGGACTGATCTTTGATATTGACAATACATTGGTTCCCCACGGGGCGCCTGCGGATGACAGGGCGGCAGCACTTTTTGACCGCCTGAAACGCACGGGTTTTTCGTGCTGCCTGATCTCCAATAACCAGGAGCCGAGGGTTCAGATGTTTAACGAGAAGATCCAGGTGGATTATATCTATAATGCCCACAAGCCGTCCACAAAGAATTACCTTAGAGCTATGGAGATCATGGGGACGGACAGGAGCAACACTATGTTTATAGGAGATCAGCTCTTTACCGATATATGGGGGGCAAAACGTTCCGGGATCCGCAGCATACTGGTGAAACCCATTTATCCTAAAGAAGAGATCCAGATCGTGCTGAAGCGCTATCTGGAGAAGGTCGTACTGCATTTCTATAAGAAGAGCCGCAGCTGAAAAAAAGGTTGAAAAAGGGCATGATATATTATAAAATGAAGAGAGTGAACAGAATGAGAAGTGCGCAGACGCACGGTTTAAGGAGGATTATATAATGGCAACAAAGTCAGCAGGTGAATTTAGAAATGGCATGACTCTTGAGATTGACGGCAAGGTCTGTCAGGTAATTGATTTCATGCATGTAAAACCGGGGAAAGGGGCAGCGTTTGTCCGTGTTAAATTAAAAGACATCATCAACGGCGGCGTGGTAGAGACAACCTTCCGCCCGACAGAATCTTTCCAGGAAGCGTTTATCGAGAGGAAGAAGATGCAGTATCTGTATAATGACGGGGATCTTTATTATTTTATGGACAATGAGACTTATGACCAGATCGCAGTAAGCTCTGCAGACGTGGGAGATTCCCTTAAGTTTGTAAGGGAGAATGAGGAAGTAAGCGTCAGTTTGTATCAGGAGAAGCCATTTGCGATTGAGCCGCCGCTTACAGTTGAGCTTGTAGTTACAGAGACAGAGCCTGGGTTTAAGGGCAATACAGCACAGGGAGCAACAAAGCCTGCAATTGTTGAGACAGGTGCGCAGGTTGCAGTGCCGCTGTTTGTTGAGCAGGGTGAGAAGATTAAGATCGATACCCGGTCCGGAGAATATTTACAGAGAGCGTAGCGTTTCGGAAAAAGACATAAGAAAAAATTAATACTTTACAGGAATAAAGGTCTTGCTTTTTTGGCAGGGCCTTTCTATAATGAGAAGCACCATAAATATTTTCAAATCTTAATACCCATCCGGATATTCTGCAGCATATATCAGGGAAGGTGGTAGTCTAAGGCGGCAGGGTTCCTGCCGGTTTTCAGCAAAACAAATGTAATGCCTGCCTATGGCCTGGAGAGGAGAATTATGACATTTTGTCAGTTTATACAGGTGATAGAAGCAAAAGTTAAGGAGGAGGTGCAGGAGGATTTTCTGGTTTCCGTCTATAAAGCCAGAAAGAATAACGGAGTTATAAGGACGGGGCTGATGATTGAGGAGAAGGGGGTCAATATATCTCCGACGATCTATCTGGAAGAGTATTATGAGCAGTATCAGAGCGGTAATTCTCTGGACTACATTGCATCGGACATTGTAAGGCTTTATTCCAGAGTTCGTTTCCAGAAGCCGTGGAAAGGGGAGTGCCTTCGGACATATGAGGAGGTGGAGGATAAGATTGTTTTTCGCCTGATTAACCAAAATGCCAATGCAGAATTGTTAAAAACGGTCCCATATGTGCCGTATCTGGATCTGGCGATTGTGTTTTATGTATTGCTGGAGATTGATGCCTGCGGCACTGCCTCCATGATGGTTCAGAATATTCATCTTGGACTGTGGGGAAGTACAAAGGAAGAATTATATGAAAAGGCAATGATTTGCACGCCGGAGCTATTACCGTGTGATTTCCAAACGATGGATTCTGTGATAGAGGATCTTGCAGAGCAGTATGAACCACGCAAAAAGGGGGAAATGTATGTGCTGAGCAACCGGATCCGGAGTTTTGGCGCAGCAGCGGTTCTTTATCCGGGCAGGCTTAAGCGTGTAGCAGCACTCCTTGGGGAGAACTATTATGTGCTGCCAAGCAGTGTCCATGAAGTTATAATCGTTCCCGAGCGAGAGGTTCCGGGTGTGGCCATGTTAAATGAGATGATAACAGAGATCAATGAGATCCATGTAGACCCCGAGGAGGTCCTGGCAAACCACGCTTACTATTTTGACCGTACCTGCGGTGAATTGTCGCTGTAGCGTTTCGCCGCAGTATGGACGGCAGCTTTATTATTTGCTCTGTCCGCAGTAACGTTCACAGTAATATTCGTGTGAACAATGGCTGCAACGGACAAAAATCAATGAAATGTTGACAGTATTTTCTTTACTTTGTGGGAAAAATATGTTAATATAACAAATGCAGTTTCGAATAACAAATTGAAACTGCTATGCACCCGTAGCTCAGGGGATAGAGCACCGCCCTCCGGAGGCGGGAGCGGCGGTTCGAATCCGCCCGGGTGTGTACCTTGAAAATATGTGCTGATTATGTGGAGGTAGCCTATGGAAAGAACAAAGAAGGACTGCCCGGCAGAGAACAGAAGGTACAGACGTATTGCAATTGCAGTTTCCTGTATGGTTCTCATACTAGCAGTGGGTATTGTCGGATTTGGACTTACCAGAGAAAAAACACAGAAAAAGGCACAAAAGATAAATATGGCCGACACAGAGGCGAAAAATGTATGGTGTGAGAGTGCCAGGTTTAATGCTCTTACGCTTTCGGAGGATCAGAAGATAAACGGTATCGTGGACCAGTATTATAAAGATCTGGCACAAAAAGAAAGATTTGTGGAATCTTATAATAATATTAAGGTTTATACGAAAAACGGACAGTATAAGGATACATATGTGGCGTTTGTCAGATATGGGATGAAGATTAAAGACATTTATACAGAGGTTCCCGGTCTTGAGACTTTGTTTGTGGCAAAGGATGGGACAAGCGGGGAATACCGGATCGATAAGGAAGGACTGGATGAGCAGACCGGGAAGTTCATTAAGTCTGTAGCAGAACATGAAGATGTGCAGACACTTCTTACGCAGAGCAGGAATGATTATAAGACGGCCGTGGAGTCCGATGCCCTTCTTAGGGAGGCGCTCATAGACTTAAAAAATGCATATGATTCTCCCCAATAAGTGAATATGACTGATAAAAAACCAGATCCTTGATGCAGGGGTCTGGTTTTTCGGTCTGATGGAATGTACCTTTTTTCTTAATAGATTTTACACGGTTTTATCACAATTTGAACACAATTTTAGCTTAGACTACATGCATACGATAAATAAAGGTTGCGAAAGGAGCAATGACTTATGGAAAATCAATATACTTATTATACACCGGAACAAAACAGGCCGGAGCCGAAACAGAGAAAAAAACGTGAGGTACCGCGGCTGGTGAAGACCATCTGCTTTGCGCTTGTATTTGGAATTGTGGCAAGTGCTGCATTTCAGGCAAGTAATTTGGCGGCAGGAAAGTTCCTTAAGACTTCCGGAGGGAAGGATGTAAAAGAGGTCAATACTGTAGAGAGCACAAAATTGTCCACGAACACAGATAGTAAAGTGTCATCAGACGTTGCCGAAATTGCAGAGAAGGTGATGCCGTCTGTTGTTTCGATCACGAACATGAGCGTACAGCAGGTGCAGAGCTTTTTCGGGGGAGTGCAGGAGCGGGAAAATAAAAGTGTGGGCTCCGGTATTATTATTGCACAGAACGATTCAGAACTTCTGGTAATTACGAACAACCATGTAGTGCAGCAGAATCAGGCATTGACAGTCTCCTTTATCGATGAGGAGAGTGTGGAGGCTCAGGTGAAGGGGATAGATGCTGCCAAGGATCTGGCGGTGGTAGCCGTAGATTTGAGTGATATTAAGGAATCAACAAAAGAGAAGATTAAGGTGGCAAGTGTGGGGAATTCCGACAATCTGAAAGTCGGTGAGCCGGTAGTAGCCATCGGGAATGCACTTGGATATGGGCAGTCTGTAACTTCCGGTATTATTTCGGCAATGGGGCGTCAGCTCAACGGTATTGATGCTGAATTGATTCAGACGGACGCAGCTATCAATCCGGGCAATAGCGGAGGTGCACTGCTAAATGCCAATGGTGAGGTGATCGGAATCAATACTGCAAAGGTGGCGACAGACACAGTAGAAGGCATGGGATATGCGATACCTGTCACAAGTGTGGGCAGTGTGATTGAGAATCTGATGAACCGGGAGACCAGGACGAAGGTGGCGGACGGGCAGCAGGGCTATCTGGGGATCGAAGGTGTCGATGTGACCTCCGACAGCGCTGATATGTACAATATGCCAACGGGAGTATATATTGCAAATGTGACCTCCGGAGGCGGCGCCAAAGATGCCGGTATCACAAAGGGCTCCATCATCACAGAACTGAACGGGATCACGATCAACAGTATGGCGACCTTAAAGGAGCAGCTTCAGTATTACAGAGCCGGAGAGACAGTGGAGGTTACTTTGCAGACTATGGATGCGAAGGGGAATTACCAGAAAGAGACAGTAGAGATCACTCTCGGGAAAAAACCGCAATAAACGACAATAACTTTTGCTATTTCCTGTTTTTTGTAGTATAATGGTAGCCGGGATTGGTAACCAAGATTACGATACGAGGAGGCATAGGATACAAATGAAATGTCCGATATGCGGTCAGCAGCTGCGGCCGGGAAAAAAAGACCCAAACTACCTGTTGTGCTACAATTGTAAAAAGAAGTTTAAATCTCCTCAGGCAAAGGCCCCTGAGGAAACGGAGCAGAAGTATTCCAATATTCCGCCGAAGCATGTGAGACAGAAGCGTGAAGACGAGATGCGCAAGGCGTATGATGAACTTCTTTCTGTTGAGGAAGGGAAGAAGAAAAAGAAAAATCCGTCATCTAAGCCGAAGAAAAAGGCAGAGCCGGAGTATGATGATGTGTACGATGATGAGCCGATGTCCAAGGCACCGATTATCATCCTTGGAATTGCGATTATTGCTGTGGCTGCAGTGATTGCGTATATGTTATTAAAATAAATGTTAAAAATTTAACTGGGGACGTAGTAAAGTTAAACTTTACTACGTCCCCAGTTGGCGTGAAAGATCGT
>CANSCI010000134.1 GCA_947645355.1 uncultured Dorea sp. | reverse complement strand
TCCTTACTGGCTGTAAGGGATATTAACCATAAATATATTGTAGTAGAAAGGAAAAGAAAATGAAGCAATTTGTTGATCCGGCCATTGTGCCAAAGAAGTTATTATATACAGGAGTAGAGATGCCGTGTGTAGGAATGGGGACATTCGGTTCCGACCGTGTAGGCCCAAAGGAGGTGTCAGAGGCGGTTGCAGGAGCCATCCGCTGTGGTTACCGGTTGTTTGACTGTGCGGCCTGCTATGGAAATGAGGCCCAGATCGGACAGGTATTTCAGGAAGCATTTGAGGAAGGTGCAGTGGATCGTAAAGATCTGTTCATTATGTCCAAAGTATGGAATGATATGCACTGGGATGTAGAGACTGCATGCAGAAAGAGTATCCAGGATCTGAAGTGTGATTACCTGGATATGTATTTTATCCACTGGCCGTTCCCGAACTACCATGCGCCGGGGTGCGATGTGGATGCCAGAAATCCGGACTCTAAGCCGTTTACCGTGGAGGAATTTATGGACACCTACCGCCAGTGTGAGGCACTTGTTAAGAAGGGGCTGATCCGGCATATCGGTATCTCTAATATGACCATCCCGAAGATGGATGCCGTACTGTCCCTGATGGAGATCAAACCTGCGGCTGCAGAGATTGAGATGCATCCGGCGTTTCAGCAGAAGGAACTAAAGGAATACCTGGAGGCACGCGATATTCTTCCGGTGGGGTATATGCCTATCGGTTCGCCCAGAAGGCCGGAGAGAGATATTATGGAGGAGGACATCGCGGACCTTGAGATGCCGGAAGTGCAGAAGATTGCCGGAAATCACGGTGTACACCCTGCCATCGTGGCGCTGAAATGGGCACATCAGAACGGACAGCTTCCGATCCCGTTTTCCGTGCACAACTACTATGCGAACCTGAAATGCATGACAGAGGATCCGCTGACGGAAGAAGAGATGGCCGTCATGGCCGGCCTGGAGCGCGGGAACAGGCTTGTAAAGGGGCATGTGTTCCTGTGGGAGGGCGCAAAAGACTGGCATGACTTGTGGGATGAAGACGGAGTCATTGTAAAATAGCCGCAAAAACAAGTTTTATATTGCAAAATTTTCACGAAAGAACACGTTTTAAAACAGCATCCACAATATGCCCGCTGTACGGCAGGAATTTGTCTGCCACAGGGCCTACAAGAAATGCGCTGATGATTGTTCCGATGCCGACAGCCCCGCCCAGGAGAAAGCCGATTGCCACGAAGCAGCAGTCGACGATAATACGGATGATTCCGAAGGGTCTGGCCAGTTTGTCACTGATGACGATGGCGACCAGGTCATTGGGGCCGGTGCCGGCATCGGACTTTATTACGATGGTCATGCCGAAAGCCAGGATGACGCAGCCTGCTGCCAGAGTCAGTATGCGCACCGCGAAAGGATTCCCGGCATTGATAAAGCCTCCCAGCAGGCGCGTAAAGAAGTCGATGATGGGACCTCCGAATCCCATACACACGACAGTGCCGATCTTAATGTAGCTTCTGTCCACGATCAGAAGGACCAGGATGATGATAATGCAGATGGTGATATGTGTATAGCCGTGGGTCAGTATCCTGACGGAAGAGCTGAGTGTGCGGAACAGTCCCTGCACGAACACATTGAAGGGATCGGCCCCCAGGTCAGTCAGCAGAAACAGCGTTACCCCCAGATGTGCGATGGTAAGCCCCGCCAATAGAAGGAGCAGGCGCAGGATGATTTCTTTGATACTTCTTTTCATATAATGTTACCTCATTCCCCAAATATTTTGAATTATCCACTGAGGGTATCATACCATGGGAGGCAGAGGCGGGCAATGAGAAAATGAGATACTTTTAAGGTTTGTTTTCGGCTGCAAATTGCCGGGAGAGGCTTGACAGTTTTATCACATCGTGACATGATTGACAGGAGATGATAAAAAGGCTGCTGAAGGCAGAGCGGACAGCAACCGTAAAAGCAGGAAACGGATGTGAGGGTTTGAAAAAATATATTGGGCTGGAGGATATGAGCAATGTGAATTGCTCCAGTGTACTGCGGGTGATACAGGACTGCGGCGGGCTGTCCAGGAGGCAGATTGCCGACATTACCGGGCTTAGCTGGGGCGGGATGACAAAGATTGTCAATAAGCTGTTTGACCATGGGTATCTTGTGGAAGAGAAAAGCGGGGCGTCTGCCGGAAACGGGCGGATTCCAGGGATCATCCGCATAAATGGAGAACAGCATTTTGTCGTAGGGCTGGATATGAATAAAACGGGTCTGAGCGCCTGTGTGACAGATCTGTCCGGAGATATAAAAAAGGAATATGCAGCACCAAATCATTTTGAAGACCGTAAGGGACTTCTTGGAAATGTGTTTCATTTCCTGGATATGCTTATAGAGGATTTCGGAAAGGATGCGGTACAGGCGGTCGGAGTTGCAGTGCAGGGGGAGGTAGATGCAGAAAAGGGTATTTCTGTACAGTTCCCCGGATGTGCGGACTGGAGGGATGTTCCAATGGCTGCTCTGATCCGGGAAAGGTATGGCATGGAGACATATCTGGAGCATGATCCGGACTGTATGCTTCTGTCCGAACTGGAGCATGGGGACGGAGATAACCAGATTCTGTTCCGCATGGATCAGAGTGTGGGGATGGCGGTCTCCCTTCAGGGAAATATCCTTCGCGGGAGAGGACTGCTTGAAGTGGCGCACAGCATTGTGGTTCCCGGGGGAAAGCTGTGCAGATGCGGGCTGTCGGGCTGCCTGGAGGCGTATGTTGCGCCATGCATCCGAAAAGACGGGCCGGATCGGGAGGCTGTGCAGGAGATGCTGCAGCCCCTTGCTCTGACCATCCACAATATGGCCGGGGTCTTTCATGCAGACCGGGTTATCCTCACCGGAGATCTGATCAAATATCATGAGGAGTTTGAGGAACAGTTGTTGTCGGAACTCAGAAAGCTTGGGGAGAAAGAGGCAGAGAATATTATATTTGCCGACGGTACAGGGCTTGCTGTCCGCGGGGCGGCGCTTTTTGCGGCGGAGAAGGTGATAGAGGGCATAAAGGTGTAATCCTTTATTTTCCCTCGCCTTCAAAATACCGAACCACCCGGCATGGATTCCCGACGGCGACGCAGTTTGCCGGGATCGGGCGGTTCACGATGCTTCCGGCTCCGATCACGCTGTTTTCCCCTATTGTTACCCCCGGCAGGAGAATACACCCGGCTCCGATCCACACATTGTCTTCGATCACTACCGGGCGGGCGTAGGTTCTGAAAAATGTTGTTTTGCGTTTCTCCGGGTCAAAGATCAGGCGTTCTCCGGGAAGAACCGGATGCGAACTTGTATAGATCTGGACATTCGATGCAAGCAGCACCCTGCTGCCGATCTGTATCTTCTCGTTATCTACAAAAGTACAATTCATACCAATGCTCACGTCACTGCCAAGAAAGATATTTTTCCCGTGATCACAATGGATTGGAGTGTCAATGAGTACATTTTCTCCTATTCCGCCAAGTAATTCCTGAAGAATAGCAGTTCTCTTTTCTGTGTCCCTATAGTCGGAAAGATAATATTCCCGCGTCAGCCTTCTTGCGTCGGCAATTTGATCCAGTATCTTGCTGTCGGCAGTTTCTATGAAATCATTCTCGTGATAATACATTTTGGTCCTCCTTTATTCAAGTTCATACAGGGTTTTATTCCTGCGGGATATCTGACTTTTATGAGTGATATTATACCGCGGGATACGTGTGTGTACTATCAGATTCCTGCCTTTACATATGAGAATCCTGCCATCTGCGGCGGTACTCGGACGGTGTGCAGTGCGTGTATTCCCGGAAGACTTTCCCGAAATAGCTGCTGCTCCCTAAGCCGCAGGCCTGTCCGACAGCTGTGATCGGTTCATTTCCTCTTGCCAGCATCCGGCAGGCCATCTGCAGCCGATAACTTTTTATATATTCTGCCGGAGTCATATGGAGGCAGCTGCGGAACACACGGAAGCATTCCCGTTCACTCAGATAAGCGTCGGCCGCAAGCTCTGGAATGGAAATCTTTTCGGAATAATGTTCGTGTATATAGGACATCATCTGCTTGATAGAATCACTGCTCCTGCTGCATTCTTTGCCGGATCTTAACAGAGGCTGTGCCTGCTCTAAAAGCATCAGCCATATTTCGGACAATAGCTCTCGTAATTTCATCTCATATCCAAAAGCCTGTTCTGATATCTGGAAGGCTTCCAGCATCAGTTCCAGAGTCTTCATTTGTCCGGGATCCTCCGAAGAAAATGAAATCATTTCAATTTGCGGGGAGGTTATAATTGGCTCAATATATTTTTGCGCAATTCGGCTGCCATGCTCCCCTGCAAGCAAAGAGGCATCAAAAATATGCAGGAGCTGAATCGTTTTATCTTTTTGCGGAAGAGGTTTTGTTGTGTGAAGCACGTTAGAGTTTACCATACCTCCGGAACCTGCCGGAAATACCATCCTTCCGCCTGGGGTATTATATTCAAGGGAGCCGCTTTCCATATAGAAGAGTTCGACGGTCCGATGCCAGTGCCACGGCACAAACTGCTGTGTGTATTCCCCAAGCTCTGCCCTGGTGGAGATATACGGAAAATCCGCCGAAAAACCGGGAAGTAATTCTTCCCTGCTTCCGTTGTAAAATTCAATACCTTGTATCGTTCTCATGTGATCGTCCTTATCTGTGGATGGTGGAATTGTTATTCAAAGATATACCGCTCGCCGGGTGCAAACATATGAAAAGCCTGTCCGGGGATGATGCGGAAGAGAAGATCTACAAAATGCGCCGGGTTTATATTGTTTGCATCATAGAGGTCAAAATGCATGGGAACCAGCAGCTGCGGCCTGATTTCCTTTGCAAGAAGGATGGCTTCCTCTGCGTTCATGTTCCCAATGATATCGTTGTGCAGTTTAAAGTAACTGCGCCCGTTGACTGGAACCATCAGAAGATCCACGTCCTTAAGCTGTTCTATAAGGCCGTCGTAGATGCAGCAGTCTCCGGCATGGAACAGCGTAAGATCCCCAAGCATCAGTTTGCAGCCAAGCTCCGTGTAATTCCCCGCTTCATCTGTATGGAGCTCTTCATGGGCAGCGGGTACCGGAAGAACCGTACACTGTCCAAGGTCCAGCACATCCCCGGCTCGTGCGCCGATGATCCGGTCAGAGGCTATACCATAGGATGCGATCATATCTTTCATGGGCCGGGGTACGATAAATTTCGCTTTTTTGTTATGTGCGGCCAGGGGGCGGAGTGTATCCGGGTCTGCATGGTCAAAGTGGGCATGGGTGCAGAAGACGTAGTCTACAAAATCAAGCTGCTCCGGCTTCACAGGTGCAGGATACTTCCGTACCCACTTTACAGTATCTGTACAGCAGTTTCGGTCTACATAGTCTGACAGGTAAGGATCGATCAGATAATAGCTTTCCCTGTATTTTATGAGGAACCCTTCCTGTCCGAGATAAAAGAGGGCGGCCTGCTTTTCTGTGAGCTGTGTTTCTATAAAAAATTCTTTTTCCATAGGAATTCTCCTTTCTGCTATTGACCATTATATCACAGAGTGATAAAATAAGCAATAAATAAGTAACAAGGCATGGTAAAAGAAAAGGGGGAAGCTATGAAGTCTATTGTGATTAAAGAGCCGGGCTGTGTCCTGCTTGCAGAGAAGGAGATCCCTGAGCCCCAGGCCGGATTTGTGCGTGTGAAAGTGAAGGCGGCGGCAATCTGCGCCACAGACTTAGAGGTGGTGGACGGAAATATCCCGGCTGTCTATCCGGTGACG
>CANSCI010000133.1 GCA_947645355.1 uncultured Dorea sp. | reverse complement strand
TGCTTCGGGTAAAGGGAGAAAGTATGATAAATGCCGGAATTTTTGATGGGGATCTTGTGCTTGTGGAGGAACGAAAAACTGCCCGCAACGGTGAGATGATCGTTGCCTTAATTGAAGACGGCGCCACGGTCAAGACCTTTTATAAGGAAGAAGGGATTATCCGCCTGCAGCCGGAAAATGACACGATGGATCCAATCATAGTCTCTGACTGCCAGATCCTCGGTAAAGTAATCGGCGTGTTCCGCTTCATAAAATAAGAAAAATAAAATCCCCCAGCAGTACACAAAGAAACAATATCCTTCTGTCTGCTGCGGGGATCTATAATCAATGCTATGAATGCCTGTATTTCTTTCTACATCTCTACTTCTCTTCCATCACTCCAGATACGCTCCAGATTATAAAAAGAGCGGCTCTCTTTATCAAAAATGTGGATAATAATATCACCGTAATCCATCAATACCCATGTACCGCTGCCGGTGCCTTCCTGCTGCTTCAGCTGATAACCTGCTTCAGCTAATTTTTCTTCTACATGGTCTACCAGAGCCTGAATCTGACTGTCATTGGCTCCGCTTGTGATTACAAAATAATCTGAGATCACGGAAATATGAGAAATATCAATCACTCTGATATCTTCCCCCTTTTTTTCTGCAAGGGCATGTGCCGCAATCTGTGCCATATTTCTGGACTGTTCCATAATCTTTACTCCTCCTGCTTTCCTAATTTTTCTTTGTAATAGTCATAGGTTTTCTGTGTCATCGGATCAATGGGCAACTCTCTTGTATGAAGGTAAAGCAACGAATCCTTTAAAATACGGTAAAGGCATTCATCAATATTCTGGAATGCAAGTACCCTTACTTCGGCCATATTAGGAAGTTCTTCTCTCCCAGGCTCTATATAATCGGCAATATAGATGATTTTTTCCAGGAGGGACATCTGCGGCCTTCCGGTCGTATGACTTGCAATAGCCCGTATAATCTCTCTGTCCTTTACCTTATATTTCCTCGCCGCAAGAGAAGCTCCAAGCTTTGCGTGCAGCAGGCTTGGGTTTGCATATTCCACTTCCGATATATTTAAATGATACTTATTACACAATTTGATTTTTCCCTCGGAAGAGATGCATTTGGCACAATCGTGCAGCAAACCGGCAGACATTGCCTGCTCAATATCTGCACCGTGGCACATAGCAAGGGCTGAAGCGATGTACATGACGCCAAGAGTGTGCTCATATCTTGCTTTATCAAGCTCGGATTTTATTTTTTTTCGCATTTTTTGCAGTCTATGATTCATATAACCCTTCCTTTACAATGTACTCTTCCACTTTTTGGGGAATAAGCCCGGAGATACTCTTTCCCTCGCGGATCATCCGCCGCAGTTCGCGGGAGGATATAGGGACAAGAGGTGCTTTCAGAAGCTCTATCTTTGCATGATATTTTTTACACAAATATTGTATCTGTGTCAGCATTTCCTCTTTCGTGTCAATATCATCTCTGCATGCAGCAAGTATGGTACATGTAGCAAACAGCCGTTCCGGATAAACCCATGTTTCTATAGAAAATAAGGAGTCTGCTCCGATAATAAAATAAAATGAATCCTCCCGTCTACAGGAAAAAAAGTGTTCCATTGTCTCATAAGAAAATGATGTGGTATCCTTTTCCACTTCATAAGCCTCCAGCCGGAACCCGCGGATTCCCGCTATTGCAAGCTTTACCATCTCTGTGCGTGCCGCCGCGTCCGATTTGATGGAGGCCCATTCCTTATGAGGAGGCCTTCCATTAGGCATAAACCATACCTCGTCCAGATGAAATTGCTTATATGCAGTTTTACCCAGCATCAAGTGTCCGTTGTGGATGGGATCAAATGTGCCGCCCATAATGCCGATCTTCATAACTATTTCTCCGGAAGCTGAATTTTTTTGTTTTTGTCCTTTCCCTCTCTGTAAAGAACGATTTTCTTCCCGATCACCTGAACAACCTGGGAATGAGTACGCTCTGCCAGAACGGCAGCAAGCTCTTTCGGGTCATCGGCACAATTTTTCAGTACGCTGATTTTAATCAGCTCCCTGGCTTCCAGCGCTTCGGCAATTGCCTTTGTAAACTCCGGCGTCATGCTGTTTTTTCCCACCTGAAAGACAGGATCCATTGTCATGGCAAGGCTTTTTAAATATGCTCTCTGCTTCGTTGTCATTCTTCTGCTCCTTTATTTATAATAATCAAACTGAAGGCCGTACATTCTGACAGTATCACCCTCCTGAATCCCTGCATCTTCAAGCTTTGCCAGTATCCCCGTATCCTTCAGGAATTTCTGGAAGAAGGCAAAACCCTTCTCAGAGTCCAGATTCGTATAGCCAAGCATTTTTTCAATCTTCGGTCCTTCTACTACATAAATATCGTCCTCTTTTTCTACCGTATAAGGGAGATCTACATATAACAACTCTTCCTCCGGAAAATATTCCTGTTCAAAAATGACCGGCGTACTGTCAAGCTTTGCAAGCTCGTCAGATACATAATAAAGCAGTTCCCTGATTCCTTCGCCGGTAACACCTGATATCGGAAATACCCGGATTCCTTTCGGTTCGAATTCCTTTTTTAACTGCTCTGCCGGATTTTCATCCTCAACATAAACCAGATCCATCTTGTTTGCCGCAATTACCTGGGGACGGCGGGCAATTTCTGGATTATAAGCCTCCAGTTCAGCATTGATCTTATAAATATCATCTATCGGACTGCGCCCCTCGCTTCCGGCGGCGTCCACCACATGAATCATCATCTTGGTGCGTTCAATGTGCCTCAGGAATTCATGCCCAAGTCCGATGCCCTCGGATGCGCCCTCGATCAGCCCAGGAATATCTGCAATCACAAAACCGCCGGCACCTTCAAGGTCAACCACACCAAGATTGGGATTTAGTGTTGTAAAATGATAATTGGCAATTTTCGGCTGTGCGTTTGTCACACGGGACAACAGCGTAGATTTTCCCACATTCGGGAAACCGATCAATCCTACATCCGCGATCACTTTAAGTTCCAGACTGACCCAAAGTTCCTGTCCCGGCTGTCCCGGCTGGGCATATTTGGGAATCTGCATGGTCGCAGTGGCGAAATGCTGATTGCCAAGCCCTCCTTTTCCGCCCTTTAGTATTATCTGCCTGCGGTTTGCACCGGACATATCTGCAATCACCTTCCCGGATTCTGCCTCCTTAATCACAGTGCCCTCCGGCACCTTTAAGATAATATCCTCTGCATCCTTTCCGTGACAGCGCCTTTTTCCGCCCTGCTCTCCATCTTTTGCTGAAAATTTGCTCCTGTGGCGGTAGTCCTGAAGAGTATTTAATCCTTCATCAACCTCGAAGATCACATCCCCGCCCCGGCCGCCTTCCCCGCCGTCCGGCCCGCCGTTGGGGACATAGAGCTCGCGCCGGAAGCTGACATGTCCGTCTCCGCCTTTTCCTGATCTGATAAATATCTTTGCCCTGTCTGCAAACATAAAAGTACTCCTCGTTTTCTATATGATGAAAAAGAGCGCTGCCCCATAACTGATACCAGTTACATCGCAGCACTCTCTTTGTTCCATGATTATTGAGCAGCCGGATAGATAGAAACCTGTTTCTTATCTCTTCCCTTCCGCTCAAATCTTACGACACCATCGACAAGTGCGAATAATGTGTCATCACCGCCGCGCCCTACATTAACGCCCGGGTGAATCTTCGTTCCGCGCTGTCTGTAAAGGATGTTTCCTGCTTTTACGAACTGTCCGTCAGCCCTTTTTGCACCAAGCCTCTTAGACTCGGAATCTCTGCCGTTTTTTGTTGAACCAACTCCCTTTTTGTGGGCGAAATACTGAAGGTTTAATTTCATCATGGTTGTTACACCTCCTCGAATGATAAATCAATATATTGTGCATAGTTTTCATCATGTGCCATCTCAGAAAGACCAAGAACCATCGTTTTAAGCAAAAGCTGTGCTTCCGTTGATACAGGCTCCGGCAGGTGACAGGCAATGAAGCCCTCTTCCGGCTCAGTCATAACAGAAGCAACATCTCTTGTATACAAATCAATTGCATTAATCGTATTGATTACAAGAACAGAAGCGGCAGCACACACGATGTCTGTTCCTTCTTCTGCATATCCGGCATGTCCTTCTGTCTGAAAACCGGTATATTCCTTTTGGATATTTTCATAAATGGTTACATGAAACATGGATACTCTCCAAGGTTAATTAAGCGTTGATCTTTTCAATCTTAACTGCTGTGTACTGCTGTCTGTGACCATTTTTCTTGTGATAGCCGGTCTTTCTCTTGTACTTGTAAACGATAACCTTTTTACCTTTACCGTTCTCAACTACAGAAGCCTCAACTGTTGCACCTGCAACTGTCGGATTACCGATCTTAAGTCCGTTGTCATTTACTGCAAGCACCTGGTCAAATGTAAAAGTCCCGCCGGCCTCTACACCAAGCTTTTCTACTTTAATGATATCTCCTTCGGCTACTTTGTACTGTTTACCACCTGTTGCTATAATTGCGTACATATGGCACCTCCTATTATCATTACTCGCCAATTACGGTGTCTGATCCTTACGGACAGAACTTGAACCTCATTGTGCGGCATACTATTGTATAGTAGCACAAGATATTGTAAAAATCAAGCATAAGATTCGGTTTTGGACATTTCTTTGGACATTTTTATATCTTTATATCTTCAGCAGCTTCCTTGCTGTCCCGGCAAAAATCTGTTCCCGCTCCTCATCCGTCAACGGAATCCTCTGCATTCTCTCTACAAACTCCCTCTGATCCCTCCAGGGGGAATCGGTGGCAAACAATACTTTATCGGCTCCATGGTTTCTTACCATGCGGACGAACTGCTCTTCATCCATAGTATCCAGCACAACAGCCGTATCCAGATACACGTCTCTTCCAACCAGATAACGTTCTACGTCGTCCCACATTTCATTTCCTCCGAAATGAGCCAGAACCAGCATGGCCGGCTGCACTTCAAGAAGCATCTCCTCCGCCATTTTCGGCGTACAGTGGACATCCTGCGGACATTTAGGGTCAACACCGGCATGGACACTGACGATCAGTCCAAGTTCCGATGCATAGGAAACGATCCGCTTATAGCGGATATCGTCAAAATACATATCCTGATAATCCGGGTGCAGTTTGATTCCCTTAAACCCCATATTTTTAAGCTGCTTAAGCTGCTCTTTATAATCCTCTTCCTCCGGATGGATGCCGCCGAAGGAAATAATCTGACCTTCCTGATAATGGGATGCAAATTCGTTGACAGAGTGAAATTGAGAGGGCTTTGTCACGACCGGAAGTGCAACGCTGATGTCAACGCCGGCCTTCCGGGTGGATGAAAGAAGCCCTTTATATGTGCCGTCCGTACAGGGCCTTGTCTTACATGCCCCCTCCAGAAACTCCAGGGTTCCCCGGGCAATTTTGTCCGGAAACATATGTGTATGAAAATCAATTATCATTATTTATCACATTCCTTCATTTTATTATAACAATATCCGATAATGTCGCGCCGCGTAATAATTCCGATAAAGTGCCCCTGATCATCGATCACCGGCACAAAATTCTGTTCCATCGCACGTTCAATGAGATCTTCCATCTTAGATTCCGCCGTCACACATTGATAATCCAGCCGCCTTTCAATCTTCATAATACTGATATTCTCGGCATCCTTCAGATTCAGCGCCTTTATCTTTTTGACCGCCCAGAGAAGATCTCCCTCTGTAATACTGCCGACGTATTTCCCTTCTCTGTTCAGAATAGGGACACAGGTATACCTGTGATATTCCATGATTTCCAATGCCTGCCTGAGCGTGTGGTAGTCGTGTATAAAAGCCAGCTCACTTTTAGGCTTAAGGAAAAACATAATATTCATTGTAAGAAACCTCCTTATATCTGCGTAGTCACAAAAATATCATA
>CANSCI010000132.1 GCA_947645355.1 uncultured Dorea sp. | reverse complement strand
CAATCACGATACCATCTACCGGTATATTTTCCCCCGGCCTCACCACAAAGACATCTCCTGTCCGGACCTGTTCCACAGGCACTTCTGTCTCTGCACCTTCCCGCACTACAATCGCAGTCTTCGGTGCAAGCTTCATCAGGCTTTTGAGCGCATCCGTAGTCTTTCCCTTAGAGCGCGCTTCCAGCATCTTCCCTACTGTAATCAATGTCAGGATCATAGCCGCAGACTCAAAATAAAACTCATGCATATATGCCATGACACCCTTCATATCCCCCGCCAGCTGTGCATCTGTCATTGCAAACAGAGCATAGGTACTGTACACAAAGGATGCACCGGCACCTAAGGCAACCAGCGTATCCATATTCGGCGCCCGGTGCCACAGGCTTTGGAAACCGCTGATGAAGAACTTCTGGTTGATCACCATGACAATTGCCGTAAGGATAAGCTGCAAAAGCCCCACAGCCACATGATTTCCTCCAAGGAAAGCAGGAGCCGGCCAGTTCCACATCATATGTCCCATAGAAAAATACATCAGGGGGATCAAAAACACTAACGAAGCAATCAGACGTTTTCTAAGCACCGGCGTCTCCCTGTCCTTCAAAAGTTCCTCGCCGGCAGAGGCGGCAGATGCCTTTTTTCCAGTTTCTGCCGATTTTGCAGACGCGCCGTACCCGGCCTCTTCTACAGCTGCAATAATCTTGGAGGGATCTACATTGCCTTCTACGCCCATAGAGTTGGTGAGAAGGCTCACTGAACAAGACGTAACCCCCGGCACCTTTCCTACTGCCTTCTCTACACGGGCGCTGCATGCAGCACAGCTCATTCCAGTCACATTATATTGTTCCATATCATTCACCACATTTCTTACTTCGTTTACCTACTACCGCATCAACTTCTGCAGCACTGCGACCAGCTCGTCGATGGTATCCTCCTTTCCCGCACGGATGTCCTCTGCCACGCAGGTGCGGATATGATTGGCCATCAATACCTTATTAAAACTGTTGAGTGCAGCATTCACTGCCGATACCTGAATCAGAATATCGGTACAATAGGCGTCATTTTCTACCATCTTCCGGATTCCTCTCACCTGACCTTCAATCCGGCTTAATCGGTTCAGAAGACTCCTGTATTCTTTCTCTGTACGCTCCTTGGTCTTATGACAGCATTGCTTTGCCTCATCCATCATTCTCACCTCTTTCCAAAGATATTATATACCCTATAAGGGTATAACGCAAGCATTTTTTTACCGCAGAGATAAACAATCTCTACGGCTTCTCCATGATCTGATCCGTCTTATCCAGAATTTCTGTAAATCCATACCTCCGGTACAACCCCTGGGCATCCGCAGTGTGGAGTATGCCATAAAGATGTCCCACATCCTCCATAACGGCATCCAGCAGCATCTTGCCAAGCCCGCGCCCGCGGTATTTTTCATCCACTACAACATCCATCAGATAAAATGTCGTCGACAGATCCGAAATGATCCGTGCATACCCTGCCATATATCCATCCGGATCATAGATACCGTACGGGATAGAATTTTCCATAGCCTGCAGGATTACATTGCTGTCTCTGTCCTTTGCCCAGGGAGTAGAACGGAGCAATTCTACCACTCTGCCCCTGTCCATAGCCTCTGCTCCCTTACGCACAGAATACCCGGGCACCTCCCCTGACGCCTTCTGCATCTGCAGATCCAGCGCCTGGTCGGCGGCCTCCTCCATCTTATCTACCGAATCTTGTTCTACCATTTTACGCAGATGCTTAAGATAAGGATGCACTTCTGCCTGCTCCTGCCCATAGGTCATCTGAAGCTCATACTCCAGGGGAAGCCAGGATTCAATGGGGGCTTCATTGTGCTGGATCAGAGCCTCCATCTTATCAAGCGCATGCACCAGTTTGGCCTCCATAGTCCGGTTCTCCTCAAGTTCCTCCCTCAGCCTGAGCAGCTCCTCACTGTGAGGCTCCGGCAGCAGCTCTGCGATCTGTCTGACAGCGTCATTCTCCGTCTCCTCATCTTCACTGCCTTTCTCAAAACAAGGAATATCGCCGGTATATGCCTCTCCGATATCATGGAACAGACACAGCTTCATCACCCGCTCCATATCACATTCGGGAAAATCTTCCTTCACAAGCCAGGCAAACACACAGAGACGGTACGTGTGCTCTGCCACACTCTCCCGCCTTCCGCTGCTTGTCCACGAATGGCGCGTGCTGCATTTCAGTTTCTCGGCAACCGCCATAAAATCAAGTAATGTACGATGATCCATCCTCTGTCTCCTTATTCCTCCAGATACCGCATAAGTTCTCCGTATTGCTTTTTCATCAGCTGATACCCGTGATCGTAGAAATTTGACAGCGCATCATAATCCTTTTCAAGCCTCGACACTGTCGGGATCAACGGACGCAGGACAAAGATCCTGCCCTCTGCCTCCAGCCGTTCCACCAGTTCCATTGTCTTGTTGTACACATAATTCCTGCGGATCGCAGAACGTACAAGGTTCGGGTACTTCCTGTACGCACGCTGATAAAGCTTCGCCGTCCCCTTAGAAACCGGCTTCTTACGATACCCCGGATTCCTGGTCAGGATCAGCACAATCTTGTCATTGCCAAGTTCCAGCGCACGACGGATCGGTATCGAATCTGCAATCCCTCCGTCCAGGTAAGGAACTCCGTCAATATTCACCATCGGGGACAACAGCGGCAGGCTGCTTGAGGCGCGGCACAGCTTCATCAGCCGCTCCTTTTCATGTTCCTCCTTCAGGTACTCTGCCTTCCCTGTCTCACAGTTCACCGCCACAATCTCACACTCAATCTCTGATGCAAAATAAGTTTCATAATCAAACGGAAAGATTTCATTCGGAAACCTGTCAAATACCAGATCCATATCTAAAATACTTTTTTTTCTGATAAATTTGCGGAA
The DNA here is from genome assembly GCA_947645355.1 of uncultured Dorea sp. GTDB lineage: Bacteria > Bacillota > Clostridia > Lachnospirales > Lachnospiraceae > Dorea_D. The sequence goes on along the minus strand of CANSCI010000132.1, from coordinate 3,012 downwards.
TCCATAATAATAATTGTATTCTTTATCCTTCTGTATCATGCAGTCCTTCGTTCTGCCAATCTGTTTTGATACATAATCCACCCCGTTGCAGGAGCCGGCAGATACCCCGATGACATGGGAAAAATACAGTTCCTGCTCCATCAGATAATCTAAGGCCCCGGATGTGAAAACTCCCCTTGTAGCTCCGCCTTCCAGTACAATTGTTCCAGTCGTCATAGTAAAAACCTTCCTTTCTCATCTGCTATTATATACCCTTTTCCCATATTAGGGAACCGGGAACTTTATATACCCTTGCTATTTTTGCCTGTATTTGGTAAGATAGCAAAGGCGGCGCAGGTAAGCAGACGGTTCGCTTCTGTCTTCCCGCCGCTGCCAAAAAACTATGGAAACAAATGGCAAACAGCTATAAGGAGTATACGAACTATGATCAGTACAAGCAACATTACACTGCGCGTCGGAAAAAAAGCTTTATTTGAAGATGTAAACATCAAATTCACAGAAGGAAACTGCTACGGCCTGATCGGCGCAAACGGCGCCGGCAAATCCACATTCTTAAAGATCCTGTCCGGCCAGCTCGAACCTTCCAAAGGGGACGTTGTCATCACTCCCGGAGACCGGCTGTCCTTCCTTCAGCAGGATCATTTTAAATATGACGAATTCCCGGTACTGGATACCGTAATGATGGGAAATGCCAGATTATATGAGATCATGAAGGAGAAAGAAGCCATCTATGCAAAAGAGGATTTCACCGATGAAGACGGCATCAAAGCCAGTGAACTGGAAGGTGAATTTGCAGCCATGAACGGCTGGGAGGCAGAATCCGACGCTGCATCCTTATTAAATGGTCTCGGCATCGATACGGAATTCCACTATGAACTTATGAAAAACTTAAACGGTCCGGAGAAGGTAAAGGTACTTCTTGCCCAGGCTCTGTTCGGCAACCCGGATATCCTGCTCCTTGACGAGCCTACCAACCACCTGGATCTGGATGCCATCGCCTGGCTGGAGGAATTTCTGATTAATTTCAACAATACGGTGATTGTAGTTTCCCACGACCGTTACTTCCTGAACAAGGTGTGTACACAGATTGCTGACATCGACTACGGCAAGATCAAGCTCTACGCAGGAAACTATGATTTCTGGTACGAATCCAGCCAGCTCCTGATCCGACAGATGAAGGAAGCCAATAAGAAAAAAGAGGAAAAAATCAAAGAACTGCAGGAATTTATCTCCCGTTTCAGCGCCAATGCCTCCAAATCCAAGCAGGCTACCTCGAGGAAACGCGCGCTGGAAAAAATCCAGCTGGATGAGATCCAGCCGTCGAGCCGCAAGTACCCTTACATTGATTTCCGCCCGAACCGTGAGATCGGCAACGAAGTGCTGACAGTAGAAGGCTTAAGCAAAACCATCGAAGGAGAAAAGGTATTGGACAATCTCTCCTTTACGCTGAACCGAGACGATAAGGTGGCTTTTGTCGGCGGCAACGAACTTGCCAAAACTACATTATTCGAGATCCTCTCCGGCAATATGGAACCGGACGAAGGCACCTACAAATGGGGCATCACAACCTCACAGGCATATTTCCCCCAGGATCACGGAGATGAATTTGCCAATGACTATACCATTGTAGAATGGCTGACCCAGTATTCGGATGAAAAAGACGTCACCTATGTCCGTGGATTTTTAGGTCGTATGCTCTTCTCCGGGGATGACGGCGTGAAAAGAGTCAGCGTGCTCTCCGGCGGGGAAAAGGTTCGCTGCATGCTGTCAAAAATGATGATCTCCGGCGCCAATGTGCTGCTCCTTGACGAGCCTACCAACCACCTGGACATGGAAGCTATCACCGCACTGAACAACGGAATGACCAAATTCCCGGGCGTGCTGCTTTTCTCCTCCCGTGACCACCAGATCGTACAAACTACTGCAAACCGCATTATGGAGATCGTACCGGGCGGAAAATTAATTGACAAGATCACCACTTACGACGAGTACCTGGAGAGTGATGAAATGGCGCGGAAACGGCAGACGTACAGTATCCAGAAGGAAGAGGAGGACTAAAGTTCTCTTAATATGTATCAAAATTCCCCGAGAAGGTATGCCGAACGGTATCCTCCCGGGGAATTCTTTATTTTCTTACTGACAGTATTCTTTTCAGATATTATTTCAGCAGATCCAGGATCGACGTGCCGATCGTACCCTCCGGCATCTCCACTCCGAAATTATCCGCAACCGTCGCCCCCACTACCGCGAACTCATCGCTGGCCCCCAAGTTTCCTGCGCCTTTCATAGACGGTGAGTACGCCAGGAACGGCACCTTCTCCCTGGTGTGATCCGTTCCTTTAAATGTAGGATCATTTCCGTGGTCAGCCGTCAGAATCAGCAGATCATCATCCTCCAGTCTCTCCAGCAGATTCCCCAGATTCACATCAAACTTCTCAAGCTCTCTCGCATAACCTTCCACATCTCTTCTGTGCCCCCAGAGTGCATCAAAATCTACCAGATTCACAAAACATAATCCTGTAAAATCCTTCTGCGCCATCTCTATAGTCTGTTCCATTCCGTGTACAGACGACTGTGACTTATGTGCCTCCGTGATTCCTTCCCCGTCAAAGATATCCTTAATCTTTCCGACAGAGATCACAGCAAGCCCCGCATCCTTAAGAGCATCCAAAACTGTCCTCCCATAAGGCTTCAGCGCATAGTCATGGCGGTTTGCAGTTCTCTTAAACTCCCCCTTTTTCCTGCCCACATAAGGCCTTGCGATGACACGTCCTACCTTCCACTCATCCTTCATAGTAAGCTCTCTTGCAATCTCGCAGCAGCGGTAAAGCTCATCTAGTCCAAAGGTCTCCTCATTTCCGCAGATCTGCAGAACGGAGTCCGCCGATGTATACACGATCATATGCCCTGCCGCAATCTCCTCTTCTCCCAGTTCATCCAGGATCACCGTACCGCTGGCGCTCTTATTGCCGATCACGGTTCTTCCCGTCCGCTCTTCCAGTTCCCGAATGA
>CANSCI010000131.1 GCA_947645355.1 uncultured Dorea sp. | reverse complement strand
CAAGAGAAAATAACTATGACCTGCTTTATAAAAATGAATGCCAGAACTGGCGCAATAAGATCAACAAAGCGAAGAGGACAGCGGGATTCCCGGCTGACCAGCTGGAAGAAATGCTGACTGCTTTTGAAGCGTTCAAGAAAGAAGCATTGAAGAGAAAAAAGGCTGTAAAAGAAAAGACAGCCAGCCCGAAAGAATTTACGGACTGGCTGTATCAGCAGAGTAATATTATAATAAATTTATCAGTCTATTGATTTTATACTTTCCTGACGGCAAAAGTTTGAGCGTTTTTTGAGATTTGGCTGTTACGATAAATATTATGAATTGCAAATGGAGATGATAGCATGAAACAAAGGCTTCTTATTGTTGATGATGAACCGGGAATTGTAGATATGATGGCGAGTTATTTTTCTTCTCAATATGAGGTGTTGACCGCTTATTGCGGAAATGAAGCACTTCAAAAATTAGCAAGACAGCCCGATTTAATCCTGCTCGACATCAATATGCCGGACATAGACGGATTGACCCTTTGTCAGAAAATTCGGGAGCTTATTACTTGCCCCATTCTTTTTTTGACGGCAAGGGTCGAATCTGCCGATAAAATCATCGGCTTTCAGGCAGGTGCCGACGATTATATCATTAAGCCTTTTGATTTGGACGAATTAGGGGCGAGAGTTGCCGCACATCTGAGGAGGGAGCAGCGACACAGGAATAAAGCGACAATTCGCTTCTTTGGTGAACTGACGATTGATTATTCAGCCCGAACCGTCACAGTGGCGGGTGAACCTGTTGCTTTATCAAAAAGGGAATTTGATATTGTGGAGCTGCTTTCGCTGAATGCCGGACAGGTATTTGACCGGGAGCGTATTTATGAAACAGTGTGGGGACTTGACGGCGAGGGTAACAGTGATACTGTCATGGAACATATCAGGAAAATCCGGGCGAAGCTGGCTGCTTGTACGCTTCACAGTTATATTGATACAGTTTGGGGGTGTGGTTATCGGTGGAACGTCTGAAAAATATGGAATTAAAGAAAACTTTTCTCGTCCTATCTGCTTCCTGTGTTTTGGTGGCTCTCCTGATGTTAGGCTTAGTCTTTATGATATGCAATTCAATCAGCAGCAACTTTCCCTCCGGTGGAATAGAAATTTTAGCAGACGGTTCAATCGTTAAAATGGAAACCCCCACAGAGACCCAGCAAAATATATTGTCCATGCTTGGAATCATTCAAATTGTGTCCTGCATTGTTCTCCCTATGGGCGGGCTGGCTCTATCCGGCATATTATATTATCATATCAAATTGAAACAGCCGATCTCCACGCTACGGAATGGGATTTCACGGATTCGGAACCATGACCTTGACTTTTCTATGCCTGTCCATTCTGATGATGAATTGGGGCAGCTCTGCACCGCCTTTGATACTATGCGCGAAGAACTTCTGAAATCAAATCAGGAACTGTGGCGGCAGGCAGAAGAACGGAAAAGGCTAAATGCCGCCTTTTCCCATGACTTGCGCAATCCGATCACGGTCTTAAAGGGAACTATAAAATTACTGCGGCAGGGAACAGCAGATGAACAAGCCATTGACAGATTGGAAAGCTATACATTACGGATTGAACAGTATGCAGAAGCTATGAGTAGCATCCAACGATTAGAACAAATGCCGGTGCGGATAAACGAGTATTCCTATTCACTGCTACATTCTGAATTAGAGGAAACAGCAAAAATTCTTGCAGGAGCATTAGAACCGTCTGTTTCCGCACCTGATAAGGGGACAATACAATTAGATCATGGATTGGTTTTAACCGTTGCTGAAAATCTAATTGGAAATGCGGCTCGGTTTGCAAAGAGTAAAATTGAAATTCATTTGGAACGGAAAGGAAACTTCTTGCATCTATCAGTTACAGACGATGGGCCAGGCTATCCTGTGGAGTTAATACAAAGCGGCCCGAAACCGTTTGGAAAAATGAAAGAAGACTCCGCACACTTTGGTATGGGGCTATACAGCAGCCAGATACTATGTCTGAAGCATGGAGGAACACTTACACTGGAAAACAGCAAAAGTTATGGCGCAACGGCTACTGCTTCTTTCCAAATAAATCAGAAACCTTGAGCGTTTTTTGAGATTTCTGTTTTACACTCTCCTTATATTATAAACAAGGAGAGTGTTTTTTATGAACATTGAAGCAAAGGAACTATCGAAAATCTACGGCAGCGGCGAGAGCCGTGTCGTTGCGTTGGATAAAGTCAACCTTGAAATTGCATCCAGCGATTTTATTTCTATTATGGGACCATCTGGCAGCGGCAAAAGTACCTTGCTCCACCTGCTGTCTGGACTGGACAAGCCGACTTCCGGCAGTCTGACATACGATGGAAAAGACATTTATCGTTTTAATGACAAAGAACTGTCCTCATTTCGCCGTCGGCGCATCGGATTTATCTTTCAGCAATTCAATCTTCTCCCTGTGCTGACCGCAAAAGAAAACATCATCATGCCCCTGCTTCTGGACAAAAAGCAGCCGGACGAAGTATATCTAAATCAGCTTACGGATTTGTTAGGTATTCGTGAACGGCTGACCCATTTGCCCCATGAACTTTCCGGCGGTCAGCAACAGCGTGTAGCGATTGCCCGCGCCCTGATCGCAAAGCCGGATATTATTTTTGCTGACGAACCGACTGGAAATCTGGACAGCAAGAGCGGCGGCGAGGTTATGGAAATGCTGCAAAGCATATGGAAAAAGATGGGGAAAACGCTTGTTATCATCACTCACGACAGCCGCATTGCAAGAATGGCAGACCGGCAATTTGTAATTGTGGACGGTGTTCTTTCGGAGGTGACAGCAAGATGAAATCTTATTTAGCTCTTGCATGGAAAGAACTGAAAGCACAGAAAATCACGGCAATCCTGATCTTGGTTGCAGTTATCATGTCCACGATTATGACGACAGTGATCGGTCAGTCTATTGGTATATTGCAATCCATGCGTATTCAGCAGGCGGCGGGTCTGAACGGAAACCGTTATGCAACCTTTCATCAGCTTGGCAAGGAACAAGCGCAAAAGCTGCATGAAGATGATCGCCTATATGATGTAGGCGATACGATCTTTATCGGCAGCACACCATTAGGCAACAGTAGTTTATCTTTATATCTTCGGGAATATCACGATAACGCATTATCTATGTACCCGGCAATCGGAAACGTAAAAGAGGGACGATTACCAGAGGAAGCGATTGAGATTGCCCTGTCGGAGGATGCGCTTCAATATCTTGGATTGGACGCTGTAATTGGCGATACCGTTTCTCTGGATTTGAGTGTTTCCGTTATGGATGGATCGCTGTCAGAGTTAGAATATTCTGCTGATTTTGTATTGACGGGCATTCTGGAAAGCAGCTATATCGGCTACGCATCTGGTACGGTTGAGGGGATTGTCGGTGAGGGAACCGCAGAAGAACTGTTGCCAGAAGAGTATCTGCTTTATTCCACAGATTTTAAGACTTATGACAAGCAAAATTTTCAAAGCATCATTTATGCTCTCGCAGAAGATTTGAACGTGGATGAACGGTATATCCAATATAACTGGGTTTTGCTTGACGCTATTGGTATTTCCTATGATGAAGCGGCAGACAGCGATACCGGTACGGGATTTTCATTTATGACTGCGGCGTGTATTTTGGTGGGTGTTCTGGTCTTGCTGGCGGCTGGGCTGGTAATCTACAACATTCTGAAAATCTCTATCACAAAACGCATCAAAGAATACGGAACACTTCGTGCGATTGGTGGAGAACGAGGGCAAATCTATCGTTTGGTTTCTTTGCAGCTTTTGATTCTCTGTGGAGCCGGTATTCCTATCGGATTGCTGCTCGGTATATTGTCGGCAAAAGGTGTATTGATTGCGGCTACGGGGCTTCTCAATCCCGATCTGTTCATGGCAAACAGCACTTCCGAATTGAACTCTGCAATCAACACCGCCAGTACGGTAAAACTACCGATGCTCTTTGCCAGTATCGCAGTCATACTTCTGTTTGCTCTGCTGGCTGCCTTTCCTGCTGCCCGGTACGCATCCCATGTATCTCCTACTGTTGCTATGTCGGGGCAGACTGTGAAAATCAAACGCAGGATAAAAAGGAACCGCAACATCCGTAATTTTGAAGCCTATTATGCAAGGCTCAACCTAAAACGAGGGCGTGGAAGAACAGCAGTTACCATTCTGTCTTTGGTTATGAGTATTACCGTATTTGTTGCCTTGCAGAGCTTTACAGGGCTGCTTGATGCCAGCAGTTCCGTTCAGGACATGTATTTCAGCGACTATGCAGTTACAAATGAAACCGTTGGCATCCCATCAGAAGCCGTAAAAACATTAGCGGAAAATGACGCAGTAGAAAGTGTTTCCACTACACGGCTTTCTGTATTTATGCCAGGTGCCGGTGATATACTGCCCTTTGAAACTGATCTTTCCGTACAGAGCCATGAAACCTTGCAGCTTGTAAATGTGGATGAAGCACAATTACAAATCTATGCTCCTAACTTGTCTGCTCAGGATAAACAGGCTTTGAAAGATGGAACAGGCTGCCTTGTAAAAAATCCCATTGCCTTTTCTTATGGAGATACAACTGTTCAGCAGACTGATCTTACCGTAGGTGATACCATTCAACTGGGAGACAGAACACTTCCTGTATTAGGATTGATCGATACAGCAATCACAATCAATAATGATGGCTTTACGAATGGTGTTCAACTCATCGTGAATGACGAAATATACTGTTCACTGCTCGGAAACGACAGTTATTCAGAAGTCTATCCTACATTACAGGATAACGCCGATACAGATACCTTTGAAAGCTGGTTGGATAGCTGGTGCAGCAATTATCCAGGAACACATTGGCTTTCCTATCTCCAAAGCAGCAATGAGATGATAGAAAGCTTTGAACAGATCAAAATGCTGTGCTGGGTGCTTATCATCTTTATCGGTATCATTGGCATCCTGAACATCATCAATACCGTTTACAGCAATATTCATACTCGTGTCGGTGAAATCGGGATGCAGCGGGCTATTGGAATGAGTGCCGCAAGCCTTTATAAAACATTTCTGTGGGAGGGCGCTTATTACGGTATCATTGCGTCAGTGATTGGAGCAGTGTTTGGCTATGTCTGCTGTATCTTTGTCGGAGCAGCACAGACCGATGCTTTACAGCTTGTCGCTGTTCCGGTTATGGCGATTGTGGAAGCTGCGATTATTTCTATTGTGGCCTGCCTGCTTGCAACGGCAATTCCTCTGCGTTCTATTGCAAGAATGAGCATTGTGGATTCTATTGAGACTGTTGAATAATATCAAAAACGACAATTAAAACAAGAAATCCCCCATAAAGCAAACCTTGTTGCTTATGGGGGATTTCTGTATGTTCTTTTGGGGTGTGCTAAGTCCCGTATAAGCGTGGTGTTGTTATGTTTGGTGTGGTATCTTTAACTATGGGAAACTCCTTTTTCCCATTTAGAAATTGTTTGCCGCACTACATTCAACTTGATTGCCAGTTCCTCTTGCGAAAGTCCCTTGGATTTTCTAATTGTTTTAATATTTTCATTTAGCATCAGGAATGCCCTCCTTTCACTGCTATCATACAGAGGAAAGCCCGTTGCTACAAGCAACGCAAATTAACATTGCCGTTTTCTTTCGGTAAATACAATCATGTCCCCGTCTGCGCGCCTGTCACTGCTCCATATCCGCTGCTCTGCGTTTTACATCATCGGCAAAGATTTTGTATAGCGCTGCGCTCAGCGGAACGCCTAGAAGCATTCCGGATACCCCCAACACACCGCCTCCCACTGTAACGGCAGCCAACACCCACAGTCCCGGCAAGCCAATGGAATTACCCACTACACGGGGATAAATCAAATTTCCTTCTATCTGCTGCAAAATGACTAAAAAGGTCTATAACCCCAAGGACGCATCAACCTTTG
>CANSCI010000130.1 GCA_947645355.1 uncultured Dorea sp. | reverse complement strand
GCTGAAAGGGCGCAGAGAAAAAACCTTTGACGCCCGAAAGGATTTATGGTACAGTAAAACCATATCTGAAGGTCAGTTATCTTTTATTCAATTCAGGAAATTGTTAAATTCGGTGTTCCGCCGAAAAAATCCAAAGTTAACGATAATTTTATATTGACAAATCAGAACAGATGTACTATTATATTAACCAGAAAACGAACATTAGTTCGCAACCGGAGAAGGAGAGGTATTTATGGCAGGTAATGAGAACAAGAAAAAAGCGCTGGAAGCTGCGATTGCAAAGCTTGAGAAGGATTTTGGAAAAGGAACGGTTATGAAGCTTGGAGATCCGGCGGCACAGGTTGTAGTAGAGACGATCCCGACCGGCTCTTTGAGTCTCGATATTGCGCTGGGGATGGGCGGCGTACCGAAGGGACGTATCGTTGAAGTTTACGGCCCGGAATCAAGCGGTAAGACGACGGTCGCATTACATATGATTTCAGAAGTACAGAAAAGGGGAGGGATTGCAGGGTTTATTGATGCAGAGCATGCCCTGGATCCGGTATATGCCAAGAATATAGGCGTTGATATTGATGAGCTTTACATCTCACAGCCGGACAGCGGTGACCAGGCATTGGAGATCGCGGAGACGATGGTGCGGTCCGGAGCTATGGATATTATTGTTATAGATTCTGTTGCAGCCCTTGTACCTCGACAGGAGATTGAAGGAGATATGGGGGATTCCCACGTGGGGCTTCAGGCAAGGCTGATGTCACAGGCGCTTCGTAAGCTGACGCCGGTTATCAGTAAATCCAATTGTGTTGTGATCTTTATTAACCAGCTCCGTGAAAAGGTTGGCGTTATGTTCGGCAATCCGGAGACGACTACCGGCGGGCGTGCACTGAAGTTTTATGCATCTATCCGTATGGATGTAAGAAGGATTGAGACCCTGAAACAGAGCGGCGAGATGATCGGGAACAGAACCCGGGTAAAGATCGTGAAGAATAAGATTGCTCCTCCATTCAAGGAAGCGGAGTTTGATATTATGTTCGGCAAGGGCATCTCTAAAGAAGGGGATATCTTAGACCTTGCAGTCAATCTTGGGCTGGTGAGCAAAAGTGGTGCATGGTTTGCCTATAACGGGGACAAGATCGGCCAGGGGCGCGAGAATGCTAAGAACTATCTCACCGAGCATCCGGATGTGATGGCAGAATTGGACGCTAAGATCCGCAGGCACTATGAGTTCGGCGGGGCCGGTGAAGCAGAGGCGCCGGATGCAAAGACAGAAAAAGACGCAAAAGCCGATAAAGATGCAAAGTCTTCCGGAAAAGGAGACAAGTAAATGACTGTCACAAAAGTAGAAGCTGTGACGAAGGCGAAATCTAAAGTTTTCATAGAAGGTAAGTTTGCGTTTGTTTTATATAAAGGCGAACTGTCACGCTATCAGATTGCAGAAGGGTCTGTTATTGAGGAAGATATCTATCGGAAGATTCGTGCAGAGGTACTTCTGAAAAGGGCGAAGCGAAGATCTCTTCATCTTCTGAACGACATGGGGCGTACAGAGGAGCAGCTTAAGGAACGGCTGCGAAGAGATCTTTATCCGGAGGATGTAATCAACGAGGCAGTTGCCTATGTAAAATCATTTGGATATATCAATGATGCCGCCTATGCAAAAAATTTTGTAGAGACACGCAAGGGAAGGAAGAGCAGGAAGGAGATTTATGCCCTGCTGTGCCGGAAGGGGTTAAAGAGCGGGGATGTCGAAGCTGCTTTTGAGGAATGCTATGGCTCTGAGGATGCACGGGATGCGATAGAGGCAATACTCAAAAAAAAGAATTATGACCCGCAGGAAGCAAAGTGGGAAGATACCCGGAAAATACTGGGATATTTGACCCGGAAAGGTTTTGGATACGAGGATATAAGGCAGGTAATACAAGTTTCTGAGTGGAATGCTTGACATCTTTGTTAAAACAGTATAAAATTTAAGTGTTGTATTTGTACAATGAAAACTAAATAAGGAGGTGCTCCTGTGCCGATAGGAATAATAATTGCTGTTGCGGCGGTGCTTATAATAGCGGCTGCAGTCATCAGCCACTTTGCGACGGTTTCCAACTTGAAGAAGAACGCTGAGTCTAAGATTGGAAATGCAGAGAGCAAAGCACGGCAAATTATTGATGATGCAGTGAAGACAGCTGAGGCAAAGAAAAAGGAGTCTCTCTTGGAAATTAAAGAAGAGTCTATCAAGAACAAAAATGAACTTGAAAAAGAGACAAAGGAACGCAGGTCAGAGTTACAAAGGTATGAAAAGCGTGTTCTTTCCAAGGAAGAGGCTTTAGAAAAAAGGGCTGACGCTATTGAAAAGCGTGAAGCAGGGTTTGCAGCAAAAGAAGAACAGCTTAGACAGCGTGAAACGAAAGTGGATGAGCTGAGTAAGCAGAGAGTACAGGAACTAGAAAGAATCTCAGGACTTACCTCCGAACAAGCAAAAGAATATTTGTTGAAAACTGTTGAAGAAGATGTGAAACATGATACTGCCAAGCTGGTGAAAGAACTGGAAGTGCAGGCAAAGGAAGAGGCGGACAAGAAGGCGAGGGAATATGTTGTTACTGCTATTCAGCGTTGTGCTGCCGATCATGTTGCCGAAACTACGATTTCAGTCGTACAGCTTCCAAGTGATGAGATGAAGGGCAGAATTATTGGTAGGGAAGGACGTAATATCCGTACATTGGAGACAATGACAGGTGTAGAGCTTATTATAGACGATACGCCGGAAGCGGTTGTTTTATCCGGTTTTGATCCAATAAGAAGAGAAGTTGCAAGAATTGCGCTTGAAAAATTGATCGTTGACGGACGTATCCATCCGGCAAGGATTGAAGAGATGGTAGAGAAAGCGCAAAAAGAAGTGGAATCAATGATTCGTGAAGAAGGAGAAGCGGCCGCCCTTGAAGTAGGGGTTCATGGCATTCATCCGGAACTTATCAAGCTCCTCGGCCGTATGAAGTTCAGAACAAGTTATGGACAGAATGCATTGAAGCATTCCATGGAAGTGTCCCAGCTTGCCGGACTTCTTGCCGGTGAGATCGGCCTTGATGTCAGGGTGGCGAAACGGGCAGGTCTCCTGCACGATATAGGAAAATCTATTGATCATGATGTGGAAGGCTCCCATATACAGATCGGTGTGGATCTTTGCAGAAAATACAAAGAGTCCGGTACGGTCATTAATGCGGTGGAAGCGCATCACGGTGATGTAGAGCCACAGACTCTGATTGCATGTGTTGTCCAGGCGGCAGATACGATTTCTGCGGCAAGGCCGGGTGCAAGAAGAGAAACATTAGAAACATACACAAACAGGTTAAAACAATTAGAAGATATCACCAATCAATTCAAAGGTGTTGATAAATCTTTTGCAATTCAAGCAGGTAGAGAGATTCGTGTAATGGTAGTTCCAGAGCAAGTATCTGATGCAGATATGGTATTGATGGCCAGGGATATAGCAAAACAGATTGAATATGAGCTTGAGTATCCCGGGCAGATTAAAGTCAATGTGATCCGTGAGTCACGGGTTACTGATTATGCCAAATAGCTCAAGGCAGCTGAGATGTAAGCGGAAAATCAAGGAAAGTCTTGAAATAATAATATTTCTGGACTTTCCTTATTTTTATTTTATTTCAAAGAATAAGGTCGACATTGTCAATCGTACAAAGTGGAGGTGGAAAGGGAATGGATAATAATATTAAGCGGACAGGCAGGGAATTGGTCTATCAGGGTGCGATCCTGGAGGTGTATAAAGACCACATGGAGTTTGCAAATGGCAACCATGCAGAGTGGGATTTTATAAAACATCATGGAGCGGCCGCGGTGCTGCCTGTTCTGAAGGACGGGAAAATTGTGATGGTGACCCAGTACCGGAACGCCATAGAGAGAGATACCTGGGAGATACCGGCAGGAAAGCTGGATACACCGGAGGAACCGGGGATAGAGTGTGCGCGGCGGGAATTGGAAGAAGAGACAGGATACAAAGCCGGAGAACTGGTCTGGCTATTGAATCTGAGGACGACTGTCGCTTACTGCAACGAGAAGATAGAGATTTTTCTGGCAAGAGACCTGGTTTTGTCAAGGCAGCACTTGGATGAGAATGAATATGTAGATGTGAGGGCATTTACGTTGGAAGAATTGAAGGAGATGATATTTACCGGAAGGATTGAAGATTCCAAGACTATTGCAGCCATATTGGCCTATGAATCCAGATTTTTAAGATAGGCATATCTAAGATTTGCAGGCATATAATGAAGTATCTTGACAAGAGGAGGCAGTCTGTGAAGATACAGGAGAACAGGAAATATTTTGTTTTATTTTATATGCTTGGGTTTCTGGCGGGGATTGTGTATGCGAATGTCTTATCCAGGGATTATATAGCAAGTATGGGGATTTTCAGTGATTTTTTTCTTAATCAGTATTGTCAGACAGAGGTGAATGTCAGTGAATTTCTTTGGTATATTTTGCGGATCAGAGTTGCACCGTTAATATTTTTAGGGATTACGGGCTGTACCAGGCTCCGGAAAGGAGCGGTGCTTCTATTCCTTGTATGGACGGGCTTTTCCTGCGGAATGACCATGACCGCTGCGGTAATGCAGATGGGGATTAAGGGAGTTATTCTCTGCGTGGTGGGATTGATGCCGCATTTTCTGTTTTATGCCGCTGGTTATATTATGATGATGTGGTTTTTGTTCTGTTATCCTCAGATAAAATGGGATTTTATGAAATCAGTGTGCTTTGTACTTCTGATCGCGGTAGGCGTGGTGCTTGAATGCTATGTGAATCCTGCTTTGATGAAGATGTTTTTGGGGACGTTATAGACAGTAACGTAGAAGGAATTGATGAATCGCCAATGGCCTGCCTATAAGGCCGCAGGTTCCACAGCCGGAAGTTTTAATTAACCGGCTGTGGGATCTGCGTCCTTTTATAAGTTGGAAAATACGCTTAATGTCTTTGCAGATACCATTTTAGATAACAGATGCAGAAGAAGAAAATGCACAGTTGGCTGGCCAGAAGACCATACAGGTATCCTTTGATGCCGAGCAAAGGAATCAGGAGGATGACGCCTGCAATCCGGATGCTGAGACTCACTGTGTTGATGAAAAAAGAAAGATTCGTTTTACCGATTCCATTCATAATGCTGATCAGTGTGTTGTTCGTATATAAGAAGGGACACATAAAGGAGAGGGTTACAATGAAATCTCCGGCCAAGGGGCTGTGGAACAGAAAACGTCCGATCCAATTTCCGAGGCATAATAGTACGGCACAGCATGCACTGCCGAGTAAAATACAGGAGCAGGATACTTTTCTGATGAGACTGGATAATTGTTTTTTATTGTCCATTGCCTGTACTTCTGCAACCGCAGGAAGGAGCATGGTTGAAATGGAATTGGTAATTGCGGAAGGAAACAGGATACAGGGAAGTGCCATTCCAGTAAGGACTCCATAAGTGCTGAGGGAATCCTTGACGGTCATGCCATATATCTGCAGGCGCAGGGGAATAGAGATCGCCTCAATACTTTGCAGAATATTCAGCATAACGCGGCTTGCAGTCAGCGGGAGAGACAGGGTGATCAATTGTCCTGCATGTTTTATACAGGCGGTGACAGGTGAACGTAGTTTTATGGGCTCTTTTCGTTTCCCGGTTACTGCTTTCAGGCAGAAGGAGGCGGAAAGGACTTCTCCAATAATCAGCCCCCCGACTGCAATGGAGATCCCGAACTTTATTCCATGTTTTATTCCGTACAGATAGAGAAGATAAACGCTCAGGATTCTTGCAGTCTGTTCAATCAACTGTGAAACAGCAGGGATTTTTGTCTGCTTTAATCCGAAATAAAATCCGCAGATGCAGCTGTGTATAGATGCAAACGGAAAAGCATAGGATAGAATGATTAAAAGCTGCATACACCTTGAATCGTGGAGAAAATATTCCGAAATCAGTGCCG
>CANSCI010000129.1 GCA_947645355.1 uncultured Dorea sp. | reverse complement strand
TGGACGCCGGGAATTTTGAGGACTTCCGCCGGATCTGGTCCGGCCTGCTGGACCGGCCCTGCCGGGAGGAATGAGCCAGGCGTGAAAAAAAGGCTTGTCAACCGGCGGTAAATCCGCTATAATGGCACATAACGCGTCGAGCTGACTGAGTTAGCTGACAGCATCTGTATTGAAGGGATTGTTACTATGCCAATTGATATGCTCATCATGATTGTGGTCATGCTGGCCGGATTTAGCCTGGTTGCCGCAGGATGCAGCAGCAAATATATGCTTTCTGGTACATGGTATTCTGACGAGGACGAAGCTACTCCTACCTATGTCTTTTATGACAACGGGAAGGTAGAGATTGGAGATGACAGATATGCCTACAAAATGACGGACAAGGACACTTTGCGCATCGAACTGGACATAGATGCTATGGCAGCTGTCATCGATCGGGATACGGACGAGATCACGCTGCTTGATAAAGATGGCAAAGAGATAGCACGGCTGTATAAAGTACAAAGCGAAGCTGCGGCATCTTTTCAGACAAAGGAAGATGCCTTGGCTGTAGAGATGACAGATATGCTGTCCGGCAGCTGGATGATGGAAGGCGGCGAAGTTACTATGATCGTTGATGGAGATAAGTGTACCATGGTTACTACCCACGAAGGCAAGCAGGTGAAAACCGTCTACCAGGCTGCGTATCCGGAGGCAGACAAGATCCAGTTCATTTCTTCCGGAAATGAAGTAGTGGCTGAATTTATCTTCAGCATAAGCAGTGATACCCTCGCCTTTACGGATGAGGATGGAAATACAACGAAATATGTCAGGAAAGAAGGATAAAAATGAACAATGTACAACAAATAGGAAACCTTGTTAAAAACGTGGAACTGAAAAAGGCACGTAATGGCGGCGATGTGGCGAGGCTGCGCATTGCTGTCAATCGCGGCAAAAGGGATGGTGTAGATCTGGGCGTGGATTACTTCAATGTAACGGTATTTAACGGTCAGGCACGGGCGTGCTACGAATATCTCGAAAAAGGCTCTAAGGTAGCCGTGACCGGGAGGCTGAGCTCTAACAGCTATGTGAGCCGCAAGACTGGTGCAAAGATGGAGCGTGTTGAAATCGTTGCGGATCGAGTGGAGTTTTTAAGCCACCGCAAGAGTGATGGTGATGAGGAAGAAATCTTACTTGGAGAACCGGATATGGCGGATGCTTTGATTGAAGTAGAAGATGAAGAATTACCGTTTGATACCGTGGCGGAGGATACAGAGTAGCAATAGCCGGCAGGCGCATGACGCCTGCCGGTTTGCATATTTTTTGGCCTAGGAAAGGAGGAAACTATGGCAATCAAATTAGACCTTGTAAAGGAAATGATTGATGTTGTGTGTGAAAATGTAACACAGAGCGAAGATACATGGCGGGATTTCTTGAAATACTGTGCATATATGTATAAATATGATTTTGGTAATCAGTTGGCGATTTATGCGCAGAGACCAGAGTCTATAGCCTGTGCAGGGTATGAAACATGGATAAAACTTGGGCGCTATGTAAAACGTGGCAGCAAGGGGATACGCCTAGTTAACCGTTCAGATTATGCGGATAAAGGTTATGTCTTTGATGTTTCCGATACAGCTCGCCTTGACGGGCATAACAGATTTACACTTTGGCAGGCAGATCAAAGTGTGATAGAGCAATATCTCAAGGGGGATGGCATACAATACGAAGAACCGTTTACAGGACTGCTTGCAAGTATTGAACGGGAATCAATTATCCATTTTGCTGATTATGCGTCTGCGCTGCTTGAACAAACGCAGGAAAAAGATGCTCAGGAAATCATGGGGAAGATAGACAGGCTATCCGTTCTTGCTTCCATGTCCAGTAGTTATGTCATTTTGCATCGCTGCGGAGTGGATATTGATGATATGCAGTTTGATTTTAGCGCACTATCGGAACTCAGTGAAATGAAAGCTTTTCGTGCTTTTGGAGAAGTGCTGTATAATACACAAACAGGCATACTCAGAAAATTGGAGGTGTCAGCGAAAAAGACCCTTGCAAATCACGAAAATATATTGTATGATGAAAACAGAAAAGAAACAAATGTTCGCACAGTAGTGGAAGGGAGAGATAAAGATGGAACTGACTTACAGACAGGAAGGGGACTACCTGGTTCCGAACATAGGACTGCCGCCGCAGCCGATGGGCGAAGTGGGGATGTACGGACGGATGAGAGATCGTTACCTAGAGAAACACCAGCATTTCCTGTGGTCGGAGATGAATATAGAGGGAACGCTGAAACAGCATCTGCTGGACATCGACCAGGCCGCGGAG
This sequence comes from uncultured Dorea sp., assembly GCA_947645355.1. Taxonomy (GTDB): domain Bacteria; phylum Bacillota; class Clostridia; order Lachnospirales; family Lachnospiraceae; genus Dorea_D. The sequence continues at coordinate 3,913 of CANSCI010000129.1, read as the reverse complement.
GAACTGAAAGAAGCGATGCTGCCGGGTCTGCTGGAGAAATTCGGCGTAACGGAGGAACTGAAAGCAAACGATCAGATGGAATGGGTGCGCAGAGTCAACCAGATTCGCGACATCATCCGGGAACAGATCCTAAGCGACCTGGTCTACGCTTAGAGGAGGAAGACCTGGGGGAACAGCTCACATTTAATCTGTTCCCGATGGAAGCAGAGCAGAAAGAGAAGATCATACAAAACGAGAAGGACGGAGACATGATTAAAAATGTCCCGTCTTTTTTAGTGCCGCAAGAGGTCGTCGATGCGGCCCTCATAAGTCTGCCAACAAAGAGTACCAGGCTCATGCTTTGCGCTGACCATGAAAAGCAGCTGCCGGTAGAGAAACTTGTGCAGCGGCTCCGGAAAGAATGGCAGGGCGGCAGCGGTATAGTAAGCGGAGGCGAGAAATATGCTGTTTGGGCAGACGATGAGGGCCTTGCTATTGCCCACGGAACAGAAGTATGTTTTAACCATGCGGCAGAAAAGATTCCTTGGGATGTAGCGGCGGCAAGGGTGAGTGACTTACTTGATGTAGGAATATATCTGGATGCAGATGAATATAGCCAGGTTGCAGCGCATGACTACGAAAAAATGGCTGCTGCCCTATGGTATATGCGCCATGACATGAGCGAGGATGCGGCGTCACGCAGTTTTTTGCCAGTGTTGTCAGAGCAATGCCGAGGAGCCAGTTATCCTGATGCGACGATGGGGCTCATGCGGCTTTTGAAAAATCCGAAAGAACGGCAACTCATTACCGAGGAAGTGAGGTCTTTTGCGCAGGCATATAGGGAAGAACCTGCTCTGATGCGCTGGTCACAGTATAGCCCTACGGCTGTTTTGCCGCAGCTTGAGGATTTGGGCAGAGAGAGACGAGCGTATCAATATCGTGGCGGAAAGATTCCACATGCGGACAGTTTGTATATTTCTGATGATGAGATTGATGCTGAACTTATGCGAGGGGGCAATGTTGCGGGCAGCTTTGGAAGGATTCAATCGTTTTTCGGAGGTTCACATACGCTAAAGGAAAAGGCGGATTATATAAAAGATACTTTTGGCATTGGAGGTCATAGTGGGCCTGATCAAATTGGCGAGTGGCACGATGCGAAAGGCATCAAGCTCCAGAAAAAAGGCTGCGACGAGGTACGCCTGACTTGGCAGCAGGCAGCAACCCGTATGGATGCCCTGCTGGGTAAACTGCAGAAAGAGCAGACTTTACCTGCAGCAGAGGAAGAACACGAAGCACCGGAAAGTGACACCCCTTCTGCTGACATATCCATCACCATCGGTTTTACAGAGAATTCAGCGGTTGATAGGATGAAAAAGGCTTTTCCGGAACCGTATACTTTTGCTTTTGCTAACCGGCTCTTTGAGGAACTGGACCGGATGTATAGCCGGGCGGGCCAGGTGTATCCGGACGAGCCTGCCTTCATGGGTTATGATAAGACGGACTTTAGGCTGTCCTTTATTGATTCGGACGGAGAACTTGCGGAATATGTAGATCGCTATGACATTGGTAGCGATGCAGGGTCCCTCCTTGACCATCTTGTACACGACCTGGAAATGAAGGACCTGCTCGAGCGACTTAATGAAGCAGCCAAAGTGCCTTTAAGAGGCGACGAGGAAGCGGCATTAAAAACGGTGCTTATGGAAATGCAGGAGTGGATTGAAGAAAGGGAGGAACCTAAAAAAGCAAGAGCCGTGCCTCTTGAAGATGCGTCATTCGAGGTGTATCAGAAATTTGCAGTCCTTGCGCCGAAAGTACTGTCCGGCGAAGCACAAAGCATCACGCTGTCTGCCGGCGCTCATGACATGGATCTTTGTATTGAGCGCCTGGATGATACCCATGTGTCCATGACCCACTATTTTGAGCAGAATGGAGACCTGGTATCTGATCCGGATATTGAATTTGTCATTGACAGGGAGAACAAGACCCTGACGCCTATCGCATATACAAATGGCATTCAAGGCAAGGCGCTGGAGGTCATGGACGAGTATGGTGACATGGATGAGCAAGTCCTGAAGGAGTTGAATGGCTATTGCCTGCAGTGGTTTGAAAATCTGCAGCAAAAGGGCTATGGACGCCAGATGCTGCTGGACCGGAAGGCAATAGGGATAGATGAGGAACTGGACAAAAATCCGACATCCATAATCATTGACGGCAGATGGCAGACTTTTGAGAATGCCGAGGCTGCCAATGCCGCATGGGACCGGCATAGACAGCAGGCAGGAACAGAAAAATCGGAAAATGAAGCCCAAAATGAGATTTTAAGCGAGGAAAAACTGGATTTACATATTCCTGATCCTGAAAAGAAAAAACAGGCGGAAACTGCAAAATTTTATCTCACAGACGATGCGCTGGGGACAGGAACCGTCTCGGAGAAATTTCAGGCCAATATTAAGGCAATCCAAACCCTGAAGGGACTCGAAGAAGAAAAAAGAGCCGCAACGGAAGAAGAGCGGAATCTACTGTCACGCTATGTAGGCTGTGGTGGTCTTGCACAGATTTTTAAAGATGGTGACCCACGAAATACAGAATTGAAAACTCTGCTTACAGAAGAAGAGTACCGATCCGCACGGGAAAGCGTTTTAAATGCCCACTATACCCCGCCGGTGGTGATCGACGCCATGTACCAGGTTCTTTCTGATTTAGGATTTGACGGCGGCTCGATACTGGAGCCTGCTTGCGGCGTCGGAAATTTCTTTGGCAGGATGCCCGCTGCCATGCGAGAACTGAGTCATCTCTATGGTGTGGAGCTTGACGATCTGTCTGGCCGTATCGCCAGGGTGATTTACCCTGATGCACAAATTCAAATTAAAGGTTTTGAAGAAACCGCTTTTGCGGACAAGTCCTTTGATGTGGCCATCGGCAATGTGCCATTTGGCGATTACTCTATCTCAGACCGTTACGGAAAAGGATATCTGATCCACGACTATTTCTTTGCGGCAGCCCTGGATAAAGTACGGCCGGGCGGCGTGGTGGCCTTTATCACATCCAGCGGCACCTTAGATAAAAAGGCATCCCATGTGCGGGAACACCTTGCCCGGTGTGCTGACCTAATCGGCGCAGTGCGTCTGCCGGATGCGACCTTTAAGGCTGGCGCCGGGACGGAGACCACGACAGACATTTTGTTCCTGCAAAAACTTCGGGAACCGAGAGAAAATCTTGCAGATATAGGGTGGCTGCAACTTACAACAAACCAAGACGGACTAACGTATAACGAATACTTTGAAGTACACCCGGAGATGGTGGTAGGAAGGATGCAACGTGTCAGCGGTCCATATGGTATGAAAAACGTTTGCAAACTAGATGACATGGCTACCTTTCAAGAACGGCTTTTTAGTGCCATAGAACATATTCAAGGCAGCATACTGCCGTCTCCACAGATGGCAGAACTGCCCGAGCGCAATGAGACGACAGAAGAAATCATCCTCGGATGCGATGTGCCGGCATATAGTTTTTGCACATATATTCAAGGGCAGCTTGTTTATATGGAGGGAGGAACACCTGTATCGGTCATCGGTAAAGGAAGTGAAAAAGAGCGGATCGTTGGTATGATGGCGATTCGGGACGTGACCCGACGCCTTATTGATGCTCAGGTAAGTGATGACGCAGAGGAGAAGATTATTGAACTTAGGACAATGCTGAATCAATCTTATGATCGATATACAGCCAGTTACGGCTTGCTGCATAGCAGAGAAAATCGCAAGGCTTTTGAAAGAGATGCGTCTTATCCGCTGCTCTGCTCTCTGGAAATCGTGAACGAGGACGGCAATCTTCAGCGCAAGGCGGATATGTTTACTAAGAGGACAATTCGCAAGGCAAAAGCAGTCACATCGGTAGAAACACCGCAGGAAGCCTTGGCAGTATCTCTGGCCGAAAA
>CANSCI010000128.1 GCA_947645355.1 uncultured Dorea sp. | reverse complement strand
GGAGATGTTCTTTGCCACAGGGGCGAGGGTATATGAAGTTTCTAATTTGCGGGCAGATTGCGTGGATATTGAGTCGGGCCTGATCCGGATCATGGGTAAGGGGAGTAAGGAGAGATATGTACAGATCGGGGAGGCATCGGTCCTGCGGCTATTGGCCAGGTATTACCGGGCAAATGAACAGGCCATTCGGGAGAGCGGATATTTTTTTGTCAGCCGGAGAGGCAGCCGGTTCTCAGAGCAGTCCATCCGTGTGATGCTGAAAAGATATACGAAGCTTGCGGGAATTGACAGGAATATTACTCCGCACATGTTTCGGCATTCCTTCGCAACATACTTGATTGAGGAGGGTGTTGATGTCAGCTGTGTGCAGCAGATCCTGGGGCATGTTGCGGCCAAGAAACAGGCGGAGATCTTGCGGACACTGCATCCGAGGAATCAGATGAGGATCGTCGGGGCAGCGTAAGATACCAGATTCATATAAGATAATAGATCAGCGTAAAATAACAGATCAGCGCCTTTGTCAGGCCGGCCTTTGCAGGGCGGCCATTTTGTGATGCAAAAATGTAACTGCCAGGGTCAAACGGCTCAGAAAAAGAACCTAATCAACACCCCGTAAATTGTGCTGCTCAGGTCAGTCTTTGTAATGGGTTGCAATATCCTCAATGTTGCACTCCAGGATATTGCAGAGAGTATTAATTGTATTCATGCTTACACCTTCATTTTTCTGCAGCCTGTGAATCAGAGATTTGCTGAAATGATACTCTTTATGTAAAGCATATTTTGTGATTCCTCTTTTTTTCATGACCTCCCACAATTGTCGTATTTTATCATTCAACCACCTCTTTTCCTTGTTTTTCCTCCATTATAGAGTTATGATTAAAAGCAACAAAGGTTCTTTTTTAAGAACCTGTATAGAACTGTCTATAGGAGTAGAAAAGGAGAAGCTTATGGGAAAAAAAAGGTTTCTGTCAGGGGTTGTATTATGTGTTATTATATTAGCATTTGTGCTTCCTTTTGGCACTGTAAAATATGAGGAATGGAAGAAAGATCATTCCGGGATACCGGATCTGATAAGCAGCTCATCAATGAACAGGGATTATTCGCTGACGGTAGCTGCAAACAGAGGTTCGATCGATGACAAAGAAGAATTTGCAAGGGAAATTATACGCATGTGCCAGGAGAATTCTTTTCGTTCGGTCAGGTTCTCTACAGATCTGGAGGGCTATCCTTCCAGCCTGGACATTGACGTTTATTTGAGAGAAAAGGATATAGATTCGGAGGAACCGTTTTTTAAGATCCGGTTTACGCCGATGGAATTTGACAAAGGATATGATATTAAAAATAATGCGGACAAATACCGGCTTTATATAGACGGAAAAGAAATATCCTGTAGAAATGAAAATGGACAAACAGTTTGGTATGGGTAAAATGCCGATACCTGGCAGGTAGTGTTTGTGCAAATTGTACATTATATATTGGCGAAAAAGTCCGATATAGTTTTTTCGCCAATAAAAGACGTTAGAATATTGCAAAAATAGGGATAGTTATATAATTAACAAACATAAAGAAAATGAATAATCTTTAAAGATTGGCAATAGTGACGAATTGTATGTCAATTTTATAACAATTGTTGCTATTTTTTCAACATTAAGTTAGAATAAATATAAGGTGATACGCAAGGGAGTAACGACATCAATGCCGGTACTCTTTTGTTTTTATCATAGTAACTGTTGGATGCATGTACATAAGCAAAGGAAGAAAAGGGGGCTAAATATGTTAGATGCAATTAATTTAGTAGTAGGCAAGGTCAATAGTATCGTATGGGGTTGGCCGATGATCATCCTGTTGTTCGGAACTCACCTGTTCCTCACGATCCGCACCGGATTTATCCAGAGAAAAACAGTATCAAAGGGTATTAAGTTATCGGTAGCCAAGGATCCGGATGCTGAGGGCGAGGTTTCACAGTTCGGGGCGCTGACCACAGCTCTTGCCGCTACGATCGGAACCGGTAATATTATCGGTGTAGGTACGGCAATTGCACTCGGAGGTCCGGGCGCAGTTCTGTGGACGTGGCTGACAGGTGTATTCGGAATTGCCACAAAATATGCAGAGTCTTTGATTGCTGTAAAATACAGAGTTAAGACAGAGGACGGACGTATGCAGGGCGGTGCGATGTATGCTCTGGAGAGAGGGCTTAATATGAAATGGCTCGGCATGCTGTTTGCAATTCTTGCAGGATTTGCCTCCTTTGGTATCGGGTGTGCAACCCAGGTGAATGCGATCGCAACCGTATGTTATGAGAACCTTGGTGTTCCAAAGTGGATCGTAGGTGTTGTTGTTGCAATCCTTACCGCAATCGTTATTTTCGGCGGTATTAAGGCAATCGCAAATGTATGTGAAAAGCTTGTTCCGTTTATGGCTATTTTCTATGTACTTGGATGTATCGTAATCCTGTGCATGAACTATGACTTTATTATCCCGGCACTGGGAACGATCTGCAAGCTGGCATTTACACCAGGCGCAGCAGCAGGCGGACTTGTGGGTACAGGTATCCGTATGGCAATCCAGTACGGAGTTGCAAGAGGACTTTTCTCCAACGAATCCGGTCTTGGTTCTGCTCCTATCGCAGCAGCGGCAGCTCAGACAAGGAATCCGGTTCGTCAGGCGCTGGTATCCTCCACAGGTACCTTCTGGGATACAGTAGTTGTCTGCGCTATGACAGGTCTTGTACTTGTAACAACCATTATGAAGAACCCGACCATCAATGCAAATGAGATCGCGGACGGCGGTGTTCTGACATCTCTGGCATTTGGCCAGATCCCGTATATCGGACCGATCATCTTAACATTGGGCATGATCTCCTTTGCTTATTCCACAATTCTTGGATGGGCATATTACGGAGAGCGGTGTGTAGAATATTTTGCAGGCAAGGCAGGAAAAGGCGTCCTGATCGTTTACCGTCTTCTCTATATCGGCGTGGCAGCAATTGCTCCGATCGTGGCTCTGGATCTGGTATGGCTGATCGCAGATACGCTGAATGCGTTCATGGCAATCCCGAACCTTGTGGCTGTACTGCTTCTGTCCAATGAGATCGTGAAGGATACGAAGAAATACATCGATGACCTGGATGCGAAGGATGATACTCCGATTTCGGTTATTAAGGGATAGTTCTGGTTAACATAATTGCAAATGCAGAATAGAATATATAAAACAAGATATCATATAAAAAATAAATTTATATCTTGACAAAACTGCTTTCTTGAATTAAAGTAGTTCGTATAAAAAATATGCTAAACCGTTGAGAAAGAAGAGTAGATTATCTGATGACATCACAGAGAGCGGCAGGTGGTGGGATTGCCGTATGAAATGGATAGTTGAATGGCCTTTCAAGGGCAGCCGGAAATCTTAGGAGAGTATGGTTTGTCGGGAACCGAACCCGTTATCAATCAGGAGTGTATGTTAGTACATGAGAAAAGTGGATGATTCATCAATTTGAGTGGCACCGCGATAATAAGATATTATTACCGTCTCAGACCTTTTGGTTTGGGACGGTTTTTTCGTGCCGGTTCATTTTCTCTCCTAACAGAAAAGAAAACCCAGAAAAAGAAAAGGAGAATGAAACAATGAAAAAAAGAGTTTTAGCAGGATTATTGGCAATGACAATGGCGGCGGCAGTTATGACAGGCTGCGGGAAGTCTTCGGGATCGAAGGACGGCGGAAAAGAAAGCTATACCCTTGGCATTTCTCAGTTTGCAGAGCATGGCTCTCTGGATAATTGCCGGGAAGGATTTCTGCTGGGTCTTGAGGAAGAGGGCATCGAGGAAGGGGAGAATCTTACGGTGGAATATAAAAATGCGGCGGCTGACATGGGTACGGCGGGCCAGATCTCTGACAGCTTTGTATCAGATAAGGTGGATATGATCTGTGCCATTGCGACACCGAGCGCTCAGAGCGCATACAATGCGGCAATGGACAGTGACATTCCGGTGATCTATACAGCCGTTACCGACCCGGTTGCCGCAGAGCTTGCAGATCAGGACGGAAATACGGTCGGGAATATTACGGGCACATCCGATAAGCTTCCCATAGAGGATCAGCTTAAGATGATCCGTCAGATGCTTCCGGAAGCAAAGAAGATCGGTATTATGTATACCACCAGCGAGGCGAATTCGGTGTCTGCGATTGCAGAATACAAGGAATTGTCCGGCAAATATGATTTTGAGATTGTAGAAAAAGGAATCTCTGCAACAGCCGATATCCCCCTTGCGGCCGACAGTTTGCTGGGGCAGGTGGACTGCATGACTAATCTGACAGATAATACGGTTGTCGCATCTCTTCCGACTATCCTTGAGAAGGCAAACGATAAAAAGATCCCCGTATTCGGCAGTGAGATCGAGCAGGTGCGGATCGGATGTCTTGCGGCGGAAGGGATCGACTATATTGCCCTTGGAAAACAGACCGGCAGGATGGCGGCGCAGGTGTTAAAGGGCGAGAAGGAAGCGGCTGAGATAGCGTATGAGACCATCACGGAGCCAGGCTTTTATGTAAATACAAAGGTGGCGGAGACGCTGGGAGTTGCCGTTCCCCAGGAACTGGCAGACAGTGCGGTAGAAAGCTTTGATGAGATTGTAGAATAGCAGGAAGGTTTGGGAGGCAGATTCATGGATTTTGTAGTGACTATATTGGAACAGGGGCTGATCTACGGGATCTTGGCGCTTGGCGTTTACATTACGTATAAAATATTGGATTTTCCGGATCTGACAGTAGACGGGAGTTTTCCTCTGGGGGCGGCAATTACCGCCGCCCTGCTTACAAGAGGGGTGAATCCCTATCTTACGCTTCCGGCATCCTTTGGGGCGGGTGCTCTTGCCGGGATTTGTACCGGCCTGATTCATGTCAAAGGGAAAGTAAGGGATCTGTTATCTGGGATTATTATGATGACGGCATTGTGGACCGTGAATCTGTATGTTGCAGGAACGGCCAATGTTCCTTTGTTCTCCCAGAAGACCATCTTTAAAAATGACGGGATCCAAAGAATCATGCCAAAGAGCCTGGAGCCATATACGACTTTGATCGTTATCTTCCTTCTTGCTCTGATTTGTAAGATCCTGCTGGATCTTTACATGGAGACAAAATCCGGATATCTGCTTCGGGCAGCGGGGGACAATGAAGTCGTGGTGACTGCACTTGCAAAGGATCAGGGCAATGTCAAGATACTTGGACTTGCTATTGCCAATGGGCTTGTCGCCCTGGCAGGATGCGTATTTACCCAGGAAGAGCGTGTGTTTGAGATTTCTATGGGGACAGGAGCGATCGTGATCGGTCTTGCAAGTGTGATTATCGGATCCAGTATGCTGAAAAAGGTTTCGGCGTTAAAAGGAACCTCGGCAGTTATTATAGGGGCTGTGATCTACAAGGCCTGTGTTGCCGTTGCTATCCGCAACTTTGAACCACAGTCTATGAAGCTTATTACGGCTGTATTATTCTTAGTGATTCTGATCATCAGTATGGAGAGAAAGTCGAAGGTGAAGAAAAATGCTTGAGCTTAAGGGAATTCATAAATATTATAATCCAGGGACAGTCAATGAGATGTGTCTGTTCGATGACTTCGATCTGAAGGTGGAGCAGGGAGAGTTTTTGTCTGTTGTAGGGAGCAACGGCTCCGGAAAGACTTCCATGCTGAATATTATATGCGGAAGCATTCCTGCGGAAGCGGGCAGTATCCGGATCAACGAAAAGGATATTACAAGGGAGAAGGAGTATAAAAGAAATGCAAGGATCGGGCGGGTATATCAGAACCCTGCCATGGGAACTTGTCCGTCTATGACGATTCTTGAAAATATGGCGCTGGCAGACCACAAGGGGAAGATCTACGGGCTTGGGCGCGGGACGAACAAGGCAAGGATCGGATATTACCGGGAACTTTTGAGCGAACTCAATCTGGGGCTGGAGGATAAGCTTGATATAAAGGTGGGAGCATTATCCGGCGGACAGCGTCAGGCTATGGCGCTACTGATGTCTACCATGTCTCCCATTGAATTTTTGATTCTGGATGAGCATACGGCTGCGCTGGATCCGAAGACTGCGGAGCTGATTATGGAACTTACAGACCGGATCGTGAAAGAGAAGCAGCTGACGACGATTATGGTGACCCACAACCTCCGTTATGCAATTGAGTATGGAGACAGGCTTTTGATGATGCACCAGGGTGAGATCGTGCTGGATCAGGGCAAGGGCGAAAAAGAAAAAATGTGTGTGGAGGATATTTTAAAGCTCTTCAATGAAATCAGTATTGAATGTGGTAATTAGATAGGAATCAAGCCCGTCAGGGCTCTAATTTTGTGAATTTTTTTGTGCAGGCCGGCATTGACGTCAGATAAGCGAGATGGTAATATATTTACGAAACACACGATATAGTGATCGAGAAAAAATAAAACACTAAATATAGATCATCATGTG
>CANSCI010000127.1 GCA_947645355.1 uncultured Dorea sp. | reverse complement strand
GCTTTCTTCTGTACGTGCACTTAATGCGGCTAAGGAAAAGGGCCAGGAGCTTGTCACCATCTGTTCTGCCTGTCACCATGTGATCAAAAGGGTCAATGATGACATGAAGAATGTGGAGGACATTCGGGTTAAGGCCAACAACTATATGAAAACGGAACTTGGTAAGCCATATGCAGGCGAGACAACCGTTCTTCATTATCTGGAAGTCCTTCGAGATAAAGTGGGATTTGACGAACTGAAGAAGAAAGTAGTACGCCCCCTGACCGGCAGGAAGATCGGCGCATATTACGGATGTCTTCTCCTCCGGCCGGGGAAGATCCTTGGCTTTGACGATCCGGAGAATCCGAAGATCATGGAAGACCTTATCCGCGCCCTTGGGGCAGAACCGGTGATTTATCCGTACCGCAACGAATGCTGCGGCGGCTACATATCCCTGAAGGAAAAAGAAATGTCAAAGGACATGTGCAAAAAGATTACAGAAAGTGCAGAAGGGTTCGGAGCCGATATGCTGATCACAGCCTGCCCGCTGTGTATGTATAACCTGAACAAAAATACAGAGAAGGAAATTCCGGTGTATTATTTTACGGAGCTTCTGGCAGAGGCGCTGGGTGTTCGTGAAGAAGCCGGCAAAGGAGCGTTTAAAGAGGAGGTGCAGCAGTAATGGGTTCTGAAAAGAAACAGGCAGAGATGATCAGAGAAATCAGCGGCGTGAATCCGTTAAAATGCATGAAGTGCGGCAAATGCTCTGCTACATGTCCTTCTTTTAACGAGATGGATATCAAACCACACCAGTTTGTATCCTATGTCATAAACGAAGACATTGAGAGCTTAGTGAACTCTAAGTCACTGTGGAAATGTCTTTCCTGCTTTGCATGTGTGGAGAGATGTCCCCGTGACGTGAAGCCCGGAAAACTAATTGATGCTGCAAGACAGCTTGTGGTGAGGCAGAAAGGGCAGGATTACCTGTCGGCGGATGAGATTCCGGAGCTTTTGGATCCGGAGCTTCCACAGCAATTGTTAGTCAGCGCATTCAGAAGATATAGGAGGTGATCCGGGTGCAAAGAATAGGAGTATTTGTCTGTCATTGCGGAAGCAACATCGCGGCAACGGTGGACGTAGCAAAGGTAGCAGAGATGGCACTTATGGAGCCTGGAGTCGTCCACGCCGAAGATTACCAGTATATGTGTTCTGAGGCAGGTCAGGCGAAAATTGCAGAGGCCGTCCATGAAAAGAATCTGACAGGGGTCGTCGTGTGTTCCTGTTCCCCGCGTATGCATGAGGCTACATTCAGAAAAGCGGCCGAGCGCGCGGGCTTAAATCCATATATGGTGGAAATCGCCAATATCCGTGAGCATTGTTCCTGGATCCACAAGGATATGGAGGAGGCAACGAAGAAGGCAGTGATCTTAATGAGGGCTGCCGTTGCAAAAGTGAACCTGAATACACCGCTTAAAGAAGGCGAAAGCCGGGTGACCAAGCGTGCACTTGTCATCGGCGGAGGGATTGCTGGCATCCAGACAGCGCTTGACATTGCGGATGCCGGATATGAGGTTGATATTGTGGAGAAGACGCCCAGTATCGGCGGAAGGATGTCTCAGCTTGACAAGACCTTCCCCACCCTCGACTGTTCCGCGTGTATCCTGACTCCGAAGATGGTGGAGGCTGCGGCTCATGAGAAGATTACGATCTATACATACAGTGAAGTAGAGAAGGTAAGCGGGTTTGTCGGTGAATTTACCGTGGATATCCGCAAGAAGGCAAGACACGTGGATATGGACAAATGTACAGGCTGCGGCGTGTGCCAGGAGAAATGTCCGTCTAAGAAAGCCCCCAGTGAATTCAACAGAGGGCTGAATAAGAGAAGCGCGATCTACACGCCGTTTGCCCAGGCGATCCCGAATGTCCCGGTGATTGACTGTGACAATTGCATCAAGTTCAAGACCGGCAAGTGCGGAATCTGTGCCAAGGTATGCCAGGCAGGGGCAATCGACTATGAACAGCAGGATGAGATCCTGACAGAGAAGTACGGCGCCATCGTAGTGGCGACCGGGTTTGACACCATTAACCTGGAGAAATACGACGAGTATGCTTACAGCCAGAGTCCGGACGTGATCACATCTCTGGAGCTTGAGCGTGTCATGAATGCGGCAGGTCCGACCCACGGGCATTTAGAGAGGCTCTCCGACGGAAAGGCTCCGAAGGAGATGGTCTTCATCCAATGTGTGGGGAGCCGGTGTTCCGACGACAGGGGCAAGTCATATTGTTCCAAGATCTGCTGTATGTACACGGCAAAGCATGCCATGCTGATCCGCGACAAATACCCGGATGTGAATGTGACCGTGTTCTATATCGATGTCCGCACTCCGGGAAAGAACTTCGATGAATTCTACCGAAGGGCCGTGGAACAGTACGGGGTGAACTACATAAAAGGACAGGTGGGCAAGGTGATTCCGCAGCCCGACGGGAAACTGCTGGTTCAGGCTTCCGACCTGCTGGACAATCAGCAGATCCTCAAGGAGGCAGACATGGTGGTGCTTGCCACAGCTATTGAGCCGAATCCGGATGTGCGCAAGATCGCGACCATGCTGACTGCAAGCATTGATACCAATAACTTTCTGACAGAGGCACATGCAAAGCTTCGTCCTGTGGAGTCTCCGACGGCAGGTATTTTCTTATCCGGCGTCTGTCAGGGGCCGAAAGACATTCCTGAGACAGTGGCCCAGGCAGGAGCGGCGGCCGTAAAGGCTGTCGGACTTCTGGCAAAGGATAAGCTGATGACCAATCCGTGTACGGCTCACGCCGATGAACTTCTCTGCAACGGATGTTCGACCTGTGAGAATGTGTGTCCGTACGGCGCCATTACCTATGAGGAGAAAGAAGTTAATGACCACGGAATCCGTGAGGTTCGCCGCATTGCAAATGTAAACAATGCGCTCTGCCAGGGCTGCGGGGCATGTACAGTGGCTTGTCCGTCCGGTGCAATGGATCTTAAAGGCTTCTCAAACAGACAGATTATAGCGGAGGTGGATGCAATATGTCGATAGAAAAGAAGGAATTCAGACCGAAGATTGTAGCGTTCTGCTGTAACTGGTGCAGCTATGCAGGAGCAGACCTTGCCGGGAGCAGCCGTCTCGGGTATCCGGCAGACGTGAAGATCATCCGTGTGCCATGTTCCTGCCGTGTGAACCCTATGTTCATCTTAAGGGCGTTCGAGAAGGGCGCGGACGGCGTAATCATGTGCGGCTGCCATCCGGGGGACTGCCATTACAGTACCGGAAATTATTACGCAAGAAGAAGAATGACCCTCCTGTTCTCTATGCTTGATTATATCGGTGTGGAAAACGGGCGCACAAGAGTCGAGTGGGTGTCTGCGGCAGAGGGTGTGAAATTCTCGGATACGATGAATGAATTTGTAGAGAAAATATATTCACTTGGAGAAAACGTAAGATTGGGGGACCTAAGATGCAGGAGTTAAAGGATCGTGCCAGAGAACTGCTGGCAGACGGGACAGTAAAGCGTGTCCTCGGATGGAAGATTGGCGACCTGCCTTACAATCCGGAGCCGGCTTATTTTGAGACAGAGGAGTCTCTGAAGGATTTCGTATATAATGGATTCTGCGGTGCAAATTTGAGCAAATATATGATCGAAGCCTCCAAGCTGGACGGAAAGACGATGGTCTGCTTAAAGCCATGTGATACTTACAGCTTTAACCAGCTGATGAAAGAGCACCGTGTGGACAGGGAGAAAGCATATATTGCAGGCGTCGGATGTAAGGGTAAGCTGGATATTGAAAAGATCCGGAAGCAGGGGATCAAAGCCATCGAGCGAATCGAGGGCGCCGGAATCTGTGATGAAGCCGAGACTTTAAAGATCCAGACGGTCTACGGAGAAAAGACGTGCGCTTACGCAGATGCCATGCTGGAAAGATGTCATGTCTGCAAGGGCAAGGAGCATAAAATCTATGACGAGCTGATCGGAGAGTCTAAGGAGACTGCGGACGCCGACCGGTTTGACGAGGTTGCGGCCATCGAAGCAATGAGCCCGGAGGAAAAATTCGCGTTTTTCCAAAAAGAACTCAGTAAATGTATCCGCTGCAATGCATGCCGCAACGTATGCCCTGCATGCAGCTGCCGCAAGTGTGTGTTTGACAGCACCAAATTCGACAGTTCCCAGAAGGCGAATGTAGACTCCTTCGAGGAGAAAATGTTCCACATTATCCGTGCCTTCCATGTGGCAGGCAGATGTACCGACTGCGGAGAGTGCAGCCGTGTATGCCCCCAGGGAATCCCGCTTCATCTGTTTAACCGAAAGTTTATCAAGGATATCAATGAACTGTACGGCGAATACCAGGCCGGGGAAGATACGGGGGCAAAAGCGCCGCTCACGGACTATACCTTTGAGGATGCAGAACCAAGTATTGTAGGAAAGAGGGGATAATGTATGTTTAAGATAGCAAAAGAAAATCTCGCCGCATTATTCCGGATGATCGCGAAGAATCAGGAATTATACCTTCCGGTGCGGACGGCCGGGCAGGTAAATTTTGCGGCGTGGAGCGAGGATGCCAAGGTTGATCTGGATACATTGAAATCTGTAAAATCACCGAAAGATGCCTTCTTTCCGCAGAGTGAGGGGCTTTATACTGTCAAAAAAGAAGGAAAAAAGATGAAGGTGGAACCGGAGAACTTAAAGGATCAGCCCTTTGTAGTGTTCGGTATGAAGGCCTGCGATGTAAAGGGTCTGGAAGTATTAGACAGAGTCTTTCTGTCAGATCCGGTGGATACCTTTTATGCTGCAAGGAGAGACCACGGAACTGTGGTTGCCCTCGCCTGCCATGAGCCGGAGGAGACCTGTTTCTGCAAAGTGTTCGGAGTGGATGCGGCAGAAGGGGCGGCAGATGTAGCCGCATGGATGATCGAAGATGAGCTTTACTGGAAGCCGCTGACAGAGAAAGGTGATCTCCTGACAGAGACGGTGAAGGAACTTCTTTCAGAAGCCGATGAAGGAAAAGTGGAAGAAGAAAAAGAAGCTATCCACAGGATTACAGAGAGGCTGCCGTATATGAATCTTTCTCTGGAAGGATGGAACGGGGATGCCCTTTCCGAGAAATTTGACGACCCGCGCTGGGAGGAACTGTATAAGCCGTGTCTGGCCTGCGGCACATGTACGTTTGTGTGCCCTACCTGCCAGTGCTATGACATTAAGGATTATGATACCGGCCGCGGGGTATCCCGCTACAGATGCTGGGATTCCTGTATGTACTCTGACTTTACCATGATGGCCCACGGCAACAACCGTACCAGCCAGATGCAGAGGTTCCGCCAGCGGTTTATGCATAAGCTGGTCTATTATCCGGCCAACAATGACGGCATGTATTCCTGTGTGGGATGCGGGCGCTGTGTGGAAAAATGTCCCGCAGCTTTGAATATCGTGAAGGTTGTAAAAGCATTTCAGAATCAGGGAGGTGAAAACTAATGGGTGAATGTACTTGCCATAAAAATTATACATTGGATACGTTGATCCCCCGGGTGGGCGTGATTACGGATATCCGCCAGGAGACGCCGGATGTAAAGACCTTCCGCGTCAACGCGCCGGAGGGCGGGAAGCTTTTTGAGCATATGCCGGGACAGTGCGCCATGGTATGTGCGCCCGGGATCAGTGAGGGTATGTTTTCCATCACCTCTTCGCCGACTAATAAAGAATACCAGGAATTCAGCATTAAAAAGTGCGGAGTGCTCACCGATTATCTTCACAGTCTGGAGGTGGGGGACGAGATTACCGTCCGCGGGCCTTACGGCAATTCCTTCCCGGTGGAGACAGAGCTTAAGGGCAAAAATCTGCTGTTCATCGCAGGCGGTATCGGCCTTGCACCGCTGCGCTCAGTCATTAATTATGTGATAGATAACCGGGAGAACTACGGGGATGTGGATATCGTATACGGATCTCGTTCTGCCGAAGACCTGGTGCAGCTAAAGGAAATTCAGGAGGTCTGGATGAGGACAGAGGGTATCCGGGTACATCTGACGATCGACCGAGAGCAGGACGGCTGGGACGGCCATGTTGGATTTGTTCCCAATTATGTGAAGGAGCTTGGATTTGATACAGACAGGACCGCGCTTGTCTGCGGACCACCGATCATGATCAAATTCGTGCTTGCAGGCCTTACGGAGCTTGGATTTATCAGCGAGCAGGTGTACACTACGCTGGAACTACGCATGAAGTGCGGAGTCGGAAAGTGCGGACGCTGCAATATCGGTTCTAAGTATGTATGTAAGGACGGCCCGGTGTTTAGGTTCGACGAAATTGACGAGTTGCCGAACGAGTACTAGAGAAAGGATTGGTATACCAACATGGAAAAGATGGTAAATGTATATTTTAGCGGTAAGAAATATAGTGTTCCGGCGGACCTTACGATCATGACAGCAATGGAATATGCCGGATACACGTGGAAGAGAGGCTGCGGATGCCGCCATGGATTCTGCGGCGCATGTGCGACCATTTACAGGATCAAGGGGAAGAATG
>CANSCI010000126.1 GCA_947645355.1 uncultured Dorea sp. | reverse complement strand
CTGTCTTATGGATCTTAATCTTTACATCATTGGGTCCTACTTCCGGAATCGGAACACGTTTCATCCATAATCCTTCCTCTGGCTTCTCCTTCACAAGCGCCCACATCATTCCATCATTTCTTTCGCTCAATTTATTAGACCTCCCGTTTCTATCGTCTCCCCGGACGATGATTCATTTTCTCTATAATTATATCACTCCTCACAGACATTCACAATGGATTTTAATATATTTTTTGTGTAAATTGACATTTTTTTCACACTCTATAATCTCTTTTGTAGCACTTTTTACAAAATACTTATTTACAAATGCTATAAATTTATTTATAATTAACTTGTTGCTATTGATATATTTGTACGGAAAGGGTGCATGATTCAATCTGCCTCTATAAAAAATATATCAATATATCGGGGAACAAAATCTATAGAGAAAGAGAGGAAAGCGGATATCCTCCGCAGGCTTATCCGCGAAATGAAACATGAAAAATGTAATTCAAAAATGGAACAGCATCAGTCTTGTTTTAAGAATCCTGTGCGGCCTTATCATTGGTATTATTCTCGGGCTGGTCATTCCGAAGGTAACTGTAATAGCTCTCCTGGGAGACTTATTTGTTGGTGCTCTGAAGGCAATTGCACCGCTTCTTGTATTCTTCCTTGTAATGAGTGCACTGGCACACATGGGGGAAGGACAGAAGACAAACATGGGCTTTATCATTGCCCTCTATATGCTGGGCAACTTATTCTCAGCACTTGTTGCCGTAATTGCTTGTAAGCTCTTCCCGGTAACCCTGACACTGGCAGAAGCAGCAGGTGAGGACATGGCTCCTCCGAGCGGTGTAGGTGAAGTGTTAAAGAATCTTCTCCTTAATGTGGTTTCCAACCCGGTAGGCTCGATTGTAAATGCAAACTACATCGGTATCCTTGCATGGGCTTGTATTTTCGGTATCGCACTTAAAGTTGCTGCCCCAGCTACAAAATCTATGCTTGATGACATTGCAGATGCAATCTCTACAGCAGTTAAATGGGTTATCAGCTTTGCACCATTTGGTATTATGGGTCTGATCTTCAACGTTATATCTGCATCCGGTCTTAGCGCCCTATTATCTTATGGAAGATTGATCCTTGTACTGGTAGGATCTATGGCTTTCGTGGCTCTGGTCATGAATCCGGTGATTGTATTCCTCTGCATTAAGAAGAATCCATACCCGCTTGTATTCAAGTGTCTGGCACGAAGCTTCATCACAGCATTCTTTACACGAAGCTCTGCTGCTAATATTCCTGTAAATATGGAACTGTGTAAAGACCTTGAATTAGATGAGAATACATATTCCGTATCCATCCCGTTAGGCGCTACCATCAACATGGCCGGCGCTGCTATCACCATCTCTGTTATGGCTTTATCTGCTGCCAACACAGTTGGAATCACTGTAGACTTTGGAACAGCTCTGATCTTATGTGTACTTGCAGCACTCAGTGCAGCCGGTGCTTCGGGTGTTGCAGGAGGTTCTCTGCTGCTCATCCCTATGGCCTGCAGCTTATTCGGTGTTCCGTCTGAGATTGCTATGCAGGTTGTAGGTGTAGGCTTCATCGTCGGCGTTATCCAGGATTCCTGCGAGACCGGCCTGAACTCCTCCACAGATGTTCTCTTTACAGCAGCTGCTGACATGAGAGACAGAAGATTACATCCTGAGCGTTACGCAAAGAAAGAAGAAGCATAAAATTTCCAAAACAGATATTATGTGAAGTACCTACAATAAAACTCCACATAAAAATCTACATGTAAGAAAAATGGCGGCAGGAAACGATCTGCCGCCATTTCCTGTTTCTGCTGCTCCAGACGGCAATCTGCCAAACAGCAAAACATATATTAAAACTTACAATAAGAAATTCAAAATAATGGGAGGCACATGTGCTATGACTCATATTGATCATTACCAGTCACCACTGGGCAGCATGACGATCGCGGGCAACGGCGGCAGCATTACTGGCCTGTGGTTCGACGGTCAGAAATACTTTGGCAGCACACTGCCGAAAAGATATGAAGAGGGATCTCTGCCTGTTTTTGCAGAAGCCATAAAGTGGCTCGATATTTATTTCAGTGGTAAAGCACCCGATTTTACACCGCCGCTGAGAATCGAAACCACACCTTTCCGTGAGGCTGTGTGGGATATCCTGCTTACCATACCCTTCGGACAGACAATATCTTACGGCGAGATTGCAAACAAGATCGCAAGGCAGCGAGGAATTACGAATATGTCCTCACAGGCAATCGGCGGCGCCGTAGGGCACAATCCTATATCCTTGATTATCCCATGTCACAGGGTTGTCGGGGCAAACGGCAGCCTGACAGGCTACGCAGGAGGGATCGAAAAGAAAGTGAAATTACTTACCATGGAAAAGAACGATATGTCGGCGTTCTTCGTACCGAAGAGGGGATCAGCTTTATAGTAAAATGATACAGTTGATACAACAAAAGGACAGATGCAGGCTTCTTATAAATCTACATCTGTCCTTTTATTCTCAAACATTACTCAAAAATAATTGTCTGTCTTTTTACTCCAATTCTACCACTCAAACTTCTCAGCAAAATAAGCATCCAGATCCTCAATCTTAACTCTCTCCTGCTCCATTGTGTCACGATCACGCACTGTCACTGCACCGTCCTCCTCTGAATCGAAGTCATAAGTCACGCAGAACGGAGTCCCGATCTCATCCTGACGGCGGTAACGTTTCCCGATATTGCCTCGTTCATCATACTCGCAGTTATATTTCTTACTCAGCTCGGCATATACTTTCTCTGCGCCTTCATTCAACTTCTTAGACAATGGAAGTACACCGATCTTAACCGGTGCAAGTGCCGGATGAAAATGAAGGACTGTCCTCACATCCCCTCCTTCAAGCTCTTCCTCATCATATGCGCTGCACAGGAACGCAAGTACCATACGGTCGGCACCAAGTGAAGGCTCAATTACATACGGAACATATTTGATCTTCTTTTCATCATCAAAATAGGT
The DNA here is from genome assembly GCA_947645355.1 of uncultured Dorea sp. Lineage (GTDB taxonomy): Bacteria > Bacillota > Clostridia > Lachnospirales > Lachnospiraceae > Dorea_D. Next base: position 3,918 of record CANSCI010000126.1, on the reverse strand, counting down.
CATGTCCTGCTTAGATACATTCTGGTGCTGCGTCAGGTCAAAATCCGTTCTGTCGGCAATGCCCCACAATTCTCCCCAGCCAAACGGGAACAGGAACTCAACGTCTGTTGTCGCTTTGCTGTAGTGACTCAATTCCTCCGGGGAATGGTCACGGTAACGTACCTCATCCTTCTTAAGCCCTAATGTCTCTAACCAGTTAAGACAGAACTGCTTCCAATATTTGAACCACTCAAGGTCTGTATCAGGCTCACAGAAAAACTCCAGTTCCATCTGTTCAAACTCCCGGGTACGGAAGGTAAAATTCCCCGGAGTGATCTCATTGCGGAAGGATTTTCCGATCTGGCAGATACCAAACGGGATCTTCTTTCTTGAGGTACGCTGTACATTCTTAAAGTTAACAAAAATCCCCTGTGCCGTCTCCGGGCGTAAATACACTACACTCTTTGCATCCTCCGTCACACCCTGAAATGTCTTGAACATCAGGTTGAACTCGCGGATCTCTGTAAAATTATGCTTGCCGCAGGTCGGACATGGAATCTCCTTCTCTGCAATATAAGCTTCCATCTGCTCATGGCTCCATCCGTCGATGCTGTCCCCAAGATCTATCCCATTTGCTTTTGCATAGTCCTCGATCATCTTGTCCGCACGAAAACGCTCGTGGCACTCCTTACAGTCCATCAGCGGGTCGCTGAATCCTCCCAAATGTCCGCTGGCAACCCACGTCTGGGGGTTCATCAGGATAGCACAATCCACACCTACATTATATGGGGACTCTTGCACAAATTTCTGCCACCAGGCCTTTTTTACATTATTCTTAAGCTCCACTCCAAGATTGCCGTAATCCCATGTATTTGCAAGTCCGCCGTAAATCTCAGATCCCGGGTATACGAATCCTCTTGATTTGGCCAACGCCACAATTTTTTCCATACTCTTCTCTACCATACCTTTTCTCCTCACCTTCTATAAAAAATCTTGATAATTGCTACTTATTATACCGTTTTATCTATAAGTTTTCAAGCTTTATTCTGCAAATATGTCAGCATTATATGATCCACGTTATTTCGCAACTTCTTTCTCAATTGTCTCTAAGATCTCCAGGGATTTAAACTGTTTCCCCAGATATTCCTCCAGATAAGACGTCACAATCTCTCCAAGCTGCTCAAGCACCTCATCCTTGAGCAGAAACGTATATAATCTCTCAACAGAGGAGGAAACAATATATTGCAGCGTATATAACGTAGACGGCAGCAGCAGCCTTCCATCCACACTCCTTCTATCTTTGTCCATCTTACACCCTTTACACACAATTCCGCCCTTTTTCACACTAAAGAGAAATTCCGGTTCCTGATCCCCGCAGCAGACGCATTCAAATACCTGGGGCGCCTCCCCATTGATACAGAGAGTCTTTAATTCATATATGTACCGGATCAGCCGGTTAGGAATTCTTGGATTCACAAGGGCACGCATAGTCTGATAAAGAAGTTTTAGCATTTGTGTCTCATCATTAGCCTCCCTTGCATAATAATTTGCAAGCTCCATAAAATAAAATCCATAATAGGCACCTTCCACATCTGTCCGGAGTTCCTGAAAATAATTGGAGATAGAGGCCGACATCAGCGTATAAGATGTCCGCCCCTCATATACTTCAAATTCCCCAAAGGAAAATGGGCTTGTAACCCCCACCAATGCACTGTTTGGCCTTCTTGCCCCTTTTGCAAAAGCTGCAATTTTCCCGCGCTCCTTTGTAAGAATCACGACACGCCTGTCATATTCACCGATAGATGTAGAGGCAAGTACCATGCCTGTCACCGTAATCTGATTCACAACTATCCTCACTTTCATGGCTATCTATAACATTTTTACAGATTTCCATCCCTTTATAATAAAGATAATCCACAATCTTTCCCGTCTCTAAAAAACGGTTCCAGTATATTTCTTCCATACCCATACCATCACCTCATCCTCTGTTGATAAGGTTAGGTTCCCCATTGATAGACAGTTTTTATTCTTCTTCCCGATATCCAAAATTTTTCATTAAGAACTCACTGTCGCGCCAATCCTTCTTCACTTTGACCCAAAGCTTAAGATTTACCTGACGTTCCAGCATTTTCTCAATCTCAAATCTGGCGTTGCTGCCAATTTTTTTCAACATATTTCCTTGTTTTCCAATAATTATCCCCTTGTGGGAATCACGCTCACATATTATAGTAGCATCAATATGCATAATTTTATTTTTCATCTTCATCCGGTCGATTGCCACCGCGATACCGTGCGGGATCTCCTCATTTAAGCTGTGCAGCGCTTTCTCCCGGATCAGCTCGGCCACGATCTGCCGCTCGGGCTGATCCGTAACAGTGTCCTCATCATAAAACTGCGGTCCATATGGGAGATACTTCATCACGACTTTCAAAAGCTCATCCGTATTTGTCCCGTTTCTTGCAGATACCGGAACAATATCAGAAAAATCATAAATATCCCTGTAGGCAACAATTGAGGCTGCAATATCTTCTTTCTTTACACTGTCGATCTTATTGATCACAAGAACGACCGGTGTGTTCACCTTTTTAAGCCGGCCGACAATGTGCTGTTCCCCGGCTCCGATAAATGCAGCAGCCTCCACCAGCCAGAGTACCACATCCACCTCGTTCAGTGTACGCTCCGCCACATTTACCATATATTCGCCAAGCTTATTTTTAGCCTTGTGAATCCCAGGCGTATCTACAAATACGATCTGTCCTTCCTCCATTGTCAACACCGTCTGGATCCGATTCCTTGTCGTCTGCGGTTTATTAGAAGTAATGGCAATCTTTTGTCCGATCAAACAATTCATTAAGGTTGATTTGCCCACATTTGGCCTTCCGATAAGAGTGACAAAGCCAGATTTATGCTCTCTATTCATAATATCTCCTCTATTGGGGACGTAGTAAAGTTGAACTTTACTACGTCCCCAGTTAAAAGTTTGTCAATGTCTTGAACACTTCTTTTTCTTCCTCTATTTTCTCTTCGCTCCCGATGACACACAGCTGGTCTGCCGCCAGTACCGCCTCCACCACCCGGGACAGCCGGCGGATATCCTCCTGTGAAGCCTCCAGTATCTCCCGGCGCTCAGCCTGAATCATCTCCGCGCTCACTTTCCCCATATAAAGGTTCATAGAGCGCTCTCCCTTCGCCGCCGGCGTCAGCGGCTGGTCAATATTACTGATAGTCCCGATAATATATTTGGTCATATCCCTCTCGCTGACCGTAAAGTTTTTGAGATATTCTACCACACCCTCATACACCTCTATGGTGCGTTTTAGGTGCGGATCGCGATAGGACACGAAATACCCCTCCCCCACACGGTTAAAGTTGCTCATACACCCGTAGGCGCCGCCCTTCACGCGTATATTCTGCCACAGGTACTCATAGCTCAGGATAACCTTCAGGATCTGCAGCGCACCGGAATAGGATGCACCACGGTCGATAAAATTGCCGGTTCTTGCAACATATTGAACTTTGGAGGCAGTCTTAAAACCTTCATTTTTCTTCTCACAGTGAATCACACACTGCGTGTGTTCAGCCTCTCCGGCAAACAGCCGGGACTTCAGCCCTTCTGTCATCTCTGCAAGCCCCTCAAGGCCCTCCCTTGCGGCCGTATAACTGAACATCATATTGTCCGGCCTGAAAATCCTCCGGACAAGCCTCTCAAGCACCCTCACAAGCCCGTCTTTTTCCTCTTCCCAATGCTCCTCCAGATACGCCGCTTTCTCATAAAACTCTATCCCATTTGTCATATCCTTTAATTTTGCAGAAGGAGACGCATAAGACATTGCCCTAAGAGCCGCCGTCGTATGCCCGGAAGACTGGAATTTCATCAAAAGCCTGGACTTTAACATAGCCAAGATCTCCTTCAGCCGCTTCGTATCCATAAGCCTCGAC
>CANSCI010000125.1 GCA_947645355.1 uncultured Dorea sp. | reverse complement strand
CGGGATAGCTCAGTTGGCTAGAGCACACGGTTCATACCCGTGGTGTCGCTGGTTCAAATCCAGTTCCCGCTACTGCAAATAAAAAAGCCTGCATATGCAGGCTTTTTTATTTGCAGTTTTAAGTCCTGCGAACACATTGTTCACAGGACTCATCCACATTCAATATAATCCTGCAGAAATTCTGCCGGACAATTTGCTGCTAAACGATCCCCTGGGCCGTCATGGCATCCACCACTTTCTCAAACCCTGCGATATTTGCCCCAACCACATAATTTCCTGCTGCATTGTACCGCTTTGCGGCGTCATCCACATTATGGCAGATATTTACCATAATATCTTTCAGCTTGCTGTCAACCTCCTCAAAGGTCCAGCTCAGACGCTCACTGTTCTGGGACATCTCCAGTGCCGATGTGGCAACGCCTCCGGCATTTGATGCCTTGCCGGGCGCAAACATAACACCATGTTCCTGCAGATACTCGGTAGCCTCCATGGTAGTCGGCATATTAGCGCCCTCTGCAACCGCGATGCACCCGTTTGCAGCCAGCATCTTTGCATCCTCTAAGTGAAGCTCGTTCTGAGTTGCACACGGAAGCGCAATGTCAACCTTCACAGACCACACCCCGCGTCCCTCATGGTACTCAGAATCCGGACGGTATTTCTTATACTCAGTCAGTCTTGCACGGTTGACTTCCTTGATCTCCTTCAACGCCGCAACGTCCACTCCGTCCGGATCATACACCCATCCGGTAGAATCGCTGACTGTCACAACCTTAGCGCCCATCTGCTGCGCCTTCTCCGCCGCATAGATGGCCACATTACCGGAACCGGATATTGCCACGGTCTTCCCTGCAATTTCCTGCCCGTTCAGCTTCAGCATCTCATCGGTAAAATACAGCAGGCCATATCCGGTTGCCTCTGTCCTTGCCAGAGAACCGCCGTAGCTTAATCCCTTGCCTGTCAGCACACCCTCATACAGGCCGCGGATCCTCTTGTACTGCCCGAACATGTAGCCGATCTCCCTTGCTCCGGTACCGATGTCGCCTGCCGGCACATCTGTGTCCGCACCGATATATTTGCAAAGTTCTGTCATAAAGCTCTGGCAGAACGCCATCACTTCTCTGTCAGATTTGCCCTTCGGATCAAAATCAGAGCCGCCCTTTCCGCCGCCGATAGGAAGACCTGTCAGAGAATTCTTGAACACCTGCTCAAACCCGAGGAACTTGATAATCCCAAGATTTACCGACGGGTGAAGCCGCAGGCCGCCCTTGTATGGTCCGATGGAACTATTGAACTGCACACGATATCCGGTATTTACCTGCACTTGTCCATTATCATCCACCCAGGGTACACGGAACTTAAACTGCCTCTCAGGCTCTACCAGCCTCTCAAGGAGGGCGTCCCTCCTATATTTCTCTTCATTCGCTTCAACCACTGCCCTGAGGGATTCCAGTACTTCTTTCACGGCCTGATGGAATTCCGGCTCGGCAGGATTTTCGCTACTACCCTCTCAAGGACTTCATCAACATATGACATACTTATTTACCTCCTATAAAATAGTATTTCCTTCAAAGTTCCAAAACACGCAAATGTTTTTACTCTTTCATATTGTAAAATATTTCTGTAACAAACACAAGAAAATTTTTGCAAATAAACAACTTTTTTGCAATTTATCATTTCATTTCCTGCAATTCTGTATTTTTTGTGCATGTTTTTGTGATATTTTACTGTTAATTGCATTAAATTCGTTTTATAGTTGCAATTTCAATTGAAAAAGATTCAATTGGGGACAGGGCAAAACGCAATTGGGGACGTAGTAAAGTTAAACTTTACTACGTCCCCAATTAACTACTTGAAGTATTCTACTCCTGCCTCAAAGATCTTCAGATCCTGCTCTCCATAGATATTCACAGCCACAGACCGTGCCCGCCTCTCTGAGTGCGCCATCTTGCCAAACACGCGCCCGTCCGGGCTTGTGATGCCCTCGATCGCACAGTAGGAGCCGTTCACATTCCACTCCTCGTCCATGGTAATATTTCCTTCCGGATCACAGTACTGTGTTGCTACCTGCCCATTTGCAAACAAGCGATCCAGCCATTCCTTATTTGCCACAAAGCGCCCTTCCCCGTGAGAAGCCGGATTGACATACACGCCGCCGTTCTGTGCCTTTGCAAGCCATGGGGATTTGTTTGTCACTACCTTTGTGTACACCATCTTGGATATATGGCGTCCGATAGTGTTGTAGGTCAGGGTCGGTGAATCTTCTGTCTGCCCTGTGATCTCCCCGTTCGGGACAAGCCCCAGCTTTACAAGCGCCTGGAAGCCGTTGCATACACCGAGCACAAGACCGTCCCGCTCATTCAGAAGCCGCTCTACCGCCTCCTTCATCTTTGCATTCTGGAAGGCTGTGGCAAAAAACTTCGCGGAACCGTCCGGCTCATCCCCGGCGCTGAAGCCGCCCGGGAACATGATGATCTGGGACTGTCCGATGGCTTTTTCAAATACCTGAACAGAATCCACAATATCGGCTGCACTCAGATTCCTGAACACCTTCACGATGGTCTCTGCACCTGCCCGCTCAAATGCCTTTTTACTGTCAAACTCACAGTTTGTCCCCGGGAATACCGGGATAAATACGGTCGGCCGGCCGATCTTGTGCGTGCACACATGAATATCAGAGGTCTCATAAATTCCCCTGTCAATGACCTCCTCCTGTCCTGCTGCCCCAGAATTAGTCGGAAATACCTTTTCAAGCGTCCCCTTCCATGCTTCCTCCGCCTCAGAGAGCGGAATCTTTACATTTCCGTAAGTAAATGCAGCGTCTCCGGTCACCTCGCCGATCACCGTATAAGTAATGGCAAGCTCTGATACCTTCTCTGCCGGAACCTCTGCGATAATATCCCCGAACGCCGGCGCAAACAGATCTCTCGGATCCATATAATGCTCGATCTTAACGCCCATACGGTTCCCAAACGCCATCTTACTCACAGCCGCGATCACACCATGCCGGTCAAGAGCATACGCCGATACAATCCTCCCCGCACGAAGATCCTCCGTAAATTTTCCGTACTGCTCCATTACTTTATCATATTTCGGAACATCATACCCGTCCGTCTCAATCCGGAGCCATACCAGCTTATTGCCTGCCGCCTTAAGCTCCGGCGTAATAATATCCTTCTCTGCCGCAATATCCACTGCAAAAGAAACAAGCGTCGGCGGCACGTCGATATCCTCAAAAGTCCCGGACATGCTGTCCTTGCCGCCGATGGACGGCAAGCCGAAACCAAGCTGCGCATTATAAGCGCCAAGAAGCGCCGCAAACGGCTGACTCCATCTGTGAGGCTCCTCTGTCATACGGCGGAAATACTCCTGGAAAGTAAACCGGATCTTCCGGTAATCTCCGCCTGCTGCCACGATCTTAGCCACAGACTCCGTCACTGCATAGATCGCTCCGTGATACGGACTCCAGGTAGACAGATACGGGTCAAATCCATAACTCATCATAGTTACCGTATCACAGTCCCCGGTCAGCACTGGAAGCCTCGCCGCCATCGCCTGTGTCTCGGTCATCTGGTATTTCCCGCCGTGAGGCATAAATACAGACGCAGCCCCGATGGAGCCGTCAAACATTTCCACAAGACCCTTCTGGGAGCAGACGTTCAGATCCCTCAGGACGGCCAGCCACTTCTCCCTTACGTCCGCCACTTCCTCCCGGGCAAGAATAGTATCCTTGCGGTTCGGAATCTCCACTGCCACCGCAGTCTCCTGGTGCGCCCCGTTGGTGTCAAGAAATGCACGGGAAAGGTTCACGATCTCTTTTCCCCTCCAGGAAAGCACCAGCCGCGGAGATTCTGTCACCACGGCAACCTCTACTGCCTCCAGATTCTCTTCCTTCGCATAATCCATAAATTCTGCCGCATCCTTCGGATCTACCACAACCGCCATACGCTCCTGGGACTCGGAGATCGCAATCTCCGTCCCGTCAAGGCCTGCATATTTCTTCGGCACTTTGTCAAGATCCACTCTCAGTCCGTCCGCCAGCTCACCGATGGCAACAGAAACACCGCCCGCACCAAAATCATTACATTTTTTAATGAGCCTGCTGACCTCTTCCCTGCGGAACAGCCGCTGGATCTTGCGCTCTGTGGGCGGATTCCCCTTCTGCACTTCAGCGCCGCATGTCTCGATGGACTCTTCTGTGTGCACCTTAGAGGAACCTGTCGCCCCGCCGCAGCCGTCACGCCCGGTACGCCCGCCGAGCAAAATAATAATATCTCCCGGATCAGAAGTCTCGCGGATGACCGCACGCCTTGGCGCCGCGCCAAGAACCGCACCGATCTCCATACGCTTCGCTGCATAATTCGGGTGATAGATCTCCTTCACCGCGCCGGTCGCAAGCCCGATCTGGTTGCCGTAAGAACTGTAGCCGTGGGCTGCCTCACGCACCAGCTTCTTCTGAGGAAGCTTGCCCTTCATCGTATCATTGACAGATACGGTAGGATCCGCTGCGCCGGTCACGCGCATAGCCTGATATACATAGGTCCGCCCGGACAGCGGGTCACGGATGGCCCCTCCAAGACAGGTGGCAGCGCCTCCGAACGGCTCGATCTCCGTCGGGTGGTTGTGGGTCTCATTTTTAAAATTCACCAGCCACTCCTCTTCTACACCGTCCACCTGCACCGGAACAACGATACTGCAGGCATTGATCTCATCAGACTCCTCCTGATCTTCAAGCTTTCCTTCTTTTTTCAGTTTTCTCATGGCCATAAGCGCCAGATCCATCAGGCAGACAAACTTGTCCTCCCTGCCTTTAAAGATCTCGCTGTGATCTGCCAGATACTGCCGGTAAGTATCCTCAATGGGCGCCCGGTAGTCCCCCTCGCCGAAGGACACATCCGTAAGCTCCGTGGAAAATGTAGTGTGCCGGCAGTGGTCGGACCAGTAAGTGTCCAGCACACGGATCTCTGTCATAGACGGATCTCTGTGCTCCTCCCCACGGAAATAATTCTGAATATGTTGAAAATCTTTAAAAGTCATGGCGAGCCCCAGTGAGTCATACAGTCCCTTTAACTCCTCTTCCGCCATATCTTTAAATCCGTCAAATATCGCCACATCCTCTGGCTCATCAAACACTGCAACCAGAGTCTCCGGTTTCTCCATATCCGTCTCTCTGGAATCCACCGGATTGATGCAGTGAGCCTTGATGGCCTCAAACTCTGCGTCCGGGATCTCACCGTCCCGGCCCACGATCACATAGGTGACAGCTGTGCGGATTACCGGCTCCTCGTCCTCCTTAATAAACTGGATACACTGAACCGCAGAGTCCGCCCTCTGGTCGAACTGCCCCGGCAGAAATTCCACAGAAAATACCCGGCTATTTTTTGGAACCTCAAAACTTTCCCTGTACAAATCATCTACCGGCGGCTCAGAAAATATCCCGCTGCACGCCTTCTCAAAGGTATCATCCGAGACATTTTCCACATCATAGCGGATCAGCACACGGACATCCTCCACATCCCGGATACCGAGATAATTCCTGATCTCCCCTTTCAGATCCCCTGCCTGCACGCCAAAACCTGGTTTCTTCTCCACGTACACCCGTCGAACGTTGCTCATACATTTCCCTCCATTTTCGTAAATTCTGTCACTCTGGTACTAATGGTATAACTCCATTGTAACATATATTTTATTATTAAAATAATTAATATATCTTAATATTTTTATAATCTATACTTATCAACCCAAAATACCTGTTTACCGCCTGCGATATATCACATCAGGATTGGCCGGTCAATTCGCCGTCTCTCTTCCGCTTCGCAAAAATAATCCGCCCCAGTACAAACACCCCTTTGAGCGCCAGCAAAAAAACCACAAAAGTCAGCGCGATCCGCAGCGCCATATCCGCGAAAAACCCTTCCGGCAGCATGCGGATCATATAATCCTCAGCCGGATCAAACAACCACAGATCATTTGTAAAGAAAATCTCATGGAAGATCCGAAAGCACGCCGTAAAATCAATAGAAAAGGCAACCCCCAGAAACACAAGGATCAAAAAGAAAATACCACCTGCTATGGAATAAGCCCTCGGCAAAAGCTTCTTAACATCCGCTCCCCTTACGGCCAGAAAAATAATCAGCAAAACAGCCGTGCCCAGCACAAGCGTCCGAAGCTTCAGCCCTCCCAGAAACAAATGCTTCACATCCGCCATATGAAGCCGATCCTGCTCGTTGAAAAAATCCTGCCGTTTCCCGTCCACATCCGTGACAATAGAAAGCTCGTCCTTTCTGCCGATCAGATAATCCATCATATAGCCGGTGACCTCCATCACATCCTCAAGCTTCATATCCAGAGAATCTGCCACTTCATATTTCCGATATTCCTTTTCATAAAATCCATACTGGGAATCCCCATAAATGACAATCTCAAAACTGGTGATCAATACACCGATAATAACAAAAAACATTGCAAGGACCGCCAGAATCTGCTGTAATTTCTTCATGCTCTTTTCCTCCGATAATAATATTATACACGATCAGGCACATGTCCGCCATGATTTTAACCAAAAAATGATATGTCATAAAAGTGATTGGATCCGTCTTAATATCCTGAAACCAGTCATGCTCCGGTCTTTCCAATTTCCCCCGCATAAGGTATACTATAATCAGAGCCGGCCGCCGTGCGCGGACAGCTTTCGTTACCCCAGACAGCAAGGAGGAATCCCCATGGATATCAATTATGAATTATATAAAGTATTTTACTATGTAGCCTCTACTTTAAGCTTTTCCGAGGCGGCAAACCAGCTCTATATCTCCCAGTCAGCCGTCAGCCAGTCCGTCAAGACACTGGAGAAAAAGCTTGGCCGCACCCTTTTCATCCGCAGCACGAAAAAAGTACGCCTCACACCGGAGGGCGAGATCCTGCTGCGGCATGTAGAACC
>CANSCI010000124.1 GCA_947645355.1 uncultured Dorea sp. | reverse complement strand
GACTGTCAGATTGTCAAGCTTATATTTTGCCGCGCACATAGCAGCGTCCCAGTTGGAACCTTCTGCCAGTTCTCCGTCTCCTACGATGGTAAATACTCTTGCCTTGTTTCCATCCATCTTGGCCGCCAGGGCAATTCCATTGGACATTGCAAGCCCATGCCCCAGAGAACCGGTAGATGCCTCGATACCAGGACATTTCCCATAGCATGGATGACCTGCCAGATTACTCTTATAAGTCTCCCAGCCCTTCATCTCCTCGTCTGAGATCACTCCCAGCATATTCAGAACCGAATACTGTACCAGGGATTTGTGCCCTGCGGAAAGGATAAAACGATCACGTTCCGGCCATTTCAGGTTCTCCGGATCAAAATTCATCGTGTGGTAATATAATGCGGCAACAATGTCCGTTGCAGAGAGAGCGGACGGAACATGGGGACCGAAGCCTGTCGGCGCCATTCCTATAATGATCTCCCTCATCTGTCTTGCTTTTGCTTTTAATTCTTCAATGCTGTTTATTTTCTCCATACTCAAAACCTCTTATTCTTTTACTTTCATCGCAGCTTTTCGCTGTTTGTTGTCAGAATCTTAATCTAATTTCCTGTCAGGAGCAGACATATCCTTAGTCAAAGTCTTCGTCCCACGGCTTGATCAGAATCTTAAATTCTTCATGGTCCCTCTGCTGGGCGAATGCCTCGTTCAGTTCGTCTAAGGGACGGATAGCTGTAATCAGCTTCTCAACCTCGATCCTCGGCAGGTATTCCATTGCACGCTCAAACATATACGGGGACTGAATACTGGTATGCACCTTCAACTGTTTCAAGAGCCTCAGCTGCCAAAGATCCAGCGTACAGTTGGTACCCGGCAGATAATTTGCCGCAAAATTCACGGTCCCGCATGCTGCTGCAATATCACATGCCAGGGAGCAGTTCTGCGGATCCGCAGATGACTCGATAACATTGTCCACACCGTGCCCCTTTGTAATCTTCATCACCGCTTCTTTCACATCTTCCCTGGATGGATCGATCACATAATCTGCTCCAAGCTCCAACGCCTTGTTCCTCCGCTCCTCGGAAGGGTCGATGCAGATAACCGGATATGCCCCTTTCTGGCGGCCGATCACAAGTTCCAGCTGCGCCTTCGTCCCTCCTCCGATTACTGCAAAGCTTCGTCCCATCTTTGCCTCCGACCGTTCCACGGAATACATCGCCGCCGACACAAGTTCGAGGAATGAAGCGTGTACATAAGTCATATCGTCCGGGATACGCTCACATGCCTTTTCTGCCACAACTGCATATTGTGCATAGGCGCCTGTCGCCTGCTCAATATTCTCGCAGAAATGCTCGTATCCATTATGACAATACCAGCATGTCCCGCAGAACACCTGCATATTGCAGGCAACCCTGTCGCCTACTTTGTAGTGCTTTACGTCCTTTCCAACCTCTACGATCTTCCCGCAAAATTCATGCCCTAAAATACGGGGCGGCTGTACTTCAAAAAATTCACCGGATGAAATCCAGACATCGTTCTCACAGATCGCACAGTATGCGACTTTGATCTTCACCTGATCCGGCCTGAGCTCAGGCTGCGGCACATCCATGACGGTCATGGAGTTGGGGCCGTCCCAGTATCCTCCCCGCATCATTTTACTGTCCATTTCCAATCTCTCCCTTCTTTCTTGTGTGTTCCTGTATATACAAGTATATATCTTATTTTTTTTGTTATCAATACACATTTTGTATAAAATGAAGTTTATATTTTTAGTAATTCTCACCAAAAACAATGAAAAAGACATCGGATAGTCCAATCCTCTATCCAATGTCTTTTTATATCATCACAATATTTTATTTACCCTCTTGCGGGAAAAATTTCTGCCTATTGATATCCTTTCTTATGATGCCCCGTCTCTTTTAAAAATCACGCAGAGTGTTTTCAGAAGAATTTTAACATCTAATCCCGGAGACCAGTTTTTTATGTACTCTGTATCCAGCCTTACCACCTCATTAAAATCTGTGATCTTACTGCGCCCGCTGACCTGCCACATGCCGGTAATCCCAGGCTTGATCGCCATCCTGACCCTGTGATGCAGATCATAAAGATCCCATTCGTCCACTGTCGGCGGACGCGTACCCACCAGACTCATCTCCCCTTTCAACACATTAAAAAACTGCGGAAATTCATCCAGGGAGGTTCTTCGTATAAAATGTCCGATCCCTTTGGGATGCCCGAGCCAGTTTTTCTTTCCGCTCCCGATGACACGCGGGTCACAGTCTATTTTAAACATAAGGGGGCCGCCCTGTACTTTATTTTGTTCCAGCAGTTCTTTCTTCCTCTGTTCCGCATCCATATACATGCTTCGGAATTTATACAGCTTAAACTGTCTTCCGCTTTGCCCGATTCGGATTTGGGAGAAAAGCACCGGGCCCGGCGAAGCAATATAGATCATCGGGCCGATAAAAAGAAACAGTACTCCCGTAATCAGGCATCCTACAAGTCCGCCTGCAATATCCATACATCTTTTATACAGAATCTGCCTTGGAGCGCTCATGCTGATACTTGTAGTAAGGACCGTCTCACCGCCCATGAATTCTACCTGCTGAAAACCTTCCCGGATATTTTCTATCTTTGACAGCGTTAAATGTACGATAACCCCCATCAATATAAAAGAATCTATCATTTCCCTCGGATATTCCACCGTATTCGGAACCTTGATGAATACCTCATCCACCCATTCGTGCCGGACATAATCCTTTACATCCTCTCTGGATGCAACGACTGGAATATCCCCGATATACCGTCCGGTCCAATTCTTATCCAGGAATACAATTCCAGAGATAACGAAGTCTTCACAGGTACTATCTGTAAGCTTAAAAACCACCTCCTCTGCCAGGTCTGATACTGTAATCACCACCAATGAGCGCTTTCCTTTGGGGGACATTCTCCTGCTCTTTAGATACAGCTTTCGGGATATACGCCCCAGATATAACAGAGCAAAGTAAAATACCGAAGTCAATGCAAAAAGAAACCTGTAATCATCCACAGTCTGTCCGGTCAGGAAGAGGTGAAGCACTGCAACAAGCATAACGGCACATGCATGTTTAAATGCTTCTTTGAATTCAACATAATAACCGCGTTTTAAGATATCCTGAAAAGGATTGCCAAAAAAAGTTACGGCAATCTGGCAAAGCAGCAGTACAAATGTCTCATCTCGATACAACTGGTCATTATAGGCAGTTCCGGGTAAACAGAACATATAGACGGCTCGAAAAGCAATCTGCATGGATGTCAGATCCAACAGCAGAAAATCCCAGCGCCTTACCTTACCGTAGAATGCTCTTTTATACATATTATTTCCTCCCGGCTCCTATTTTACCTGAAAATTTTTTTTATAATACGCCCGGCCATCTCCTTAACAAAACCAAACTCCGACGTCCGGCGGTAAACGATCAGATAGACCCCGTTGGGAATCAACAAACAAAGGATACATTTTTGTATAAACCCAAATATCCCGCTGCCCAGAGCCAGACACGCAATACCTGTCAGTCCCGCGGCCGCGGCAGTTATAAACAGGTACTTCAAACAGCACAGAAAATATCTTCCCGGCGGCAGCTTCAGGCCGTGGCGGTAAAGTCCCAGCGGTTCGATCCAAAACGGCAGCGCCATAGTGCTGATCAGCGTTCCGGCCAGGATTCCGAAAATCCCCCAGCGCCGCGCCAGGATAATTGAAAGAATCAGATTGAGGGGCGGCTCAAGAATAGATTTGTAGCGTTCATCCCAGAACAATCCCATAACACTTTTTGTATTCGCAACGGGAATCCGCATACTGTTCAGATAAAAATTCACCACGATCAACAGAACGACCGGTCTTGGCAGCAGATAGCCGCCGCCCAGCCAGATACTGATAAAAGGATCATAGAGCCACAGCAGGCATATACTCATCCAGCCAAACAGCCAGGCGGAAAAAAAATTAAGCCGGCAGAACGCAGTCCGTTTACTCTCCAGAGGTTCTGTGGCATTCAGGTTGCCCAGAGCCGGTGCAATCGCATTGAACAGCGCATTGATCATGACATTCAAAAATCCACGTATCATTGTATAATTCGAATATAATCCGGCAGCTACGATTCCGGCGAACTTGGATATCAAAATATTATCCGTACTGAATACGACCGCGGCACCGATACGGTGCAGTATCATAGCCCCTACATTACGGCGGATATCACACCGTACCCCCTCCGGAAGAGGCTGTATATTCTTCTCGCGAAGATATGGATATAATCTGTCTGTCTGCACGGATATCACCGTATTCTGCAGCAATGTAGCCCCGATCGCAGTCAACACATAATAAATATAATTTCCGGTCACCAGAAGAATCCCGATCTGTGCCGCAGTGGCTCCGGCTGTCACAGCCGTGCGGATCAGACTGTCAACATACTTCTTCTGGTGAACAAACAACAGTGTAGATTTATACGCAAATACATACGAAGCACTGGCATTGAGGACGTTCAGCACATAAATGAGAGAAAGTCCGGGAATTCCCTTCGGCATTTCTTTTATAAAAAACCCCAGAAAAGGCGTCAGGGATAATCCTGCCGCCAGAACGATCAGACCAATGATCCAGTAAGCGCGGCGGTACAGAGCCATCAGCGACTTGATAAGTTCTGTATCTCCTGTCGCTGCCGGCCGGTAAAGGCTGTATGTAACAGCAGTCCCGAACCCCAATTCTGCCAGAGAAAGTACAGAAAGGATATCGGTAAATAATCCATTGAGCCCCAGATATTCTTTCCCAAGAAGAAGGACGAACACCCTCCGGAATACGAACTTAAGGACAGCAAGCGTCAGCTCACTGGCTGCTGCAAATTTTAGATTTTTTGCAATATGTTCTGTCCTGTCCATCCTTTACACTCACTCCATCCCTCCGCTTGATCAACAATACCCTGCGCCCAAAAGGCGTTTACAGTACTTATAGACAGCGCCCATCCCCTGGAAGGCCGATGTGCTTGTACAGAGCAGGAATACAGCCGTTACAGTTTTTACATCCCTTGCAAGCGCCGCTGACTTCCAGCTGAAATGCCGGCGCACATGCTTCTGGAAATATTTCAGCCATGCAGAGACACTGCCCTCTTTTACGCCATTTTCCACTGTCTGCAGGGCAAAACGTACCGCTGTATCTAGCGCCAGCAGTTCAAGGCCGGGCGAAGCCTCCCGAAAGTTTGCGGCAGCGTCTTTACAGATATTGTCAAGGACAGACAACACTGTGCGGCTCTTTTCACCAATCCCGCTGTTAATAAGGCTTCCTGGTCTGTAAACATAATGATACAAAGGCTCCGGAAAATAACTGACCCTTTTTGCAGCCTTCAGTATTCGATAGAAAAACAAAAGATCCTCACCACAAAGAACCTGCTCATCAAAAGGGCATGATTTCACAGCCTCTGTCAAATAGAGCTTCCCCCAGACATTCCACAAGAACGGAACACGGCGCGCCATACAGTATACAGTCTCTTTGCTCGAATATGTACGGGCCGGGCCGTCTTTCTGTCTGCCTCCGTCAATGCCGCAGACACTGATATCTGCCTTATTTTTCACCAGATTCACATACAGTCTTTCCAGAAGGTCAGGCTCCACATAGTCATCCGCATCAATAAATGTCATATATTTCCCTTTGGCCCTGCATACTCCCTCATTCCTGGCCGCAGACACTCCCCGGTTCACCGGAAAATGTACGGCCTGTATGCGGCTGTCACGGGCGCTGTAGGCCTCACAGATCTGTCCTCCCCGGTCCGAAGAA
Source organism: uncultured Dorea sp. (assembly GCA_947645355.1). GTDB lineage: Bacteria > Bacillota > Clostridia > Lachnospirales > Lachnospiraceae > Dorea_D. Next base: position 1,275 of record CANSCI010000124.1, on the reverse strand, counting down.
GCATCATTTACAACAATAACTTCCAGATTGGGATACGTCTGTGCGGTTATAGAATCCAGACACTTTTCCAGATAGGGTTCAACATTATAAACCGGCACGATGATACTGATCATCGGATTTTTCTGCTCTGTCTTCATCTCCCTCTCCACCGCTTAATGTATTTATATATATGTCCGATCCCATAAAACGGGGCCTCACCGACACACAAAATCACTGACGCCGCTGCCACCTTTTTTTCCTGACAGCGCACGAGAGCTTTCCAGCTGATATGACGTCTGGTATTCTTGCAAAGCAGCCTCAGGTATCCAAACAGCCGGCAGCGCGGCAGCTCTGTCTCCATTGCCGCCATGGCCATCCGTGTATTCGTATCCAATGCGATCTGTTGAAAATCAGGCAGCACATCCGGAAACTGTATGGCAGCATCCCTGCAGACCCGGTCATGTACGAACAGCGCCGTACATTTCCGGTCACTGACCCCGCTGTGAACCTGGCTGTCCTCCCTGTTGACATAGTGGTACAGCGGTTCCGGGAAATAACAGACTCTTTTAGCGCGCCGAAATACCTGATAAAGGAACAGAAGATCCTCACTGTAGAAAATATGCTCGTCAAAAGGGCAGGATCTTACCAGATCTGCACGGTAAAGCTTCCCCCATGGCACCAGATTAAACGGAGTCCCCCGCGCCAGACATCGGACAGCTTCTTTCCCTGAAAATGTGTCCGCAGCGCCGTCCTTTATCTGAATCCCGTCCGCACCGCAGATGCTGACATCCGCTTTGTGTTCCGACAGCGCTGTATACAGCTTCATCAACAAGTCAGGTTCTGCATGGTCGTCTGCATCGACAAAAGAGAGAAGTTCTCCTTTTGCTCTGCGGATTCCTTCATTCCTGGCCGCAGACGGCCCCCGGTTTTTGGGGAAGTGAAACAATTTCAGACGTGCATCCTTTGCCGCATAGGCCTCGCAGATAGTCCGGCTGCCGTCTGTAGATGCATCGTCAACAAGAAGAATCTCCAGATTAGGATATGTCTGTGCCGTCAGGGAATCCAGACATCTTACAAGATAAGTTTCCGTATTATATACCGGAACAATTACACTAATCATCGGTTTTTCCTGATTCACTCTGCCTGTTCACCTCTCTCTTTATGGATATATCTGTCCCCAAGCCCTGCACCTGCCTGTAGTATTCTGCCAACTGCTCATGCATCTGCCGGATGCTGAACAGATTCTCCGCTTTTTCTATATTATTCCGGGACATTCTCGCAAGCATCTCCTCATCG
>CANSCI010000123.1 GCA_947645355.1 uncultured Dorea sp. | reverse complement strand
TTTAAAAATATATCGGGAGATATATTGACAAATTTCAAATATTGAGATAGGAGGAAGTAGAAATGAAACTGAGAAAACTGATGGCTGCCATCGTGGCAGTAACAACCGCAATGATGCTTCTTGCAGGCTGCAGCGGAGGAAAAGATGCAGACTCCAAGGATTCCGGCGAAAAGGCCGCTGCAACGGAAGGATACCATACCCCGAAGGATCCTTATGACGGCGACAAAGTAAAGATTGCTTACGTTCCAAACCAGGGCTCTGCTGCAAACGCACAGGCATGGGAAAAGGGAATCCGCCAGGTATTGGAGCCATTGAATGAAATCTACGGAACCATTGAATTTAACGTGTTTGATCCAAACGGCAACAATGAGCAGCAGATTTCGATCCTGACAGACCTCTGTGCCCAGGAATATGATGCCCTGATCATCCAGTGTGTGGACGGTACCGGCATCGTACCGGCGATCCAGGAATGTGAAGAAGCAGGGATCCAGGTGATTTCCCTGAACGTATCTCCATCCTGCCAGCACGCGGCAAGATTTGGCTTCGGCGGCTATACCAACGGATATGCCGCAGGCCTTGAAGCCGGGAAGATGATGGGTGAGGAAGGTAATGTTGTAATCATCGGCGTTCCTCCGGAGGTAACACAGGCAGTGGGCGACTGTCCGTGGATCGGCTTCCAGGAAGCACTTGCAACATACGAAGGCATTACGATTCTTGAGGAGCAGGCAGGAGATTTTACAGCTGAGAATGCAAACGAGATCATGAGAGATTTCCTGACGAAGTACGACAACATTGACATGGCATGGTGCTCCAATGACGCGATGGCAGAAGGCGCTGCACTGGCCATCCAGTCCGCAGGACGCGAAGGCATTGCCGTATGGGGCGCTGACGGAGAGACACAGGCTCTTGAGTATATTGAGCAGGGCCTTATGACCGGAACTATCTTCAATGATCCGATCACCATGGGAAATGACGCTGCAAAAATGGCTCTGTACTGTATTATGAGCGAGATCGACCAGAACTTTGTAGATGCAGAGTATGCGCCGTCTATTATGCTTCCAAGTTCCGTTGTGACAGCTGAAAACGTAAAAGAGATTACAAACCGCTGGTAGGAACGACCGGCAGGAAGGGCCTGGGAGAATGGATCTTCCCGGCCCTCCTTAAAAAGGAAACATCCTCTTTAATGAAAAAAGGATCTGATAAGAAATTGATACAACAAGAAATGGATGGAAAGCTATGAAAATGCACATGTCATTAACAGTTAAAAAATTATTTATACCAATTGGCCTGTCCATCGCGGCATTTATCTTTTTTTCGACGCAGTCGGAGAATTTTGCAACTGCGTCAAACATATCCACCATTCTGCGTGAGACGGCGACGCCGCTTATGATCAGTTGTGGAATGTGCTTTGTGATGGCAGCCGGATATATTGATCTGTCTGTCGGTGCAATGGCGGCCCTGATCAGTATGCTGGCATCCAGGATGATTGACCTGGGACTTGCCGTTCCACTGATCCTTGTGCTTATGGTAGTGCTTGGTGCGGTTTTCGGTTTTATTAACGGATTTTTGATCCGTACCTTCGACCTGCATCCTTTTGTAGGAACGCTGGCTATGATGAGCGTTTACCGCGGGCTTACATGGATCTTCAGCTATCGGAATGCAAATGGATCCGCCTATGCGGTGAAAATTACGGATCTGACCATCCGGGAGCTGAACGGTGCAATGAATATCGGTTCATTTAAAATATACTACAGTCTGGTGACAGCCCTGATCTGTATGGCGATCTGTCAGGTCGTCTTTATGATGACAAAGTTCGGCAGCAATATCTATGCTATGGGTGCGAATTTAAAGGCGGCGGAGCTGACCGGGATCAAAGTAGGAAGAGTAGAGGGAATGGCATATATGTGCTGCGGCGCGTTGACCGGCGTCTGCGCCATCTTCCTGCTGGCAAGATCTCAGTGTGCGACCACGACGATGGGTGTGGGGCTTGAGTTTGATGCTATCTCGGCACTTGTGATCGGAGGAGCTTCCGCAATGGGTGCGTCTGAGACGGCCGGGAAGGCTAATCCGGTGGGCGCTGCCCTCGGCGCATTTTTCCTCTATCTGGTGTACAACGGGATCTTTAAGATGGGGATCCCTACCGCATATCAGCAGATTACCCAGGGCGGTGTATTGATCCTGATGATGATGGTGGACAGTATCGTCACGATGATCCGCCTGCACAACCAGGAGATGAAGTACGGGCTGGAACAGGAAAAAATCATGCAGGAGGAATTAAACAATGGCTGAAAATAAAGAGATACTATTGCGCTGTTCAAAGATTGTAAAAGAATTCTCCGGCAACCGTGTCCTGGATCAGGTAGACTTTGATATCCGCAAAGGGGAGGTGCACTCTCTGTGCGGTGAGAATGGAGCCGGAAAATCCACGCTGATCAAAATTATCTCAGGGATTTATCCAAAGGACGACGGAGTCATCTATATCAACGGAAATCCAGTGGATATCCATTCCCGTCAGGATTCCACGGCAAACGGGATCGCAGTCGTTTATCAGGAACTGAGTGTGATGACAACACTCACTGTTGCAGAAAATATTATGGCGGGGAAAGAACTGACAAAATTCGGTTTCCTGCAGAAGAAACAGATGAACCGGCGTGTACAGGATCTGATTGATAAATATGACCTGGGGCTTAAGGCAACGCAGCGGGTGGCAGAGTTAAGTACGGCCGGGCGGCAGGTGGTGGAGATCTTAAAGGCACTGATCACAGATGCCTCCCTGATCATTATGGATGAGCCGACGGCATCCTTAAGCTATAAAGAGTCAGAAGCACTGTTTAAGATTATAAGATCCCTCCGGGACAACGGTGTCAGCATTTTATATATCTCCCACAGGCTGGATGAGGTCTACATGCTGTCAGACCGGATTACCGTGCTTCGGGACGGAAAGCTGGTGGGGGTTTTTGACAAGGAAGCAGAAGGCGGGATTAAGCCGGATGAAGTCATTCAGGCTATGGTGGGCAAGAGTCTGTCAACGGAAAGGCAGAAGGAACTGACTCCCGGAAGCGGGAAGGTAGTGCTGGATGTCAGACATCTGAGCCACAGGGGGTATTTTAACGACATTTCTCTTCAGGTACATGAAGGAGAGATCCTGGGGATCGGCGGCCTGGTAGGTGCAGGACGTACAGAACTTCTTCGCAGCATCTTTGGTGTGGATCCGGTTACAGCCGGTGAGGTCACTTATCTGGATCAGCCAATATCCCGCAGTATCCGCCAGAATATTAAAAGCGGGATCGGATTTATCTCTGAGGACCGCCGTTCAGAAGGATTTGTTCCGCAGCTTTCGGTGGAGCAGAATGCGGAGATGATTAACTTCGGCGCGGTAAGCAGCTTCGGAGTCTTGTCAAAGGCGAAGGAGCGTGCAAGGGCGAAGAAGATGATCGAGGAGGTCAATCTCCACCCGGCGGATCCGAAATACAAAGTGGCTAATTTCTCCGGAGGAAACCAGCAGAAGATCGTGGTCGGCAAATGGCTGATCCATAACTGCAAGCTGCTTTTGATTGATGAGCCGACAGTTGGTGTCGACGTAGGAGCCAAGTCAGAAATATACAAGATTATTGAAGATATGGCTGCAAACGGCGCGGCAGTTATCATCAGACAATGAGGAATTAGCGCGCGTTGCTACAAGGATCCTGATCATGAGGCATGGCAATATTGTCGGAGAATTCCAAAGCGGCATGCCGGACCGTCAGGAGATTACTATGACGGCCAGCGGCCTGAATAAGCGAGGTGAGTAAAATGCAGAAGAAAATATATAAATTTGCAAAGGTGTTTATTATCGTTGCAATGCTGATATGGATGGCAGTCACCTCCTTTGGTTCCTTCTACACGGTAAGCAACCTCTCCAGTATTCTGATGAGTGCGGCGCTTCTTGGGATCATGGCCTGCGGCATGATGTTCCCCCTGCTGGTGTCAGGTCCTGACCTTTCTGTCAGCGGTGCAATGGCAGTGGGCGGCATGGTGGCGGTCAAGTACATTACTTCCCACGGCGGCACCACATCCAGCTTTGTCACGGGGCTTCTCCTTGCACTCCTTGCAGGTGCGCTGATCGGTGCCGTGATGGGCGCGGCGATCCATTATTTTAACCTTCCGTCCTTTATCGTGACCCTGGCAATGCAGTATGTACTGTATGGAGCTGCACAGATCGGCCTTAAGAGCAAGGTGGTATGTTCTTCGCCGGAATTATTCTGTAAGCTCGGGAACGGGCGGCTTTTCGGGTTTCCGATCCCGGTCTATGTCTTTCTTGTCTTTGTAGTACTGACGGTATTTTTAATGCACAAGACAGTATTTGGACGTAAGAGTTTTATGTTTGGGGGCAACCGGAAGGCTTCTGTCCTCTGTGGCATCAAAGGTGCTCCGGTGGCAATCCTTGTATTTGCCTATTCTGGTATGGCAGCTGCGCTGGCAGGTGTGATCATGGCAGCTATGAACCAGCAGGCAAGCGCTACGGCAGGAACCGGGTATGATACCAATGTCCTTCTGGCCTGCGTGCTTGGCGGCGGCTCCATGGGTGAAGGAATCGGATCTGCGGGCGGTGCAGTGTACGGCGCCATCTTTGTGGCACTTCTGAATAATTGCCTGCGTATCGCAAGCGTTCCGTCTCTGTACCAGGAGATGATCGTAGGAGTGCTGATCATTGCTGCAATGGCATTTGAAAATTATTTTAAGGCGAAGGCAAGCGGAATGCACTGGTCCAGAAGAAAGAAGAAGGTTGAGGATACCAGGGATTTTGCATAAGAGAAAGACTCGGCAGAAATGGAAAAAAGGAAACAGAAAGGAGATACAGTATCATGGATAAAATGACGTTTGAACAGGTTCAGACAATTGTAAAGACAATGGCAAAGGTAGCAAAGGATAATGAGGCTTATTTTTGTGAGCTGGACGGTGTGATGGGGGATGCAGATTTTGGCGTATCCCTGGCGACCGGGTTCCAGTCTGTCATGGATAAGTGGGATACTTATGACATGTCCACCATCGGCACGTTTCTTTTGGGTGTTACGACTGCCATTACAAGCTGTACGGGCGGCTGCTCCGGTCCTGTGTGGGGAACACTTTTTATGAGAAACGGAATGATGTTTAAAGATAAGACAGAGCTTACTATCGACGATATGGCAGCAGGCCTTAACAGCGCGATTGACGGAATCAGCAAGCGCGGCGGTGCAAAATTAGGGGACAAGACCCTGCTGGATGCGCTGGATGTGATTGTAAAATCCCTGGAAGCATCCGCCAAAGAGGGAGGCACGTTAAATGACGCGCTTGATGCGGCGGCGAAGGCAGCATACGAATGCCGTGAGACTACAAAGCAGTGGGTGGCAAAAAGAGGCCGCCAGTCCTTTACCGGAGACCGCAGTATCGGCACTTATGACCCAGGCATTGTCGCAATTGGCGAGATGGCAGTTGCGATTGCAGAAGCATTGAAATAATCAAAATCAAAAGGAGGACGATGCAATGAAAAAATTAATGAACAATGCGGATGATTTTGTGAAAGAGATGATCGAGGGAATTTATCTTGCAAACAAGGATAAGCTTGAGTGTGTCCCGGAGATCAATACACTGTACCGGAAAGATATTCCGGACGGAAAGGTAACGATCATGCAGGGCTCTGGTTCCGGGCATGAGCCGGCACATATTATGTGCGTAGGAAAAGGAATGCTGGACGCTGCCTGTCCGGGCAACGTATTTGCAGCTCCTGCCATGGACTATGTATACCAGTGTACGAAGAAGATCGCAAGTGACGCGGGTGTATTACATATCATCAATAACTATCAGGGAGACCGGATGTCCTGGGATATGGGAAGAGAGATGGCAGAGGCAGAAGGGATCAAGGTGGGCGTAGTCGTAGTCAATGACGATGTCTCCGTTGAGGACAGCCTGTATACCGTAGGCCGCCGCGGTGTGGCCGGCAACTTCTTTGTTATTAAATGCTGCGGCGCCGCAGCAGAAAAAGGAGCTTCTCTGGAGGAACTTGTGAAGCTGGGCGAAAAAGTAAACAGCAGGACACGTTCTATGGGTATGGCTCTTACTTCCTGTACACCGCCGGCAAAAGGAACTCCGATCTTTGAGATCGGTGACGACGAGATCGAGATGGGTGTAGGAATCCACGGTGAGCCGGGACGCCGCAGAGATCAGATGAAACCGGTGCATGATATTGTGGAAGAGATGTTTGATGCGATTGCAAAGGATATTCCATTCAAATCCGGAGACAGGGTTGCCGTTATGGTAAACGGCATGGGTGCAACCCCCATCAGTGAGCTGTATATCGCTTACCGTGAAGCAGCGCTCCTCTGCGAGAAGGCCGGATTTACCATTGCAAAAAATTATGTGGGCAACTACTGTACCTCTCTTGACATGGCAGGCTTTTCATTGACTCTTGTACAGCTGGATGATGAGATAGAAGAACTGCTGAATGAGCCGGCAGAGATTCCGGTACGCATTTTCTAACAGGAGAAAACATGTCAGAGTATTCGGTTATAGATTGGATCGGCAAAAGAAAAAATATGATTTTTGTCGGGGAATCCGGATGCGGAAAAAGTGAAACTGCCCTGCATTTTGCATTTGCACTTGCAGGGCAGAAGACAAAGGCGGTGCATTTGTTTGATATGGATCAGACCAAGCCTTTGTTCCGCTCCAGAGATGTCCGGCAGGAATTAACAGAGGCAGGGGTCGTGTGCCATGATGCGCCCCAGGTTCTGGATACCCCGACAATGTCCGGAGGGGTTTGCCATTTTCTTTGTGACGAAGACAGTTATGTCATTCTCGATGTGGGCGGAAATGAGGCGGGGGCGCGCCTGATCGGCGGCCTTGCGCCTTATTTTTCCAGGCCGGATACAGCCGTTTTGTATCTGATCAATCCGTACCGTCCATGGAGTAAAGATGTGTATTCCATTGACAGAGTTATGACAGAGATCCGCTGTGCTGCCCGCATTTCCTCCATCCATGTGATCGCAAGCCCAAGCCTTGGGCGAAAGACCAGCGCCTCAGAATTTCTGGAAGGCTGCAGCCGATTGATACAGATGGCAGGAACGTATGTAGAAGTGGAGTTTGCAGTAGTGATGGAATCTCTCTATGAGTCAGTGAAAGAGGCTTCGCCCTTTTTGCTGCTGCCCATTCATCTGTATATGAGATACCCGTGGGAGGATGACAGTATGAGTGTGCCGATCACGTGATACAAGTACAACAGTACAAGAATCAATAGATAAGGAGCAGAACATGTCAAAAGTCGTAATCAGGGCAGAGAGTTGTAAAAGCTGCCGGTACTGTATTGAATTTTGCCCGAAAAATGTTTTGGATACAGGAACAGAAGTAAATAAAAAAGGATATCCTTTTGTCTGTGTGAA
>CANSCI010000122.1 GCA_947645355.1 uncultured Dorea sp. | reverse complement strand
AAATATTGAATTTTCAAGGTTCAACACACCTTATTGGTGTGGGAAGTTTTAGTTACTAAAATTTTTCGGGTTGGTACTTTCCTTTATTGCAGAGAAAATACCTTGAAATTCCAGTTTTTTCTTTTCTTCCATTACACCTTCACTCTCCTTTTACAGTTCCGAAGAACATCCAAATGATCCCTCTACCATACAGTTGTCCGCCGCAAAACCGGCCGCGAATGTAAACGCTTCCTGGATTGCCTCCCTGGAAGCCGGCATTGTCTTTGACCAGCCGGATTTTAACAGACTCATCAGAAACGCGGTGAAAAATGAATCTCCGGCTCCCATAGTGTCAATGGCATCAATGTATTTTGCCTTTCCATAATAGTAGTCCGTGCCGTCGTACAACATCTGTCCGTCCGGACCCATGGTGGCAAGAACATAATTGACTCCCCTGCCGTATACATCCGTCAGCAAAGCTTTGATGGCCGGCTCGTCCATCCCCTCACAGGAAAACAGGGCGAAATCAATATACGGACAGATCCCGTCCAGATACTCTCCCGTTCGGTACTCCTCTTCCTCCGAGAAATCAAAGGCACAGATCCCCGGCATATCCTTAAGCTTCGGGATCTGATCTTCCTCCTCCGCATAACAGCTGCAGTGAATCAGGTCAAAGCCTTTCAGATATTCCAGATCCTTCTCCTGAAGCTCTTTGATACCGTGAAGCTCTTCCCGTTCATCAAACTGTATGAATACCCGGTTGCCGTTTTCGTCAATGTTGACATCGCATCGCTCCGTTACGCTTCCCGGTTCTGTCTCACACATGGAAATATCAACCCCGAATCCTTTTAGCGCGCACTGGATTCTTCCCGCTTCCACATCGTCCCCGAATGTTCCGAGATATGCGGCGTCCATACCGATCTTTTTTGCATAGACCGCAAAATTAATACAATTTCCGCCCGGAAACATTTTGTTCTTATTTACGTACCGGTCAACTACATTGTCTCCATATCCTATTACTTTCATAGTCCTTACCTTCTTTTTGTTTTTAGACCACGTATACGTTTTGTCGATAAAAGCATACTACTTGTTGTTTTTATTGTCAATACTTATGTTTTTTATTATTTAATTCATTCAATTTTTGTATATATTTCACAATTTTTTCGCATTTTCACAACCAGATCAGCGTGTGGTTTAGTTTTAATAAAATAAACCAGTTGACTTTCCAAACTGTCTGGTATATTCTTTACATATACCATTTTAAATAAACCAGTTGCACAGAAACTCTTTTCCGACAAGGGATCCTGAAAAGACATATTTTTTAAAGGGTTTTAAAATTAAAAAGTCCCTGCCTTTGACCAAGGACAACTGGTACGGAGGTAAAAAATGCTGAACACACAACCTGCGTATCTGCAGCTTGCAGATCTGATCCAGAGAAAAATCGAAACAAATGAATATGGGCTCGGCGCAAGAATACCTTCCGAGCGTGAACTTTCGGAGGTCTTCGGGCTCAGCCGGATGACCGTCAGAAAAGCAATCGACGTGTTAATAGAAAAAGGGCTGCTGACAAGGCTTCAGGGGAAGGGAACCTTTGTCTCCAAACCGAGAATCGACTCCCCGATCGATACGATCCAGTCCATGAGACTGTTTATCCAGGAATCAGGCCTGATCCCTTCAAACAAAGTACTGGCGGCTCAAAAAGAAAAAGCCGGCGTCAAATACGGCCGGATCTTTAAGGTCTCCCCTGACGAAGACCTGTTTCTCATTTTCCGCCTCCGCCTGGGAAACGGTGAACCACTGGCCCTGGAATATACCTATATCCCATATAATATCGTCCCTGACATCGAAACCTACAATTTTGAGCACTGCTCCCTGTATGATCTGTATGAAAAGCAGGGGATCTCATTTGCCACAGACTCACAGCGTCTGGAGATTGTAAAGGTGTGCAGCCCGCAGTCTGCTCTGCTGAACATTGAGGAGGGCTCCGCCGTATTTATGCTGCACAATACTGTGACAGACATCACCGGACGGGTCGTCGAATATACAAGGTCGTATGTCAGCGGAGACACCTTTACATTCTCAAGCATATTAACTTAAAGAGGAGAAATCATGAGTAAATACACGAATCTGTTAAGTGAACAAATCAAAGAGGCACTGGAATCTTATATTATTGAACAGGGATTAGAGCCCGGAGACGCCCTGCCTTCGGAGCGGGCGCTGGCTGAAAAACTGGGGGCAAACCGCCTGACGGTCCGCGAGGCGCTGAAACGTCTCCGCAATGAGCATCAGATCTATACCCGGCACGGAAAAGGGAATTTCATCGCTGCCCCTAAAATTATCGAGGCCACCCACAAGCTGGAATCATTCACCTCCGGGTGGACCGCCGACGGATATATTCCTTCCGGCAAGGTCCTGTTGATGGAGGAGTGCGAGGCGCCTCTTTCCATCTGCCGTCAACTGAACCTGACTCTGGGAGAAAAGGTTTTTTCCCTGAAGCGTGTGCGCTGCCTGAACGGTGAACCGATCGCACTGGAACATGCTTTTATCCCCGCAAAGCTGGTGCCGGGAATCTTTCATTATAATTTTGAGAGGACATCCCTCTATTCCATCCTGAAAACTATGTACAACCTTCACCCGGTCAAGCAGGAGGAAACAATATCTATCTGCCACATGAACAAAAGCGAAGCCCGCCACTTAAACGCCGCTGAAGGAGAGCCTGCCTTTCTCATCAGCAGCACTGCTTTCGACGCAAAACAAGCTTTTGAATACTGCACTACCATTAATCCGGCAGACAGGTATATCCTGACCAGCAAGCTGAAATCAGAGGAATCATAACAGAAAGGAATCCAAAATGGAACTGAAAAATACATTGACAGACGGTAAACTTTATCCGTCTCTGATCAAATTCACCATACCGTTTTTACTGTCAAGCCTGCTGCAGAATCTCTACGGGACTGTGGATCTGCTGGTCATCGGAAATTTTTCCACAAAAGCAAACGTGTCTGCGGTGGCTACCGGAAGCGAGGTTATGACACTGGTAACCTTTTTTATTCTGGGACTCACCACCGGCGCAACTGTACTGATCGGCCAGTTTCTCGGTGCAAAACAATACAGGACTGTCGCAGAAGTGATCGGAAACAGCGTCTTTGTATTCGGAGGGCTCTCCGTATGCATGATGGCTTTGTTTCTCTTCATCCATCCCATTATCCTGCGTCTGTTAAATATTCCTGCCCAGGCAGAGGCGGCCGCCAATACATACACCATGATCTGCTCTCTTGGGATCCCCCTCGTCGTCGGTTATAATACGGTATGTGCAATCCTGCGGGGAATGGGGGACAGCAAAAGCCCGCTGATCTTTGTCGCGATCGCATGTGCTGTAAACATTGCAGGAGATCTTCTCCTCTCAGGCATTTTCCATATGGGCGCCGCAGGAGTTGCCGTCTCCACTGTGCTGGCCCAGGGAACCAGCTTTATCGCCGCACTCTTGTTCCTCAGGAAAAAAGGGATGGGAATTCCTTTTTCAACAAAAGATCTCCGATGTTCCGCAAAGATGGCCCGGAGGATCCTTACTCTTGGCATTCCCATCGGAGTTAAAAGTATCCTGGTAAACCTGTCCTTTATGCTGCTTACGTCCATTATCAACGCTATGGGCGTTTCCTACAGCGCCGCCATGGGCGTCGGCGACAAGATCGTTGGATTCGCATTTCTTCCCCAGACTTCCTTCGCCACCTCCATCAGCGTTGTTGTAGCGCAGAATATGGGCGCCGGCAAACCTGAGCGCGCAAAAAAGGCAACCATCTACGGGATGATTACCTGCACAGCCATCGGATTTTTATTTTTCGTCTACAGCCAGTTCTTCCCCACTGTTCTGCCGTCCCTTTTCACAAAGGATATGGAAGTTCAGGTCATGTGCGGAATGTATATCAAAGCTTTCAGTTACGACGCCATACTGACCAGCATCATCTTCTGTCTCACCAGTATGTTTACCGGATGCGGCAAAAGCACCTTTACCATGCTCCAGGATCTGGCCTCCACCTTTCTTGTACGTGTGCCGGCAACATACTTTGTAAGCCGTATGGCAGGCGCAACTCTGTTCCAGATCGGGCTTGCCGCGCCCTTTGCAAGTATGATGGGGATGATCATCTGTCTCATATACCTGAAATCCGGCAGATGGAAGACCGGGATCGTAACAAAAGAAGAGCGGACGGTATAAATCAGAGCACCTGCATTCGGCCGTCAATTTCCGCAAAATGACATGGTTCTATAACTTCCAGCGCAGCCTGCCCGGAAGTGGCCTCGATAAGTTCCCCGCGGACGGTATTCATCCTGTCTTCGGGAACCAGCGTCTCAAGAACTACTTTTTCTGTGTATTCTGCATTCAGCACCTGGAGTTTCTGTTCTCCCAGAATATACTGGATCTTACCAAGTCCTGTGTAGTCTGTGGTGATCTTCAGTTTAAAACCGGTAATTCTGGTTATTATCTTAGAAGAGGCAAGACCTGCCTGCACGGCGGCAGAATAGGCTCTCACAAGCCCTCCTGTCCCCAGCAGTGTCCCCCCGAAATACCTGGTCACTACGACGGCCGCATGATGTACTCCCTCTCCCAGAAGTACATCCAACATCGGCTTCCCCGCCGTGCCGCCGGGCTCGCCGTCATCGCTGCATCGAAGCAGCTCGTCCCTCTCTCCAATCACGTAGGCAGAACAGTTATGGGCAGCGTTCCAGTACTTTTTTTTCATAGATTCTATAAATTCCAACGCTTCCTCTTCTGTTTTCACCGGGGCCACTGTGGCGATGAACCGGGATTTTTTCTCTGTAATTTCGGCCTCTCCGCCTGTATATATGACTTTATATTCCGACAACATATGAAACATTCCTTCTTTCTGCTATAATATAGGATTCGTACCGCCTTTGATACTATCATAACGAATTTCTTAAGATTTTCCTACCAAAATATGAAGTTTTCATTTTTTTCTTTATTTCAATACGTTTATTTGCTATAATGACTTGGTATGAAGGAGGTTATACTCATGAATTATGGTAAGAAGCATGCTGCAAAAAAGCAGAAAAAAATAACGGCCAAATCTACCATGCAGGGAAAGCGGGTGGGGGTACGGCTTTTTAAGGCTTTTCTTTTATGCCTGATCGTAGTCGCAGTTGCCGGGATAGTCGGCGGCGGCCTGTTTGTCAAGCGGATCATCGACAAGGCTCCGGAAGTGACTCCTGCGGACGTCAAGCCAAAGGGATTTACTACTTTTGTATATGCAGATGACGGGAAGACCGAGTTAGAACGTTTCGTTGCCTCCGGCTCCAACAGAGTATACAAAACTCTCGCCGACATACCGGAGAATTTGGCTCACGCATTTGTGGCAACCGAAGACGAGCGTTTCTATGAGCACAACGGTATCGATATTCAGGGAATTGCCCGTGCCGCCGTGTCCACACTCCGCGGGAAAGAACAGGGTGCAAGTACCCTGACCCAGCAATTGATCAAGAACAATGTATTTCCCAACTTTGTAGAAGAAAAAACATTTTTTGATAAATTGGAACGAAAATTCCAGGAGCAGTTCCTTGCCCTCCAGATCGAGAAACAGATGAACAAGGAAGAGATTCTGGAAAGCTATATGAACACGGTGAACCTGGGACAGAACTGTCTGGGTGTACAAGCCGCCTCTAAACGCTATTTCGGCAAGGAGGTCTCCGAGCTTACACTTTCGGAATGTGCATGTATTGCCGGCATCACCCAGAACCCAAATAGATTTAACCCGATCACTAATCCTGAAGATAACAATAAAAGGCGGACTCACGTCCTTGATAATATGCTGAAGCAGGGATACATCGACCAGGCCTCCTACGACGAGGCTCTTGCAGATGATGTGTACTCAAGGATCCAGGTGGTCAACAGCAACGCTGAGGAAAAGAAACCTACCACTTACTTTGTAGACGCACTTTCTGAGCAGGTCTTAGAGGATCTCCAGACTCAGCTCGGTTATACAGAGACCCAGGCCTACAATGCACTTTACAGCGGCGGTCTCAGTATTTATGCTACCCAGAATCTTGCTATGCAGCAGATCTGCGACGAGGAGATGAACAAGGACTCCAATTACCCCGGCCTGAAGGAATACGGCCTGGATTACGCGCTTACTGTTACAAGAGCTGACGGAACCGTAGAGAATTACAGCTCCGGCCATATCAAAAAATATGTAAAAGATGTCCATGGAAAAGACCAGGGTCTCCTGTACTCCAGCGAGGAAAAGGCAAGAGCCATGGTTGAAGAATGGAAGACAACGATCGCGCAGGAAGGTGACACTTATGATGAGGTCATCAATATCACTCCTCAGCCTCAGGCCTCCGTCACTATCATGGATCAGTCCAACGGGCAGGTAAAGGCTATGGTCGGCGGACGCGGTGCAAAGAGCACAAGTCTCAGCCTGAACCGCGCATACCGGGGATCCCTGCGTCAGCCGGGTTCCACCTTCAAGATCCTGGCCGCCTATGCACCGGCTCTTGATGCCTGCGGCAAATCTCTGTCCACCATCGTCAGAGACGAACCTTACCAGTACCGCAACGGCAGAAATATCAGGAATGCAAGCAGAGGTTACAAAGGTGATATCACCTACCGGGCAGCAATTGCAGGCTCCGTCAATGTATGTGCCGTAAAGGTCAGTGATGAGGTTACCCAGGAACTGGGCTTTGAATACTGTGAAAAGCTGGGAATCAGCACCCTTGTAAAAAAGAAAGAAATCGACGGTAAAATATACAGTGACATTAACCAGACTCTGGCACTTGGCGGTGTGACAGACGGTGTATATAACTATGAGCTGTGTTCAGCCTACGCTGCCATTGCAAATGGCGGAACCTACAACTCCCCCACCTTATATACAAAGATCGTGGATCACGACGGCAACGTATTGCTGGAGAATCCCGGGGAATCACACCGGGCACTGAAGGAAGGAACTGCTTCTCTTCTTACCAGCGCACTGGAGACTGTTGTGACCAGCGGTACCGGCCGCTCCTGCCAGCTTAACAATATGCCGGTTGCAGGCAAGACAGGTACCACTACCTCGAACAAAGACTTATGGTTCTGTGGATTCACGCCGTACTACACCTGTGCAGTATGGGGCGGATATGATGACAATAAAGAATGTAACTATGATACCAGTTTCCGTTTCCGGCTGTGGAAAGGTATTATGGGCCGGATCCACGCCGATCTGGAACGCAAAGAATTTGATACTAACAAAGGACTGGAAAAAAGAACAGTATGTACCCTCACCGGCAAACTGGCCATAGCAGGAAAATGTCCTTCCTCTACGGAGTATTTCGCAGAAGGTACAGCGCCGACCGAGGTCTGCCCAGGACATGCTGATATCATGGGAGAAGACGGTACAGAGACACCTGAAGACGATACCGGAGATTACACGGAAGATCCGGAAAGTCCAGATCCCGGCACCACGACTCCTGGCGGCAACGAAGGCGGAGGCACCACGACTCCCGGCGGCAACGAAGGCGGAGGCA
>CANSCI010000121.1 GCA_947645355.1 uncultured Dorea sp. | reverse complement strand
GCGTAGTAATAATAAGTACCACTATCTGTTGTGATGCCGATTCGATAGCCGCCCTTTTCAAGCCATCCGAGATTTGTGACGACACCATCTGTCATACTCACCACCGGATATCTTCCCCTCTCCTTTATATCCGCCATAATATCACTGCCCTCATGTCCCCTTCTTCCGCCGTATTTTCGTTCAGACATCCAGGTATCCGTGCAGGATGTTGTAAGAGAGGGATCCGCTGACGACTTCGGGATCGGGTAATATACCACTTCATTTTCTACATTTCTCAGCGCCGCCTTACATTCTTCCGACAGCATATCCTCCTTTTCTCTTACTACATCTGAATAGAAAAGATCCCGGTACCCCTGATCTTCTATCGTTTTCTTCTGATAAGTATAATATGTTCCAGATTGCCCGAGCCAATCTGTGAGCACAATATCAAAAAGCGCAAGCAAAAAAATCATTGACAGTAATTTCCAGGTTTTCAGGTTTCTCATATAATCCCCGTCCTCCATAATGACAGCGAACTGCAATCTATTATTGCTACTATATGTAAAAAGACTATACCTCTATGACCAGAGGTATAGCCCTATGTAATGATTCCTATGTAATTATCCCTGTATAATCAGCATGATATTCCATGCAATGACACTATTTTAACCGTGCAAGAACCTCTTTCACAAAATCCCATGTGCGGGCTGCTGAGGCAATATCCACACTCTCGTTAAAGGAATGCACATTTTTAAGATCACACCCGATTGATACACAGTCAAGTTCCGGGCATTTCCCCATGAACAGCCCGCATTCCAATCCTGCATGTATCGTCACAAATTCAGGTTCCTTAGCATACATATCCTGGAAGGTTTCTACCATAATCGTGCGAAGATTTGATTCCGGATTATACTGCCATGCCGGATACTCCCCGGTAATCACAGATTCACCGTTTACTACCTTCGCACACTGCTCCAGCTGCTCACGAATCTGTACCTTCTTGCTCTCCAGGGAACTCCTGATCTGGTAAGATGCGCGCACATAATCCTCTGCTGTCTCAAGGATACCAATGTTCAAAGATGTCTCCACACTTCCCTTGATCTTTCTGTTATACTCTATAACACCGTCCGGGCTGACAATAAGATAAGAGATTACTCTTCCGGTACTGTCCTTATCAAATGACATTGCCGAAACATGATCCTCAACGGCAGCGTCTACCTTCATTGTCGGTTCGTCTCCCATAAACTCGGCAGCCCAGGTTTCTTTCATATCCTCAGCAAAGTCTTTTACCTTTGCAGCATCCTCCGGCTGTACGATAAGCCTGGCAGTACAGTCAAACGCAATCACATTTGCTTTGGATCCTCCATTGATCTCTGCAATCACAAAATCTACATCCCGCTCAATCCGATTCAGGAGGCGTCCCATCATTTTGTTGGCATTGCCCCTTTGCTGGTCGATCTCGATTCCGGAATGCCCGCCTAAAAGATCATGAACCCGGATTGTAACCGCCGTGCCGTCCGCCTGCTGTTTCTTTACCGGAATCTGATTATAAAAATTAATGCCGCCTGCACAGCCTGCGGTAAAGATTCCTTCATCCTCGGAGTCCAGGTTGATCAGCATCCGCCCCTTAAACAGTGACATATCAATTGCAGTAGCCCCGCCCATTCCAATCTCTTCGTCGGCTGTAAATAATACCTCCAGCGGCGGATGGGGAATATCATCACTGTCAAGAAGCGCCATCCCTATCGCAACCGCTATCCCATTATCGGCTCCTAATGTAGTGTCGGTGGCCATCACACTTCCGTCTACAATACGAAGCTTCAGGGGATCTTTCTTAAAATCATGTACACTCTCCGGCCTTTTGTCACATACCATATCCATGTGTCCCTGCAGGATCACAGGGGCACTGTTTTCATATCCGGCTGTACCCGGCTTTTTGATCACTACATTTCCCGTTTTGTCCTGAATCACTTCCAGATTCCTTTTTTTTGCAAAATCAGTAAGAAAATCGCTGATCCGCCCGATATCAAATGTACCGTGTGGAATCTGACAAATTTCTTCAAAAAAATGGAACATTTTTTTTGGTTCTAATTGATCTAATACTGCCATCTTTCTTTTTCCTCTCTTCTTTGACATTTATCTCTATATAACATTATGGAACAGGAAGCATAAAAAATCAACCATATCCATACAATAAAAGCAAGAATATTTTCCGGCGGACAATTCATGAAACACGATCTTCAAAAAGCGGCTGCCATATTATTTTTCTGTCTGATGCTGCTGTTTCCTCAAACAGTAGTGACCGGTGCAGCCAAAGGGCTCCTTCTGTGGTTCCAGGTCATCCTCCCCACACTGCTCCCTTTCATAATCATATCCAATCTATTAATACATACTCAGGCAATCGACGTTATTTCAAAAGTTACAGCCCCTGTCTTCTGCCGTTTCTTTCGTGTATCGGAATATGGTTCTTTTGCAGTCCTCACCGGTTTTTTGTGTGGATATCCCATGGGGAGCAAGGTAACCGCAGATCTTCTTTGCTGCGGCAAAATCTCACTTCCGGAAGGGAAATATCTGCTCTCCTTCTGCAACAATACAAGCCCCATGTTCATTATCAGTTATGTTCTGCTGCAAAATTTAAAACAAGAACACCGCTTTGCCCCTTCACTGATGATCCTCCTGGGCGCCCCCATTTTGTGCAGCTTTATTTTTCGGTCTATACTTTCCCCTCCATCCCACACCCGCCCGGACAGATCCGGGCCTGCCCGCACGGAGGCACTCTTTAAGGACACTTCTGTTTCCGCAGAAACAGGCGGACTTCTTGACCATTGCATGATGAATGGTTTTGAGACTGTTACAAAAATAGGCGGATATATTATGCTGTTTTCAATCATCATAGAACTTGGCGGATTGCTGCCATTTTCTTCGTCCGCATTAAATAACCTGCTCTTCCCGTCCCTTGAAATAACCAATGGTATCCGAAACCTGTGCGCCGGTACGCTTTCCCAATCTGCAAAATTCATCCTGTGCCTTTCCATGACTTCCTTCGGCGGATGGTGTTCCATTGCTCAGACAAAATGTATGATTCAGGGTACAGGGCTGTCCATCCTTCCATATATAATGCAAAAACTGGTCACCGCGGGGGCAACCAGCCTGTTAAGCATTCTTTACCTTATGATACGATAGAAAAAATGTTGTTATATAAAATCACTTTCTTCTACACCAAAGCCAGACTCTGTGATCTCTGTATTCCCATAATCTGCCTCCACGTTTCTGGCGGCCGGATCCGGAATCTCAAGCTCCGTCCTGTTGTTATGAACCATATCGTAACACTCCTGCAGAGAATTCACAAGTCCATCGTATTTCGTCGTATAGCTGTCAAGTGTGTGCCCGATAATGCTCTCTGCATTCGCCAGAAGGTCATCAGTATACTGGATCGCGCCGATTCGAATGTTATTGGCATCAATCGTCGCATTATCAAGAATCTCCTGTGCCTGCTCTGTAGCTGCCGTAACAACCTCATTTGCCTGTGCATATGCCTGCTGCATGATCTCATGCTCACTCACTAACTCATTCGTATGAATCTGGGCCTCCTCAATCATATTGTCTGCCTTTGCCTGTGCATCAGCCAAAATAGCATCTTTATTTGCAATTACCTTCTGATAACGTTTGATCTCATCCGGGGTCTTCATACGAAGTTCCCTCAATAATTCATCAATCTGATCTTTATTTACAATAATCTTGGTTGTGGACAACGGCTGAAATTTACAGCTGTCGATATACTCCTCAATCTCCTCGATAATCTGTTCAATACGGCTGCTCATTATTTACACTCTCCTTTTTCCTGATCTTCTCCTGGATCCTCTCCATAACCGGCTCTGGCACAAATCGAGAAATGTCCCCTCTAAAAGCTGCTACTTCTTTTACGGTCGTCGAACTCAAATAAGCATATTCGGGGTCGGTCGTAAGGAAGACTGTCTCAAGGCCGGGCGATAACTTACAATTAGTCTGTGACATCTGCAATTCATATTCAAAATCTGTCACTGCACGAAGTCCTCTTATTACCAGCTTCGCCGACATCCTGCCGACAAAATCAACCAAAAGCCCTTCAAAAGGAACGATCTTTACCTTCGGCATATCACGGGTTACTTCCTCAAGCATACCGACACGCTCTTCGACAGAAAACAGCGGAATCTTTGTCCTGTTCTTCAGCACTCCTATAATCAGTTCATCCACAAATCTGCAGGAACGCTCCACGATATTCAGATGACCGTATGTTACCGGATCAAAGCTGCCCGGGTAAACCGCTCTTAACATATCTCTTTCTTTCCAGCCGTCTCTATAAATACATGCTTATTCGTTTTGTATTCCTTAGTTCTAAGAATGGTGAAGCCCAAATCATTAATATAATCAAACACAGTTTCTCTGGATGCCTCCACAATAATAACCCCATTGTCGGCAAGCAGATTTGATCCG
Organism: uncultured Dorea sp.; assembly: GCA_947645355.1. Classification (GTDB taxonomy): domain Bacteria; phylum Bacillota; class Clostridia; order Lachnospirales; family Lachnospiraceae; genus Dorea_D. The sequence continues at coordinate 3,073 of CANSCI010000121.1, read as the reverse complement.
GACAAATACTCAAGTACCCTCCGTTCAAAATTCTGATGATAGGGAGGATCCATAAATATAAAGTCAAACTGTTTCTCACCTTCGAGCTTATAAAGTGCCGTCATCACATCCATAGAAAGGGTCATTGCTTTCCGTTCAAGCTTTGTATGCTTCAGATTCTCCCGGATACATGCCACCGCATCCGGATTATTGTCTACAAAGACCGACTCCATACCGCCGCGGCTCAATGCCTCGATCCCGATCCCTCCGCTTCCCGCAAACAGATCAAGAAACATGCAGTCATATAGGTACGGCGTCAACATATTAAACAACGTTTCTTTTATACGGTCTGTGGTCGGCCTTGTCTCCAGTCCATCCAGTGTCTTTAGCTGCAATCGCTTCGCGGAACCTGCAATCACCCTCATAGAAAACCACCTTCTATATTTATTGACGGCTTAATTTAAATCCTTTTACCAATCCGTCCAAGTTGCGTGCCAGTTCAGACAGTTCCTGTCCGGAGGCTGCATTTTCTTCTATCGAAGCAGAATTGGACTGTGTAACCAGGGCAATCTGTCCGATCCCCTCTGAAATACTTTCAATAGAAACCGCCTCTTCATTTGCCACATCAGAAATATCACTGATTGTATTTGCCACTTCATTGGCATCATGGACAGTCTGAATCAGAATCTCTGCCGTATCGTTTGCGATAGAAACGCCGTTTTCAATAGCAGACAGAGAACTTGTGATCAGATTTGCTGTATCTTTTGATGCCTGGGCACTTCTGGATGCCAGATTTCTGACTTCATCGGCAACAACTGCAAATCCTTTACCGGATTCACCTGCGCGGGCTGCCTCTACTGCTGCATTCAAAGCCAGCAGATTGGTCTGGAATGCAATATCTTCGATCGTGTGTATAATCTTCTCGATCTTCTTGGAACTCTCGCTCATCTCAGCCATAGCGTCAACTAACTCTGTCATCTTATCATTGCTGCGCGACATCTTGACGCCCACATCCTTGGCCTGGTCTTTTGCCCTCTCAGCATGGCCTGCGCTGTCTTTTACCTGCTGTGATACTTCGGCTACTGTAGCAGCAAGCTCCTGTGTCGTACTTGCCTGCTCCGTAGAGCCCTGTGCAAAGGTCTGCGTATTTGCAGACAGCTGGCCGGAAGTATTCATTACAGAATCAGCCGCATCCTGAATACCTGAGAATGCTCTGTTTAATTCAATAACAAACTGCCGGATCGACTCCTGAATCAGACGGAACTCACCTTTAAATACAACATTGCTCTTTGCACTCAAATCCTTGTTTTTCAGTTTTTCCATTGTTTCCTGAATTGCAGTTACATAAGAGGAAAGTTCTTTCACTGATACATTCAGGCAATTAGCAAGTTCACCGACTTCATTCTTGCTGTCAATATCAATCTGGAAGTTCAGCTCGCCCTCTGCCAGTTTCTTGCTGTATCCGGTAATCTCGATCAACGGTTTTACCACCTGCCGGTTAATATATCCATTTAAGATCATACATACAATAATAATCAGGACTACTCCTACTCCCAATGCAACATATGTATAAATGATCGTACTGTTCAACAGATGTTTACTTGCATCCACCTGCTCCTGGCTGATTTCAATCACTTCTTCCAGCATAACCACCAGTGAATCTACATTCGGCTTGATCTCATTGAGGTAAACCCCTTTTGCTTCCTCAAGCTGCCCGTTGGCTTTCTCGGTCAAAACAACATCTGCTGAATTATGGATCTCCTTGTGTAAAGGCTTGATCTTTTCAATCAGCGCGTTCATCTCATCCGTGCGCTCTTCATCGGAATAGAGCCATTTTCCAAGGACACAGGCCTTGTCGTCCTTACTCCCGGTAAACTCTGTATCAAGGTTTAGTGCACTGCTCAGATTTTCAATCCATGAATAATGTCCCTTTTCACTCTGCAGGGCCGTGGAATGCATGGACGTAGCTTTGGCGATCTGCTCGTTACATTTTTTAATATTGTTCAGCCCCAGAGCACTGGCTACTGTCAAAACTAAAATCGCACAGAAAACGCAGATAACCAAAATGATGATTCTTCTTTTGATGCTGTTCTTTTTTTCCATATCTTTATTCTCCTCAGTATTATTTTGACTCTGTTCAGCTACTCTATTCATAGCTGTCCTTTTGATTATATCACGATTTTTTCCGTTTGTACACACAAAAACAAGATTGCAGCACAAAATTCTCTACATTTTTTCTCTTCGTTTTTCCATGATTCTCATGGTTTTGGCATCCTAAAATGAAATTCAGGGCACGGCATCTCTCCATCGGATGCCACACCCTGATTTCATTCATAGTCTTACTTATTTACCAGCCATCTGTTTTTCCTGCTGTTCAATCATTTTCTTAACCATATAACCACCTACAGAACCATTCTGCTTAGATGTCAGGTCTCCGTTGTAGCCGTCTGTTAACGGTACTCCTAATTCGTTCGCAACCTCATATTTGAACTTGTCCAATGCACCCTTTGCCTCAGGTACGGCTGCTCTGTTAGATGAACGATTTGCCATTGTTTTCTCCTCCTTTTCGTAACATTTTAACGTGTAACTTTGTTTTTGTTACACGGATAGTATATGGAGGATTTAAATAATTACACTAGAAGTTCCTTCATAATCTGGAATTTTTTTCATCCACTCATTTTCACTGTTTTGAAGCCAGTCAGCTGCCTCGTCTGCCATTTTTAAAATTGCGGCATCCTGGTAGACATCCCCTAATTTAAAATCCATAAGCCCGCTCTGGCGGATCCCGAACAGATCACCGGGACCGCGCAGCCTTAAATCTTCACTTGCAATTTTGAAGCCGTCATTGGAATGATTCAATATATCCAGGCGCTCCTTTGTCTCTTTTGATTTTGAACTGCTCATAAAAATACAGTAGGACTGATATTTTCCCCGCCCTACACGCCCTCTCAACTGGTGAAGCTGCGCAAGTCCGAACCGTTCCGCATTTTCAATCATTATCACCGAAGCGTTTGGTACATCGATCCCAACTTCGATAACCGTGGTGGAGACAAGGACCTGTATCTGGTTTTCCCCAAACCGTGTCATAATCTCG
>CANSCI010000120.1 GCA_947645355.1 uncultured Dorea sp. | reverse complement strand
GGCGATCTGCGGTACGGATGTGCATATCTGGCAGTGGAACGACTGGGCTCAGCACACGATTCCGGTAGGGCTTACCGCGGGACATGAATATGTCGGAGAAGTTGTAGAGGTAGGAGCAGGCGTGGAAGGTTTCAATATAGGGGACCTTGTTTCCGGCGAGGGTCACATTACATGTGGCAAGTGCAGGAACTGCCTGGAGGGCCATAAGGAGAACTGTAAGGATGCAAAGGGAGTCGGCGTCAACAGGAACGGAGCGTTTGCAGAGTACCTTGTAATTCCTTCTTCCAACGTGTGGCCATGCAACCCGAATATTCCGGAAGAAATGTATGCAATCTTTGATCCATTTGGAAATGCAACACATACAGCACTTTCATATGATATGCTCGGGGAGGATGTGCTGGTGGCAGGAGCCGGCCCCATCGGGATCATGGCTGCAGCAATTGCAAAGTTTTCCGGGGCAAGACATGTTGTTGTTACAGACTTTAACCAGTACCGTCTGGACCTTGCATTGAAGCTTGGGGCAACAAGAGCTGTTAATCTTGCCAAGGAGAAGCTTCCGGATGTTATGAAGGAGATCGGCATGACGGAAGGGTTTGACGTAGGACTTGAGATGTCAGGGTCACAGGCAGGGCTCCATGATATGATCCACAATATGAAACATGGCGGAAATATTGCGCTTCTCGGGCTTCAGAGGACTGACGCTACCGTGGATCTGGAGACGGTAATCTTTAACGGATTGAATCTTCGCGGTATTTACGGAAGAAAGGTATGGGATACCTGGTATAAAATGTCTACCATGCTTCAGGCGGGACTTGATATTTCTGAGATTATTACACATCATTTTGACATCAAAGACTATGAGAAGGGATTTGAGGCCATGATTTCCGGAGAATCCGGAAAGGTGATCCTTGACTGGGCTCATGTCAATGACTAGGATGCTGTCTGGCAAAGTGTCCGGCAGGGCTGCTTGTGAAATGTGGACAGGTCAGTATACGGGTATGCTTAATAATGCAGGGCGGCGGTTGTTATGACCGCCGGCCCTTATGGAAAGGATGATCAAAAATGGGACGTAAAAATGATATTTTAAGTATTTATACAAAAGAAGTAGAAGGAATTAAAGAGGCAGGTCTTTTCAAGGGGGAGGCGCCGTTTGTATCCCCGCAGGGCGCAAGAGTTAAGATGGAAGACGGAAGAGAACTCCTCTGTATGTGTGCAAACAATTATCTTGGACTTGGAGACAATCCGCGTCTGATTGAGGCAGCGAAAAAGACCTATGATGAGAAAGGATATGGAGTTGCATCTGTACGTTTTATCTGCGGAACACAGGATATCCATAAAAAATTAGAGAAGAAGATATCAGAGTTCCTCGGGACAGATGATACAATTCTATATTCTTCCTGTTTTGATGCAAATGGCGGATTGTTCGAGACAATTCTGACCGCAGATGATGCCGTCATCAGTGACGAGTTGAACCATGCTTCTATCATTGACGGTGTACGTCTTTGTAAGGCAAAACGTTTCCGTTATAAGAATAATGACATGGAGGATCTGGAAGCAAAATTGAAAGAGGCCGATGAGGCAGGCGCAAGGATTAAATTAATTGCAACCGACGGTGTATTTTCCATGGACGGAATTATATGCAACCTGAAGGGCGTGTGTGACCTGGCAGATAAATACAATGCACTTGTTATGGTAGATGAGAGCCATGCAGTGGGCTTTGTTGGAAAGACCGGGCGCGGGACACCGGAGTATTGCGGTGTTGAGGGCCGTGTGGATATTATTACAGGTACGCTCGGGAAAGCACTTGGAGGAGCATCCGGCGGATATACTTCCGGGCGGAAGGAGATCATTGACCTTCTGCGCCAGAGGAGCCGTCCGTACTTATTCTCCAATTCACTTGCTCCGGCAATCGCAGGCGCAAGCATCGAGTTGTTTAACATGCTTGATGAGAGTACAGAACTCCGTGACCATTTGGAGGAGGTAACTGCATATTACCGTAAGTTGCTGGTTGATAATGGCTTTGATATTATCCCGGGAACCCATCCATGTGTACCGGTAATGCTTTATGATGAGAAGACAGCGGCAGAATTCGCAAAGAGAATGATGGATAAGGGCGTATATGTGGTGGCATTCTCTTATCCGGTAGTTCCGAAGGGCAAGGCAAGAATCCGTACACAGGTATGTGCAAGCCATACGAAAGAAGATATTGACTTTATTGTGAAGTGCTTCAAAGAAGTAAGAGAAGAAATGAAGTAGTATATGGGGACGTAGTAAAGTTAAACTTTGCTACGTCCCGGATTAACATTTGAGGTGTCCCTAAATTAAAAAAGGGGTGTACCAAATTGAAAAGAGCCCTGTACCCAAACGAAAGGAAGGGACAATTTGCCAACTAGGAGACGGCGCGAAAGCAAAACAGAAATATATCACGTTATTGTAAAAGGCATCAATAAGGAAAAAATTTATAATCAACAGCGCGAAAAGATATATTTTAAACAAATTATTCTAAAATACTTGGAAATAATCAACATAGAAATCTATTGTTATTGCATTATGTCAAATCATGCCCATTTTATAATCCGGGCAGAAATCCACGATTTATCAAAATTTATGGCATTTATTCTATCTGAATATGCATCATACTATAATTATAAGCATCATAGAAACGGGCATGTTTTTCAAAACCGATTTGCCAGCGAATGTATTGAAGATGAAAGATATTTTTGGTCCTGTCTGAGATACATACATCTGAATCCGGTAAAGGCAGGAATGGTTAAAACTTCTACAAGATACAGATACAGCAGCATGAGTGAATATGCATTAGAGGAGACAGTTTTAGTCCATGAGAAGGCAATTTCATTATATAAAAGCGCTTTTCGGGATTTTCAGGAATTTATAGTATTTCACAAAAGCAGAGAAGAGATAGTATTTCAGGATACAGCTGATGAAATAGTGCTGCAGCAAATGGAAGTAGCCCTGAATCTGGCAAAGGATATTTGTAAGGAAAGGAGTCTTTCATTACTAATGCAGGTTTTTGAAGAAAAAGGTGCACGGGAAGAATATATTCATAGATTAAAACAGACGCTAAATATATCCCAAAAGAAGACCAAGGAGCTATATGAAATGCTAATGCACAAAGTAGAAAATGAATAAAAGGTACAGGGCATTTCTCAAAAAGGTACACCCCTTTATTAATTTAGGTACACCCCAAATGCTAATTGGGGACGTAGTAAAGTTAAAAATTACTACGTCCCCCATGTGATGATATATGTGTTATACTGGAACGGAAAGGAGAAGTGATATTATGGATAAAAAGAATGTATGGAAAACATATACAGCAGAACAATTGTCAGAACTTGACAAGATTAACGGCCGATATAAGGCGTGCCTTGATGAGGGCAAGACAGAAAGGGGATGTGTCAGGCTTGCTGTCCGGGAACTGCAGGAAAAAGGATACTGTGATATCCGGGAGATAGAAGATGGAGTGAATCCCGGGGATAAGGTTTACGCTGTCTGCATGGACAAGAGTATAGTAGCTTTCCATATCGGCAGACAGCCGCTGGAGAAGGGTATGAATATTCTGGGGGCACATATTGATTCTCCCCGGATTGATGTGAAGCAAAATCCGTTGTATGAAAGCGAGGAGCTTGTCTATCTGGATACTCATTACTATGGCGGCATCAAGAAATATCAGTGGGTGACTATGCCTCTGGCGCTTCACGGAGTGGTGGTCAAAAAGGACGGAACGGTTGTAGAGGTCGGCATAGGAGATCAAGAAGGCGATCCGGTATTTGTTATCACGGATCTGCTGGTACACCTGGCATCCAAGCAGATGGAAAAGAAAGCCAATGCTGTGATCGAAGGCGAGAAGTTGGATCTTTTATTTGCCAGCCGTCCGATCAGCCAGGACCTGTCTCTTAAGGAGGAAGAGAAAGAGGCAGTAAAGGCGAATGTCCTGGATCTCTTAAAGAAGCGCTATGACATGGAGGAAGAAGATTTTGTGTCTGCAGAATTAGAGATTGTACCGGCCGGAAGATCCCGGGATTGCGGCATTGACAGAAGCATGGTTATGGCTTATGGCCAGGACGATCGTGTGTGCGCCTTTACCTCCCTTTTTGCCATGCTTGATGTGGAAAATACAGAACGCACAGCATGCTGTATCCTGGTGGACAAGGAAGAGATCGGAAGTGTGGGAGCTACAGGGATGCATTCGCGATTCTTTGAAAATATTGTGGCGGAATTAATTGCCATGTCAGGAAGTGAATCCGAACTGAAGGTAAGAAGGTGTCTGCAGAATTCCCGAATGCTTTCCTCTGATGTAAGCGCCGCGTATGATCCTATGTTTGCGGAGGCATTTGAAAAAAGAAGTTCTGCCTTTTTCGGAAAAGGTCTTGTATTCAACAAATATACTGGAGCGCGGGGAAAGAATGGCTCGAATGATGCAAATGCAGAATATCTCGCAAGGATCCGGAATGCCATGGATCAGCATCAGGTGGCCTACCAGTTTGCAGAGCTTGGCAAAGTGGATGCAGGCGGAGGCGGAACCATAGCATATATTATGGCCAATTATGGGATGGAGGTTATAGACAGCGGAGTGGCGGTCCTGAATATGCACGCACCGTGGGAAGTGGTGAGTAAGGCAGATGTCTATGAGGCTTACCGCGGGTATAAAGCATTTTTGCTGGAAATGTAAGGTCAAGAAATGTAAGGTCAAGAAATGTAGGGTCAAGAAATGTAAGGCCTAGAAATGTAAGGTTCGAAAATGCGGAGCTTTGTAAAAGTTAAAATTTAAATGAGAAAGATTACCTTCGCTTTGAAACAGGCAAAAAGTACAGTTTTGTTGAAAGTTATGGAGCAACTCTTGACGAATACTGGTAAAAACAGTAAAATATTATGTGCGACTTAGAAAAAATAGTTTAGGAGGTCATTAGGACATGGCAAAATGGGTTTATATGTTCACCGAAGGTGACGCGAGCATGAGGAATACCCTTGGCGGAAAAGGTGCGAACCTTGCTGAGATGACAAAGTTAGGTCTTCCGGTGCCACAGGGATTCACAATCACAACAGATGCCTGCACACAGTACTATGAGGACGGCAGGAAGATTAACGATGAGATCATGGGGCAGATCATGGACGCGATCGTTAAGATGGAAGAAGTAACAGGTAAAAAGTTCGGAGACAATGAGAACCCGCTTCTCGTATCTGTACGTTCAGGGGCAAGAGCTTCTATGCCGGGTATGATGGATACGATCCTGAACCTTGGTTTAAATGAGGAAGTAGTAGAAGTAGTTGCCAAGAAGACAGGAAATGAGAGATGGGCTCGTGACTGCTACAGAAGATTTATTCAGATGTATTCTGACGTAGTAATGGAAGTCGGCAAGAAATACTTTGAAGAGTTAATTGATAAAATGAAAGCAGATAGAGGCGTTACACAGGATGTTGACCTTACGGCAGCAGATCTTAAGGAACTGGCTGACCAGTTCAAGGCTGAGTACAAGGAGAAAATCGGCGCAGATTTCCCGGATGATCCGAAGGAACAGCTGATGGGCGCTATCAAGGCAGTATTCCGTTCCTGGGACAATCCGCGTGCAAATGTATACCGCCGCGATAATGATATCCCGTATTCCTGGGGAACTGCTGTTAATGTACAGGAGATGGCATTCGGCAACTGGTCGGATGAGTCCGGTACCGGTGTTGCATTTACCCGTGACCCTGCAACAGGTGAGAAGAAGCTTATGGGTGAGTTCCTGATGAATGCACAGGGTGAGGACGTAGTTGCAGGTGTTCGTACACCGCAGCCGATTTCCGCACTTGCAGATGTTATGCCGGAAGTATTCGAGCAGTTTACAAAAGTTTGTGATACACTTGAAACCCACTACAGAGATATGCAGGATATGGAGTTTACCATTCAGGACAGAAAGCTGTTCATGTTGCAGACACGCAACGGTAAGAGAACAGCTCAGGCTGCCCTTAAGATTGCATGTGACCTTGTAGATGAGGGCATGAGGACAGAGGAAGAGGCAGTTGCAATGATTGATCCTCGTAACCTTGATACACTTCTTCATCCACAGTTTGACGCAGCTGCACTTAAGGCTGCTGTTCCAATGGGCAGAGGCCTTGGAGCTTCTCCGGGAGCAGCATGCGGTAAGGTTGTATTTACGGCAGAGGATGCTGTAGAGTGGGCTGCAAGAGGAGAGAAGGTTGTCCTTGTACGTCTTGAGACATCTCCGGAGGATATTACAGGTATGAAATCTTCCCAGGGTATCCTGACCGTACGCGGCGGCATGACGTCCCATGCAGCAGTTGTTGCGCGTGGAATGGGTACATGCTGTGTATCCGGATGCGGTGACATTGCAATGGATGAAGAAAATAAGAAATTTACCCTTGGCGGAAAAGAGTTCCATGAGGGAGATGCAATCTCTATTGACGGTACAACCGGCAACATTTATGACGGAATCATCCCGACTGTAGATGCTCAGATTGCCGGCGAGTTTGGAAGAATCATGGCATGGGCAGATAAGTTCAGGACTTTAAAAGTTCGTACCAATGCAGATACACCGGCAGACGCTAAAAAAGCACGTGAGCTTGGCGCAGAAGGCATCGGCCTTTGCCGTACAGAGCATATGTTCTTCGAGGAAGACAGAATTGCCGCATTCCGCGAGATGATCTGTGCAGATACGGTAGAGGAAAGAGAAGAAGCTCTTGAAAAGATTCTTCCATATCAGCAGGGAGACTTTGAGGCATTATATGAGGCACTGGAGGGCAACCCGGTTACCATTCGTTTCCTTGACCCGCCGCTTCATGAGTTTGTTCCAACTGAGGAAGAGGATATTAAGAAGCTTGCAGATGCTCAGGGCAAATCTGTAGAAGAGATCAAGACGATCATTGACTCACTCCATGAGTTTAATCCGATGATGGGTCATCGCGGATGCCGTCTTGCAGTTACTTATCCTGAGATTGCAAAGATGCAGACAAAGGCAGTGATCCGTGCAGCGATCAATGTACAGAAGGCACATGCTGACTGGACAGTAAAGCCGGAGATCATGATCCCATTGATCGGTGATGTTGCAGAGTTAAAATATGTGAAGAAGTTCGTTGTAGAGACTGCAGATGCCGAGATTGCGGCAGCAGGTTCCGACCTGAAATACGAAGTTGGTACGATGATCGAGATCCCAAGAGCAGCGCTTACGGCTGATGAGATCGCAAAAGAGGCTGATTTCTTCTGCTTCGGTACGAATGACCTGACACAGATGGCATTCGGATTCTCCCGTGATGATGCAGGTAAATTCCTGGATGCTTACTACGATGCTAAGATCTTTGAGAACGATCCGTTTGCTAAGCTTGACCAGACGGGTGTAGGTAAGCTGATGGATATGACCATCAAATTAGGCAAGCCGGTGAATCCAGAGCTTCACATCGGTATCTGCGGCGAGCACGGCGGAGATCCAAGTTCTGTAGAGTTCTGTCATAAGATCGGGCTTGATTATGTATCCTGTTCACCATTCCGCGTACCGATTGCAAGACTGGCAGCAGCCCAGGCGGCTATACAAAGTAGGTAGGAGTTCTCTTTCCTTTGAAT
>CANSCI010000119.1 GCA_947645355.1 uncultured Dorea sp. | reverse complement strand
CCGAACTGTGCGATAACGCCCACAGGCTGCTCTTTTTTGTAAATGCTGAGCACATCTTCCAGTGTCAGAGGCTCAAAATACAGTTTGTCAGAGGTGTCATAGTCTGTGGACACGGTTTCAGGGTTGCAGTTTACAATGATGGTCTCAAATCCCAGTTTCTTAAGAGCCAGGGATGCATGTACACAGCAGTAATCGAACTCAATTCCCTGACCGATTCGGTTGGGGCCGCCGCCGAGGATCATGATCTTAGGGCGGTCAGTGTTAACAGGGTTCTTATCAGCGGCATTGTAAGTAGAGTAGTAGTAAGCATTATCCTGTGTCCCGCTCACGTGTACGCCTTCCCAGGCTTCCTCTGCGCCCAGCTCAATCCTGCGGTTTCTGATGTCCTCCTCAGGGATGTCAAGGATCTGGCTTAAATATTTATCAGAAAAACCATTTTTCTTGGCAGAAATAAGCTTATCATCAGCCGGAACAGACCCTTTAAAAGCAGACAGCGCCTCTTCTTCTTCTACCAGCTCTTTCATCTGTTCGATAAAGTATGCCTTCACCTTTGTAAGTTCAAAGATTTCTTCTACAGAAGCGCCCTTTCTCAGTGCCTCATACATAATAAAGTGGCGGTCACTTGATGGGGTGATGAGCATTTTAAGAAGCTGCTCTTTCGTCTTTGTGTCGTAATCCTTCGCGTGGCCGAGGCCGTAACGCCCGGTCTCGAGGCTTCGGATTGCTTTCTGGAAGGCTTCCTTATAAGTCTTTCCGATACTCATGACCTCACCCACCGCGCGCATCTGCGTTCCAAGCTTATCTTCCACGCCTTTAAATTTCTCAAAGGCCCAGCGGGCGAATTTGATTACCACATAATCGCCGTCCGGTACATATTTATCCAGTGTCCCGTACTTTCCACAGGGAATATCCTTGAGAGTAAGACCTGCGGCCAGCATTGCAGAAACCAGGGCAATGGGGAAGCCGGTGGCTTTGGATGCAAGTGCAGATGAACGGGAGGTTCTGGGGTTGATTTCGATAACAATGATACGGTCACTGACAGGGTCGTGTGCAAATTGGACATTGGTGCCGCCGATGACTTCTACAGATTCAACGATCTTGTACGCCTGCTCCTGCAGCCGTTTCTGGCACTCCTCGGAGATTGTGAGCATTGGCGCCGAACAGAAAGAATCACCTGTATGGACACCGAGAGGATCAATATTTTCAATAAAACAGACAGTAATCATGCTGCCTTCGGAGTCGCGGACGATCTCAAGTTCAAGCTCCTCCCATCCAAGGATGGATTCTTCTACCAGTACCTGACCGACTAAGGATGCCTGAAGCCCTCTTGCCATAACTGTCTTTAATTCTTCTTTGTTGTAAACAAGGCCTCCGCCTGCACCGCCCATGGTGTAAGCCGGACGGAGGACGACCGGATAGCCCAGCTCATCGGCAATGGCAAGTCCTTCTTCCACGCTGTAGGCAACCTGGCTTCTTGCCATCTCAATACCAAGGGCGTCCATGGATTTTTTGAATTCAATGCGGTCCTCACCGCGTTCAATGGCATCCACCTGTACACCGATTACTTTTACATTGTATTTGTCAAGGACTCCTGCCTGTGCAAGTTCTGAACAAAGATTAAGACCTGACTGGCCTCCCAGATTGGGGAGAAGTGCATCGGGTCTTTCTTTTGCAATAATCTGCTCCAGCCTTTCTACATTCAAAGGCTCAATATAAGTAACGTCTGCTGTTTCCGGGTCCGTCATGATCGTAGCCGGATTAGAGTTCACCAGTACAATTTCATAACCGAGTTTGCGAAGCGCTTTACAAGCCTGAGTGCCGGAATAGTCAAACTCGCAGGCCTGTCCGATAATAATGGGACCGGAACCGATAATTAGTACCTTGTGGATATCTGTTCTTTTTGACATATGCTTCCTCCTGTATCTTAGATTGAAAACTCCTTCCCTCTATTATATAGGAAACCACGAAAAAAGGAAAAGGAAAAATACCGAAATAGGTGAAAAACTATAACAAAAATAGAAAGAAAATATATAACAATAACCTACCGCAGAGAGAAAAAATCTGATATATTCTGAAAAATAGAAAATATTATAAGAATATTAGAAATCTTTGTGAAGAAATAATCAGGGAAATAAAAAAATATCAGGACAAATATGATATAATAGGAAAGACTGATGTGATGTCATATTCATGTTTTGTTAAATGAATGTGCAGGCACACAAAGAGAAGAAAGGCAGGGAGAATATGGGAAATATTTATAAAGGTGCATTAGGGCTGATCGGCGGTACTCCCCTTATGGAGGCTGTAAATATTGAAAAGGAACTGGGGCTTAAAGCCAGGCTGCTGGTAAAACTGGAATATCTCAATCCGACCGGAAGCGTGAAGGACAGGACAGCAAAAGCAATGATCGAGGATGCAGAGGAAAAGGGGCTCATAAGCACAGGGGCTGTGATTATTGAGCCGACCTCGGGCAATACCGGGATCGGTCTTGCATCGATCGCGGCAGCCAAGGGTTATCGCATGATTCTGACCATGCCGGATACTATGAGCATGGAGCGGAGGAATATCTTAAAAGCGTATGGTGCAGAGATTGTGCTGACGGAAGGCGCCAAAGGGATGAGCGGCGCCATTGAAAAGGCCAGGGAACTGGCAGCGGATATCCCCGGAAGTTTTATCCCGGGACAGTTTGACAACCCGGCAAATGCGCGGGTACATCGTGAGACTACCGGGCCGGAGATCTGGAGGGATGCAGACGGCAAGGTTGACATTTTTATCGCAGGTGTGGGGACCGGCGGAACGCTTACCGGTACCGGGGAGTATTTAAAGTCTAAAAATCCCGGCATCCGGGTGGTAGCGCTTGAGCCGGCAGATTCTCCGCTTCTTTCTGAGGGCAGAAGCGGCTCCCACGGGCTGCAGGGAATCGGGGCCAACTTTGTGCCGGAGGTACTGAATACAGACATCTATGACGAGGTCTTTCAGGCGGAGACTTCCGATGCATTTGCTGCTGCAAAGCTTCTGGCAGTGAAAGAGGGGATTCTTGCAGGGATTTCTGCGGGAGCCGCTCTGCATGGGGCAATCGAACTGGCAAAGAGGCCGGAGAATGCCGGAAAGACAATAGTAGCGCTGCTGCCTGACAGTGCGGACAGGTATTATTCGACCCCGCTGTTTGCATGATAAAGGAATTGCAGATGCAGAGTGCTGTGCGGACAGTAACCGCAGACGTAATTTTCCTGCATCATTATGCAGAATAGAATTGTAAAACCGGCTTTGGTGTGATAAAGTGATATTTGTTAATAGATTTCATAGAAATACAAGGGGATAAATAGCATGGAAAGAAAAGTAGGAACTATATCAAGAGGGATCCGCTGCCCGATTATCCGCGAGGGAGATCCGCTGGCGGACATAATTGCAGAGAGTGTGCTGGAGGCTGCGGCGAGCGAAGGATTTAAGCTTCGTGACCGGGACGTCATTGCAGCTACAGAGTCTATTGTTGCAAGGGCACAGGGGAATTATGCTTCGATTGATGCAATTGCAGAAGATGTAAAGGAGAAGCTGGGAGGAGAGACCATCGGCATTATCTTTCCCATTCTCTCACGGAACCGTTTTTCCATCTGCCTGAAGGGAATGGCAAAGGGTGCAAAGAAGGTTGTCCTGATGCTGAGTTATCCCAGCGACGAGGTGGGCAATGAGCTGGTATCCCTGGATCAGCTGGATGAAGCCGGTGTGAATCCATACAGTGACGTGCTGGATGAAAAGAGGTATCGAGAGTTGTTTGGTGAAAACAAACACCCCTTTACAGGCGTGGATTATGTGGCATACTACAGTGAATTGATCCGTGAGATGGGCGCCGAGGTGGAGGTGATCTTTGCCAATCAGCCACAGGAGATCTTGAAATATACGAAGAATGTACTGGCCTGCGATATTCATACAAGGGAGCGGACGAAGCGCATTCTAAGGGCTAACGGAGCAAAGAAGGTTTATGGGATGGATGACATCCTGACTGATCCTGTGAACGGCAGTGGATGCAATGAGCGTTTTGGCCTTCTTGGTTCGAATAAATCAACAGAAGAGAGTGTAAAACTGTTTCCGCGTGACTGTACTGATCTGGTACTGGATGTTCAGAAGCAGATTCTTGACAAGACAGGAAAGCATGTAGAGGTTATGGTATACGGAGACGGGGCTTTTAAGGATCCGGTAGGAAAGATCTGGGAGTTGGCAGATCCTTGCGTGTCGGTGGCAAATACGGCCGGGCTTAACGGGACGCCTAATGAGGTGAAGCTGAAGTATCTGGCGGATAATGACTTTAAAGATCTTACCGGTGAGGCGCTTAAAGATGCCATATCCAGAAGGATCAAGGAGAAGAAGGACGATCTTGTGGGAGATATGGAGTCCCAGGGGACGACACCGCGCCGTCTGACGGATCTGATTGGTTCCTTATGTGACCTGACCAGTGGTTCCGGAGATAAAGGGACGCCGGTCATCCTGGTACAGGGATATTTTGATAACTTGACGGATAAATAAAGGAAGAGGAGAACAAAGAGAATATGAAGCAGGATATGATTGCTATTTTGGATCTTGGAAGTACTGAAAATACTGTGGTTGCCAGAGCAATCCGTGACATGGGCGTGTACAGTGAGATCTACCCGCATGACATTGCCCCGGGGGCGTTAAAAGAGCTTGGTAATGTAAAGGGCATTATTCTGAATGGAGGGGAGAACCGCGTGGTAGACGGGGTTCCGGTCGATGTGTGCCAGGGTATTTATGATCTGGGTTATCCGGTGATCGCCATTGACCATCCGGCGGCAAAATGTCCGGATAACTACACTGAGATTCCGGGGGATGACGTGCTGAGGAAGTTCCTTTTTGATACCTGCAGGGCTGAGGCAAACTGGAATATGAAAAATTTTGTGGAGGATCAGGTAGAGCTGATCCGCAGACAGGTCGGCGGCAAGAAGGTGCTCCTTGCCCTGTCAGGAGGGGTGGACAGTTCTGTTGTAGCAGCGCTTTTGAACAAGGCAATCGGCAGGCAGCTGGTCTGTGTGCATGTCAATCACGGCCTGATGCGTAAGGGAGAATCTGAGAGTGTCATTGAAGTGTTCCGCGACCAGATGGATGCAAATCTTGTGTATGTAGATGCTTCCGAACGGTTCTTAGGGAAGCTTGAGGGTGTCTCAGACCCGGAGCAGAAGCGCAAGATCATCGGTGCAGAATTTATCCGTGTGTTTGAGGAAGAAGCAAGGAAGCTTGAGGGAATTGACTTTCTTGCACAGGGGACGATCTATCCGGACATCGCAGAGAGCGGCACGAAGACTGCCAAGATCGTAAAATCTCATCATAATGTGGGGGGACTTCCGGAGGATCTTCAGTTTGACCTTGTAGAGCCGCTTTATTATCTGTTTAAAGATGAAGTGAGGGCCTGCGGCCTGGAACTTGGCCTGCCGCATCACATGGTATACCGTCAGCCGTTCCCGGGGCCGGGGCTTGGCGTAAGGTGTCTGGGGGCGATAACCAGGGAGCGGCTTGAGGCTGTGCGTGAGTCAGACGCGATTCTGCGCGAGGAGTTTGCAGATGCAGGGCTTGACAAGAAGGTATGGCAGTACTTTACTATCGTGCCTGATTTCAAGTCTGTAGGTGTAAAGGATAACGCAAGATGCTTCGAATACCCGGTGATTATCCGTGCGGTAAATACGATTGACGCCATGAGCGCAAGTATTGAACAGGTGGAATGGCCGATCCTTCAAAAGATTACGGACAGGATTCTGAAGGAAGTGAAGAATGTGAACAGAGTTTGCTATGATATGAGCCCGAAGCCTTGTGCGACGATTGAGTGGGAGTAGGATAAAATGAAAGTAATTGATCTGACTCATACTATTAAAGAGAATATGCCTGTTTATCCTGGAACTGACACGCCGAAATTTATTCCGGCAAACAGTTATGAAAAAGACGGATTCAAAGAAACATTATTACAGATGTATACCCATACGGGAACGCATATGGATCCACCGGCACACCTTTTTGCAGGAAGGACGGCGCTTGACCAATTCCCAATCGACCAGTTTATTGGAAAAGCATTGGTTATAGACTGCAGAGATCTGAAGGAATGTCAAGCAATTACAATGGAACATATTCGTAAAATCGGAGATAAGATAAGGGATGCTGATTTCTTATTGTTTAATCTTGGTTGGGATAAACGCTGGGGGACTGATGCTTATTTTGGAGATTATCCCTGTATTGATGAGGAGGTATTGAATTTTATAATATCTGGAAATTACAAAGGGATCGGATTTGATGTAATTGGTCTTGATCCAATTGCAGATGAGAACCTGACACGTCATAAGAAACTGTTTCAAAAGTGTGATATTGTAAACATTGAAAATCTTAAAAACTTAGAGCTATGCGGCAGCGATTTATTTTGGTTCAGTTGTTTTCCGCTGAAACTGGATAACTGTGACGGTTCGCCTATTAGAGCGGTTGCGTGGTTTGAATAGGATATTTCCAGTTTACAAAGCTGAATAAACTGATGTTTGAAGGAATGTATCATCAATATAATTGATTTGCAAGATAAGGATAATCCCTCTGCTATTGAGGTGATAAGCGAATATGCTGGGAATCCTGTTTTCGTGCAATTCTGTTCAGAAATCAAGAACACTTATAAAACCTGAAAAATATAAAATACACCGGAAGTCATGCGCTTCGGTGTATTTTTTGTGCGGTAATGTTTATAAATTAAGTCTAAAACTGCCCGCGGAGCATTCATGCTCCTGAGAGCAGTTTCGTATGCCGAAAAAATCATGTTCTTATAAAAACAGAGATACAGCGCAGTAAACAAGCAATAATGCCATTACAGTGTTGGTAATCCTGGCATATTTGGAGAATAGCAGTTTGAATACTGAACCAAAGAGTGACCAGCACACCGTAAAGGAGAACCCGATAGCAGCAAGCAGAAGTGCAAAAAATATCAAGGCGCCCCATTCATTATGATAGTAGGGAAGTATGTATGCTTCCATAGAAACAATACCATAGATGTATATTTTTGGATTAATGAATTGAAGCGTCAAACCGGAGGAGAAACCGATGCGGGTGCAGTCTTCTTCGATCACAGTCGGGCTCTTGAACGTTATGTGCGCAAGCCGAAGCATGTAGAGTGCGCCGATGACCAGCATAGGCATCTTGATTTTGGGGACAACTGTGGAAAGTGTACTGCAGAAAAAGGTACAGATCAGCATAACGATTGAAAAGCCCGCGCCGATACCAAGATTAAAAGGGAATGATCTGCGGAATCCAACCCTCCCTGCGTTGGACATAGACATAATATTGTTGGGGCCGGGTGTAACTGCGGTGATAATGGCATAAGACAAAAAATTGATCCAACTAAACATATTGACCTCCTTACTTTTGGGTGATATAATGACAAAAAAGTCCGATATCTTGTATTTCTTGTATATTGTACTGCTAGAACATTATATTGTCAAGAGGTGAGGCCATGGATTTACAAAAAAAGATTGCAAATAATATCAAAGCAATACGGGAGGGAAAGAAACTGACGCTTGATGCTGCTGCAAAGCAGACAGGGGTTTCACGGAGTATGCTGGCCCAGATTG
>CANSCI010000118.1 GCA_947645355.1 uncultured Dorea sp. | reverse complement strand
AAGGAGAAGAAGCAGCAATAAACTTTTCACTTCACTGAAATGGCCAGGTCAATCCACATACTCCACATTCCGCACCCCTGTCAACACAGCCGCCTCACTCAGCATCTCCGACAGGGACTCCCGGTGTTCGCAGGAAACCATCAGTTCTACCTCCGCCAGGCTGTCTTTCATATTCCTTACATGAAGGGCGAGGATACTCAGTCCGTATTTCTCCGTAATCCGAAGCAATTCCATGATCTTGTCGCTCTGATTGTAGATTTCCAGATTAATCACAATGCTCTTCTTGCTCCGGAGCAGCAGACGCTCCATAATTCTCAGCCCCTTCAGCACACAGAATACAAAAGCGGCGGCGAACGCCGCCTCTTTATAAAGCCCTGCCCCAACAGCCAGCCCGATGCACGCAACCGTCCACAGACTTGCGGCGGTAGTCAGTCCCTTAATACTGTTTCCCTCTTTGATGATCGTTCCGGCGCCAAGGAATCCGATCCCGCTGATCACCTGGGCGCCAAGCCGGAAGACATCTGCGGAGGCAGCGCCGGCAGTCCCGCCATAATACTCCACCGACGTGATCTGCACGACCGCTGCCCCCACACAGACCAGTACATGGGTCCGAAGCCCCGCGGGCCTATTCAGGTTCTCCCGCTCAAATCCGATAATACCGCTCAGCACAACCGCCATTAATAGCTTCAAAACCGTCTCGTACCACATAGTTTTTCCCCGCGCCTACATTTTGACTCCGATGGAGTCAAGGTAAC
This sequence comes from uncultured Dorea sp., assembly GCA_947645355.1. Taxonomy (GTDB): domain Bacteria; phylum Bacillota; class Clostridia; order Lachnospirales; family Lachnospiraceae; genus Dorea_D. The sequence continues at coordinate 6,879 of CANSCI010000118.1, read as the reverse complement.
GGCACAGCCTTTCATGGTCAATATTGATGATCAGTTCCTCCGGAAAATCAATCCCCCTAAGCATCTCGAATGCTTTCCCGCATTCCCCCACCTCGAACTCCGAGTGGGCGTCCGAATTTACCGCGACAGGAACCCGGTGCTCTTTACACAGCTGCGCAATCCTGACACAGTTTTTTATGGATTTTTCCCGGCATATAAACGTATGGGCATTGATCTCGACAACCTTCTGATACTGTTTAAAAACAGGGATCACTTTTTCATAGTCATATTCAAATTCTGCGGAGCCCGAGTGACCGATCATATGTATATGAGGATTTTCAGCCGCAGCAATATAGGCATTTGTATGCTGCTCCCTCGTACCAGTCCTGGTGCACGATGTATGGAATGACGCGATGACAATGTCCAGCTTCTCAAGCACCTGCTCCGGCATATCCAGTCCTCCGTCATAATCCATGATATTAGCTTCTACACCACGGAGAAGGCGCATGCCCTTTACATATTCGGGAAGCGAAGTAAGGTTGTCAAAATAATTGACCGACGGAGAGTCTTCGCACCCGACCCCATGGTCCGTGACGGCCAGCACTCTGAGGTTTTTCATCAAAGCCGCCTCAATGTTCTCATGCAGAGTGCTGTACGCATGTACCGACGCACTGGTATGGCAATGCAAATCTGCTACCAATCTCATAATACCGCCGATCCCCCTTTTCCCAGTGTCTGCTCCAGCACGCCTTTACATTTCCTGAGATTATCTACGGTCGGATGCCTGAGCTCCATCATATAGATCCCTTGATATCCGACTCTCTGCAGAGTTTTTACAAACTCTTCAAAATCCGTAGTTCCTTCTCCCAAAGGCAGATGCTCGTCCAGCCATCCTTCGTGGTGCGGGCCGTGGTTGTCGTGAATGTGCAGATGGGAGAGAATATCCTTTGCCTTTAATATTTCCGGCACAATCCCATAACCTGCCAGGTGGCAGTGCCCCACGTCAAATACCATGTACAGGTTCTCTCTGTCTACATCCTTAAGATAGCGGATCAGCTGCTCTGTAGTGCGTGTGTTGCTGCCCTCATTGATATTTTCTGTATAAAATATTATGTCCTTATCAAGATCGCAGATCTTCTGCATACATGCCGCCGACAGCTCCCAGGCCCTGTCCTGCTCCGTCTTCCCGGAGTCTGACCCCCACAGCTGTTCCTTTACTGCCGCCAGCGGGGCATGGCGCCCTGCGATACGGCTGCCGGAATGGATCACGATCTCCCGTCCCTTCAGCATCCTTGTGTACCGGATACAGTTTTCTGCCTCCTCTAAAATAGCTTTTCTGAGAACTGTATTCTCTTCCGACAGGTTAAAGTCCACAATATGCACCAGAACCTGCGGGCTGTATGCTTCCACAATCTCCATTACCGCGTCATTGTAAGCCGCTGTGTCTATCCCCTCCAGATGCTCGTAATAAGTCACCTCTATCGCATGATATTCTTTTGTTCTCAGCATTTCACGTCCCAGAGTCCGGATCTCCTCCGGCGACATCGTCAGGTTTATATTAAAACCAAACCGGTTCATGTTCCCGCCTCCAATCAATACTTGTTATTTTTGTGTAGTTTCCATAGCTTAATTATAGCTTCTGTACTTCTGTGTCAGCCCCAATGTGATGCCTGAAATTACCATCAAAATCACGATATAGACCAGCTGACTGGCCGCCGCGTAGGGATCCGGGTTCAGGTTCGGAGACCGGAGGATAATTCCAAGGGGGACTGTGTTGGCGCTGTACAGCAATGCCGATACTGCATATTCTGACATCAGCGTATTAAATGTAATTGCCCCGACAGACACTGTCGTCGGAAGCATAGCCGGAATAATGACCCGGATCAATGTATAGACCGGGCCTGCCCCAAGCGCCCTGGCCGCCTCCTCGTGCGACGTGTCTATCTGATACAGTGATGCCTTGATCAGCCGCATTGCCTGCGGAATCGAAATCACCGCATATGAGACAGGCAGCAGCCAGAACCCGCCCAGAAGGACATAGTTAAATACCAGCTGATCCGGTACCGAATACCTGGTTATCATCCCCACCGCAAGCAGTGTTGCCGGGAGCATCCAGGGGATCAAAAGCGTTAACTCCAGTATCAGTGTGGCCTTATTTTTCAGCTTGTGGATGGCAAGCGCCGACGAAGCACAGATAAACAACACTATAACAACTGCCAGCAGGCTCAGCTTCACACTGTTTAACAATGGCTTCAGCGTAGTCATTCCGGAAAAGACCCTGACATAATTTTCAACCGTAAAATGCTTCGGAAATGTCTGGTCTACAATAGTCTGAATATCCGCAAAGGAAAACAAGATAATCCCCGTGATCGGCAGCAGATAGATCGCCGCCAGGACATATGCCGCCAAATGCATCCCGCCATTTAGAATCGGATTCCTGATCTTTACCTTCCTCAGCTTCGTCGGTACCTTTGAAACAGACAGGAAATTATTTTTCCGCTCAAACCATTTCATGATCAGCAAAAGTACAATACAGGTGATCGCAAGGATAAATGCAAGCAGCGCCGCAAAATCCCGCCGCCCGATACTGTTCAGGTTGAGGATCATACTGTTGATCATATAATAATCTTTTCCTCCCAGCACCGACGGCGCCGCAAATGAGTTCAGCGCCATTAAGGTAAGCAGCACGGTAGCCGAAAAAATGGACGGCTTGATGACCGGAAGTGCAACCTTGAAAAATGCCTGTATATTGCTGCCGCCAAGGCTCCGGCAGGCCTCAACAGTCGAGTAGTCGATCCGTTTAAACGCTGTCTTTACAAACAGGATATGGTATATTGTCATAGAAAAGCTATGTACAAATAAAATACCTGTAAATCCTGTAAACCAATTCGGATCCATATTCGGGAATACTTCCACCAGTGCCTTCGTGATGAACCCATGGGAGGAGTACACATAATTATATCCCGTCACAAGTGAGATCCCTCCATAGAGCAGCGGTGTGTGAAATACTGCATCAAGAAACCTAGAGCCTTTAATATCCAGGTATTCCGTAATAAGGATCTGGAAAATGCCGATTACCGTAACCGTGACCACGGTACAGGCAGCCATCACATAAGTATTTTTCAGCGATGTGACAACGCGCCCTGATCCGGCCAGTTTCCGGATAACTTCGACGCCAAATCTGCCGTCCGCAAAAAAGATCTCTTTTACCACGCCCACAACCGGCATAATGATGAAAGCCAGGATAAACCACCCGATCACGACAAACAGCGCTGCGTATAAGATTCTCTGAAACAGCTTCCTGTTACTCATGTGTTTTTCCTCCAAAACATAAGATATCCTTACTGTTAAATGCCACCATGACCTTGTCGCCTATGCAGAAGCTGCTGTTGTCAAAGCACAGACTGAACAGTCTCGAGCCGTCCTCCAGCGCCATTTTCACCTTGGAGTATGTCCCCTGAAACTCGAATTCCTCCACAACAGCCTTTGCAGCCACATCAGCCTCTTCCGGCAGACGGCCTTGCGGACCCCCGACCCGGATCTTCTGCGGCCGGATATAAAAAGCAGCGCCTTCTTCTGCCGGATAGTTTGCCTTTACCTTTGCTTCCAGTTCTCCGGAAATAGGGTTAATATCCCCGATGAATTTTGCCACAAACTCCGTCCCCGGATGATCGTAGATCTCTCTGGGCGTCCCGATCTGCTCGATACAGCCCTTGTTGAACACAGCGATCCGATCCGAGATCGCCATAGCCTCCTCCTGATCGTGGGTAACATATATCGTTGTGATTCCAAGCTCCTTCTGAAGCCTTTTGATCTCCTCACGCATAGTGACACGAAGCTTGGCGTCAAGATTAGACAACGGCTCATCCATCAGCAGGATGCGCGGCTCCAGCACAAGGGCGCGGGCAATGGCGATCCTCTGCTGCTGCCCGCCTGAAAGGTCGGACACCTTCTTCGTCAGATGCTCGGTGATCCCTGTCCTCTCGGCAACATTTTTTACCTTTTCCGCAATCACCTTTTTATTGACTCTGTGGGCCCTCAGTCCAAATGCGATATTTTCATATACGTTCATACTCGGGAAAAGCGCATAGCTCTGAAATACAAAGCCAAGGTTCCGCTCCTCCGGAAGGAGGCCGACACAGACATTTGCATTTGTCTGTGCAAAGCTATGGCAACAATTAAAGAAATCGCGGCGAACCTGGGACTTTCTTCTGCAACTGTCTCAAGGGCATTAAGAAATGACGAAACTCTTTCCATACAATCTGAAACCCGTGCAAAGATCTTCATGGAAGCAGAAAAAGTCGGCTACAAAATGAAAACAAAGAAAACAGATTACCGAAAACCTGAACAGATCATAACGGTAATACATAAGCAGCAGACTTTTCGGAACCAGATCGATTCTGCTTATTATTTTTCTGTACGGACAGGGATCGAAGATGCCTGCGCCCAGAACGGGATCACCTGTACGTTCGCCACTCTGGAGGCCCTCGAAGAGCACAACGTAAATACACAGGGAATCATTATTGTCGGGAATTATCTAAAGTCCGACTTTGACCGCATCCTGGAAAAATACGACGGACTGCCGATGGTATCTGTTGGTATTATTTCCTATTATCCGGAAAAAATTGACCATATTACTCACAGTAATTCTGTATCTGTTCAGATTGCCCTGGATTATCTGTTTAAAAGCGGACACACAAAGATCGGTTATCTTGGGATCCGGGAGGCTCCCGGAACCGACCGGTTCACCTCAAGAAAGGAAAAATTTGTAGAAATTATGTCACAGGCCAAATGCTTCAGGCCGGAATGGGTGAAAGAAAGCGAGCATGGGAAGGACCGGGTGGAGCGCGGCTATATTACAATGCAGGAATGGATCACGCAGAACGAAGAGATGCCGACGGCCATATTCTGCGCCAATGACCCGATTGCCCTGGGGGCCCTGCGTGCACTCCATGAAGCCGGAATACCGGTACCTGGGCAGATCTCCATCCTGGCACATGACGGATCCTATCCGACACAATACTCTACACCTCCGCTGTCCACCATTGACGTTCACCCCTTCCAGCTTGGGTATGAGTCCCTGAATACATTGGCAGAACGCATATCCGGACAGCGCTCCAGTGCAAAAAAAGTTGTATTTTACCCGGAACTTATTAAGCGCTCCAGTGTAAAAGAATTGTAAGATGCAAAAATGCATTGCTGTAAGCCTCTCACCGGCTCTCCTGCAATGCATTTCTTCTTTTTTGCGCTGTTCACTTCTTCAAAAACCCCATCCCCAGCATCCCGATCCCGCACGCTGCGCCTGCGATCACAAAGGACAACTGCTGCCCGGCCGCCTCCAGAAGATACGGGCACAGTATGGATACCACGCCGTACCCCAGCATGACTGCTCCATAATTCATCCCCTGGTACTTCATTCCGAAATAATTCGACACCAACACCGGAAACACGCTGACAACACCTCCGTACACCAGACAGACCACCGAGATAAAGATGACAAACCATCCGCCCCGCGCCGCGGTAAGTCCAAGAACGGACACCATTGCGGCTCCATACATCACCTGTATAACCGCCCGGCACCCCGTCCGGTCCGACAGCCAGGGCATGGCAAACCGGCCGATGATATTGGCAAAGGATGCGGCCACCACACCCGCAAGAGCCTGGCTCCCGGTGAGCCCCCGCTCCATCCCGAGGGATTTCATCAGCGGATTGACAAGAACATACGCCGGAACCGCCAGCGCCATTATCGCACAGATCAGATAGAAGGTCTTTGTCCTCATCATCTCCCTCGTTGTATACTGCCTGTCCCCGGCCAAAATCTCCTTTTCCTGCCGCAGTGCCGCTTCCAAAGCCTCATCCTGCTCACAGCCCCCTAAAGAAGCCTTTCGCTGTTTCCCCGCTTCACAGGGCTTCTCCGGAGCTTCCGCGATAAAAACCGCCCCCAGGCAAAGCACCGCATAGATTCCTGTCACCGTAAGCATGGCAAACCGATACCCCCTTGCCGCCAGTATGTAATCGCACAGCGGGTTCATAACCACACCTGATATACCCACAACGCCGATCGTAATGCCCGTCACCAGCCCCTTCCTCTCCGGAAACCATGCCTGCGGCACCGCAACAAGAAGACTGAACGCGCATCCTGACCCCAGGCCGCCGATCACCCCGTACCCAGCCGATATCAGCCACGGCATCTCATACGGAGCCATTGCCGCCAGAAGAAACCCCGCACACATCACATAGCTCCCCAGTAGGATCGTCCGCTTGGCCCCCAACCGGTGCTGCAGATATCCTCCAATCATATTCCCCACCGCAAAGATTCCTATAATAAACGTAAACGGCTGGCTCGACGCCGCCACAGACACCCCGAACTCTTCCCGTACATAAGGCTGAAACACCGTCCAGATATAAGGATTCCCATGCACAAAATTCACACAGGCCGCAATCCCCAAAATAACATACCTATTCCTCATCCGCTTTCCATCCATACCTCTTCCTCCGAAAATCCGTGCCGAATCTGTTAGAGCCCGGGATGCAAATGGCTATCCATTTACATCCCAGGCTCTTATACCCAAAGGACATCCCATAATACGTGTCCCCGCGGAACGGGCGGACTGCGTCCGTCAAGGTATTGATTCGTGCACTAACTCTTATCCCACCTTCAACCGAAACTTCTGAATCTCCTTTTCCGTCTCCACTTTCTCTATCAATGCCCCGATACTGCGGAGCTTTTCCTCAAACCTCTCATATCCCCTCTGGATATACACAATATCGTCCACAATCGTAATCCCGTCTGTCGCAAGGCCTGCAATACAAAGTGCCGCTCCTGCACGAAGATCGGGAGCGCTGACCCGCGCGCCTGAAAATTTGCGGACCCCCTCAATGGTTGCAGAATTGCCCTCA
>CANSCI010000117.1 GCA_947645355.1 uncultured Dorea sp. | reverse complement strand
TATTTTTGACGGGCTGGATATTTCAAAGGAAACTGCGCTCTGTGAGGAATATATGGGGAAATATCCGGTTATTTCAGTTTCCCTGAAAGGGATTGACCATTTTTCATAAGGGAAACTTATAATAGGAGCTATAAACGGATGGGGAGAGGCGTTCGGATGTTTTTTATCATGGGAATTACTCAGGGAAGAAAAAATTTTAACTATGACCAGATGATTGTCTGTGAGCATTGCGGTTCCTATGGCAGATATCAGGTATACATGACTTATATGTGCCTGTCGCTGTTTTTTATTCCCGGTTTGAAATGGAACAGGCAGTATTTTGTACAGAGTACCTGCTGCAATACCGTGTATTCTCTTGTGCCGGAGATTGGGAAACGGATCGCAAGGGGAGAAAATATAGAAATACTGCCGGAACATCTGACGCAGGTGCAGGCAGGATACCGGGGCAGGTTCAAACGATGCAGCAACTGCGGATTTGAGACGAAGGAGGAGTTTGAGTACTGTCCAAAATGTGGAAGGAGATTTTGATATGAGTACATTAGTGATTTATTTTTCCCAGACAGGGACGACCAGGGCAGCCGCTGAAAAAATCGCGGAGATCAAGAAGGCCGACCTGGTGGAAATTAAGCCGGAAAGACCTTATGAGATGTCCTATGTAAAGACGGTATGGACATCGATGAAAGAGATCTTAAAAAAAGCGCGCCCGGCGCTGGCAATGGAACTGCCGGACATACAAAAATATGACCGCATCCTGATCGGGTTCCCGGTGTGGTGCGGAACCGCGCCAAATGTAGTCCTGACGCTGTTGGATGCCTTGAACTTAAACGGGAAACATGCGGCTGTATTTACCACAAGCGGATCGACAAAGCCGGTGAAGCTTGCTGTTAAGCTGAAGAAAGCATATCCGGAGACCAGATGGCATAAGCCGTTAAATGCGAACGGTATGACAGAGGAAGAAGTCAGGGACTGGATGTAGGGCATATAGATTCTTATATATGTTTCATCTGAAGATTAAAAGAGGATAAGGGATCATGGTAAAACAGATTGTAAGGGATGTGTTCTTTCTGGGGCAGAAATCAGAACCGGCAATGAAGGAGGACCTGCAGGTAGGACGGGATCTGTTAGATACTTTACGCGCCAACCGTGACCGGTGTGTCGGCATGGCCGCCAATATGATCGGCGTGAAGAAAAATATCATCATTGTAAATATGGGGGCCATCGACATCGTGATGTTTAATCCGGTGCTGGTTAGGGGAAGCGGGCTTTATGAAACGGAGGAAGGCTGCCTGTCCCTTGACGGGGCTCGTAAGACAACCCGTTATCAGGAAATTGAAGTGGAATACTTAGATTTCAACTGGAAAAAACAGAAAATAAAGCTGAAAGACTGGCCCGCGCAGATTGCGCAGCATGAAATGGACCATCTTTCTGGAAAGGTGATATAGTTATGGGATATCGGATACAGACAGTTCAGGGTGATATTACAAAGGTAGATGATTTGGAAGCAATCGTAAATGCTGCGAACAACAGCCTGCTTGGCGGCGGAGGCGTGGATGGGGCGATCCACCGTGCTGCCGGACCTGAACTTTTGGCTGAATGCCGGACGCTTCATGGATGCCGAACAGGAGAGGCAAAGATTACCGGGGCATACCGTCTGCCCTGCAGATATGTGGTCCATACGGTAGGACCTGTCTGGCATGACGGACAGAGCGGGGAAAAACAGCTTCTTGAAAATGCGTATTGGAATTCCCTTAAGGCTGCAGTGGAACATGGAATCCGGACAATCGCATTTCCTTCTATTTCGACAGGGGTGTACGGATATCCGGTGGAGGAGGCTTCGCTCGTGGCAGTCAGAATAGTCCGAAAGTTCTGTATGGAGCATATGGATAAGATTGACATTGTGCGATTTGTCCTGTTTGATCCCAAAACCCGTGTTGCATATGATCGTGCGGTTTGGAAAACCGAAAGGAACGAACAAAGTGGAGAATACAATATATAGATATAAACAACTTCCCCGTGGCAATATATTGTGGTTACAGTATAAATGGATTAGATTTTTGTGCATGAGTATTCTTAAAATGCAGCAGTAAGCGTATTTGTTCCAGAAGATGACTGGAAGATAAATTTAAGGCTTAGCCTGATAAAAGACAGAAAGACATCAAAGATTCAGATTTTGCGTTTTAGGATGATCCAGTAAATAAAGAGGAAGGAGGAGCATGCTAATCCAGATATAGGACACCAGAAATAGAAAAAGGAATCGGCGGATAACAGAAAAAGAATGATTGTCTGTACAGAAAGAGGGGGAGAGTCTCCTTCTTTTTTTGTATTGATATCCGCCTGGATATCAGTATCTGATGGAAGTAGTAGTAAAGGCACAGGAAAAAGCAGCATAAGGAAGGTGTGCAGGCTTTCCAGTGTATTCAGCCTGGATCTTTTGCTGGAGGAATTAAAGCATAAAAATATGGATGAGATTGTCCGTATGCTTGATGAGCATTTGCAGTGAGATTTTTCCAAAACCAAAGTTTGTCTGTCTGTAACCAGAGGATATGCCGGCACGGTCATCCGTAAAGGAGGTGTGCGATGTCGATTTGGAATGAAGACAGCGGCTATTACTGCCTGCTGATTGCTATCCTCTGTGGAGTGGACGTGACGGAGGCGAAGCTGATCTATAAGTACAGGCCGGGGCATCCGGTCAGCAGGAGGATTTTCCAGAAAAAATTAAAGGTGGAAGATGTAGAGGATATGGAGAAAGAAACCATAGGGAATACGATGTACCGGACACACACTCCAGCAAATTTCCGTAATGCTCTATTTATATGTTGAACGTTATGCCACGATCCCGGCGGAAAAGAAATTGAAATCATTCCAATAGATGAAGGATATTTGCTTGAAGTTCTTCCTTAAAATGTATATAATATTGACAACTTACGTTTTAATAAATACCGCTTGTTTTCCCATGGAAATGCCGGATAGTATTGCATAATGCTGAATAATTATACGCGATTTCATATAGTGGTGCAGAGCATGGGCTGAAAATATTTTGCGATCAAAGCCCTGTTTTCCACCTTGAATGTATAAATATTCGCGAATATACACTGCAAATCCAGTCCTAAAATACAGGTATTTTCCACGATACCTGCAGGGAAAACAGATCATGAAAAATTGTAAAATCTATACAAAAACCGAAAGGAAACCTATGAGAAAACTAGCCTTAAATGATGAAATATTACTAAAAATCGAGAAGCCTGCCCGCTACATCGGGAACGAGGTCAACAGCGTCATGAAAGACCTGGAAAAAGTGGATATCCGCTTCGCCATGTGTTTCCCGGATGTGTATGAGATCGGCATGTCCCACTTGGGCATCCAGATCCTGTACGATATGTTCAACCGGAGGGAGGATGTATGGTGCGAAAGAGTCTATTCTCCGTGGCTGGACCTTGATAAAGTGATGAGGGAGGAGAAGATCCCCCTTTTTGCCCTGGAATCCCAGGATCCCATCCGGGATTTTGACTTTCTGGGAATTACCCTCCAGTATGAGATGTGCTACACAAACATTCTGCAGGTACTGGATTTAAGCCAGATCCCATTGAAAGCCTGTGACCGCACAGAAGCGCATCCTATCGTGATCGGAGGGGGGCCTTGTGCCTACAATCCGGAACCTCTGGCAGAGTTTTTTGACCTTTTCTATATCGGAGAAGGAGAGACGGTATACGGCCAGCTTCTGGATCTTTACAAAGAAAACAAAAAAAATGGTGGTTCCAGAGAGAACTACCTTGAAAAAGCCGCGCAGGTAGAGGGAATCTATATACCTGCTTTTTATGATGCACATTATCACGAGGACGGTACACTTGCCTCATTTACTCCCAATCATGAAAATGTCCCGGCTGCGGTCAGGAAACAGATGGTTTCCGATGTGACATCCACGTATTATCCGGAGGCTCCTGTCGTTCCATTTATTAAGGTGACCCAGGATCGCTGTGTATTAGAGATTCAGAGAGGATGCATCCGGGGCTGCCGTTTCTGCCAGGCCGGAATGCTTTACCGGCCCACCCGGGAGCGGGATGTAGATGTACTGAAAAAATATGCGTGCCAGATGCTTAGAAATACCGGGCACGAAGAAATCTCCTTAAGCTCTTTAAGTTCCAGCGACTATCGCAGGCTAAAAGAACTGGTCACATATTTGATTGATGAATTTCAGGGGAAGGGAATTAATATATCCCTCCCGTCTTTAAGGATTGACGCTTTTTCCCTGGATGTTATGGGAAAAGTTCAGGATATCCGCAAGAGCAGCCTGACCTTTGCGCCGGAGGCCGGTTCCCAGCGACTGAGAGATGTCATCAACAAAGGTTTGACAGAGGAGGACATTCTGTCCGGCGCCGGACAGGCCTTTGAGGGCGGATGGAATAAAGTAAAGCTTTACTTTATGCTGGGCCTTCCTACAGAGACGGAGGAAGACAGGAAAGCAATTCCAAAGCTTGCAGATCAGATCGCCAGACGATATTATGAGATTCCGAAGGATCAGAGAAACGGGAAATGTCAGATCACGACAAGCACTTCCTTTTTTATTCCCAAACCGTTTACCCCCTTCCAGTGGGCGAGGATGTACACCAATGAGGAATATATAGCCCGTGCGGCTACAGTGAAACATGCCTTTAACGAACAGTTAAACAGAAAAAGCCTGAAATATTCCTGGCACGATGCAGAGGTAACTGTTTTAGAGGGGGTATTAGCAAGAGGAGACCGGCGCGTCGGCAAAGTGATCGAAGAAGCTTACCGTATGGGGTGCATCTATGATGCCTGGAGCGATGTATTTGACAATGAAAAGTGGATGAAAGCATTTGAAAATGCCGGCATTGATCTTGCATTTTACAATGAGCGGGAGAGAACGGCAGACGAGTTGTTCCCGTGGGATTTCATCGATATCGGAGTGACAAAGCAGTTTTTGAGAAGCGAATGGGAGCGTGCCATGAAGGCGGAGGCAACCCCAAACTGCCGGCAGCAATGCTCGGGCTGCGGGGCAGGGAAATACAAAGGAGGTGTCTGCATTGAAGGCAAGAATTAAGTTCCGAAAATACGGTGTTATGCGTTTTATCGGCCATCTGGATGTTATGCGTTTTTTTCAGAAGGCCATGCGCCGTGCAGAGATTCCGATTGCATTTACCGGTGGGTACAGCCCGCATATGATTATGTCATTCGCGCAGCCCCTGGGCGTAGGTGTGACCAGTGACGGCGAATATCTGGATATTGAGCTTAAAGAACCTATTTCCTCCCGCCAGGCAGTAGAACAGTTAAATAAAGTGATGGTGGAAGGGATGGATATCTTAAGTTTTTTAGAGATTCCGGAGGATAAAAAAAACAGCGGCATGACCATCGTTGCGGCGGCAGGATATGAAGTCAGCTTTTTAGAATCTGCAAAGTCTGTGGATAAAGAGGCAAATTTACCGCCGGAATGTGGAAAACAGATTCAGAAGTTTCTTCTTGAGCCTCGGATTATGGTATTAAAAAAGACCAAAAGAAGTGAACGGGAAGTAGATATCCGGCCGATGATCCATAAAATGTATGTGTCCGGCGAGAAAATAGAATTATTGCTGGCGGCCGGAAGTGAAGAGAATTTAAAGCCGGATCTGGTCATGGATACATTTTTGCGATATTCCGGCATGGATCCGGAGCAAGTGCCGCTCCATTTCCACAGGACAGAGGTATATGCCAGGAATCCAAAGCTTCCCCGGGGGAAAGAGATTTCCCCGGAACAGCTATTTGTCCCGCTGGATAGTCTTGGTGCGCAGATTTTATAGATAAGGAGAATGATATGAAATTATATGAAAATTACCCCTTCCTGAAAGAAGAGTTTCTGACAAAGAAAATAGATGCTGCTGTCTTTGATATCGGCAACGTATTGATTGATTTCGCGTGGGAGTCTTACTTAAAATCTTTGGATTTTGATTCTGTTACTTATGAACATGTCGCAGATGCTATGTTCCGCAGCGACGACTGGGATCAGGGAGATATCGGGAGGATCACGACAGAAGAGTGGCTGAAACTTTTTATTGAAAATGATCCGGAGTATGAAGACGTCATCCGCAAGGTGTTTTCAGGCTTTGGTGCATCCATTGTTCCCTATGATTTTCTGGAGGAATGGTTTTCCTGGTTCAGAGAGCGTGGGGTCAAATTGTATTTTTTATCAAATTATTCTAAGGAAATGTATCGTCAGTCCAGGGACCGCTTATCTTTTCTTGAAGGATTTGACGGGGGGATTTTTTCGTGGCAGGAAAAATGCATGAAACCGGATGCCCAGATCTATCAGCTGCTTCTGGAACGTTACAAAATCAATCCCAGGAGGGCGCTTTTCTTTGACGACCGCAAAGAAAATGTAGAAGCCTTTGAAGCATTTGGCGTTCACGGCGTTGTATTTCATAAAGATATTCCGTTGCAGATGATGCAAAAATAGAGTAAGATAAAAAAGACGAAAGAAAAGGCAGTTTGGAGGATTGCACGATGATGAATAAAGTTGTAAAATTTGGCGGGAGTTCCCTTGCAAGTGCCAAACAGTTTCAAAAGGCCGGAAAGATCATCCGCAAGGACAGTGCACGGCGCTATGTGATACCGTCGGCCCCGGGGAAACGCACGCCAAAGGATACAAAGGTCACGGATATGTTGTACAGTTGTTATGGGCAGGCCATCCTGGCGCATGATGACAATGATGATGAACGTGACGAGCACCAGGAGAATTTTGACACGCTTTTTGAAAAGATCAAAGAGCGGTATCAGTCTATTATTGACGAACTTTCTCTTAATCTTTCGCTAGAGGAAGAGTTCAAGGTGATCTATGAAAATTTCAGCAGGAAGATCGGCCGGGATTATGCGGCTTCCCGTGGAGAATATTTAAACGGGAAGATCATGGCGGCATATCTGGGATATGAGTTTATAGATGCCGCAGAAGTGATCCTGTTTGATGCCGAAGGAAATTTTGATGACGGGAAGACCAATGCGGCCCTGTCGGATCGGCTTGCGGCTGTGGAGCGTGCTGTAATTCCCGGGTTTTATGGTTCTATGCCGGACGGGAAGGTAAAGACATTTTCAAGAGGAGGCTCTGACATTACCGGTTCTATTGTGGCAAAGGCTGTCCATGCAGATATGTATGAGAACTGGACGGATGTGTCAGGTTTTTTGATTGCCGATCCTGGTGTCATCAAAAATCCAAAGCCGATTGACGTGATTACATACCGGGAGCTTCGGGAACTTTCTTATATGGGCGCGACAGTCCTTCATGAGGATGCCATATTTCCGGTCCGGAAAGAAGGAATACCGATCAACATCCGCAATACCAATTTGCCGGAGGATAAAGGCACTCTGATCGTAGAAGCTACCTGCCAGAAGCCGAGATTTATCATTACCGGGATTGCGGGGAAAAAGGATTTTGCTTCTATTACTGTCGAAAAGGCAATGATGAATTCTGAGATCGGATTCTGCAAGAAGGTGCTGGAGGTGTTCGAGGAAAACCAGATTTCCATTGAACATATGCCTTCTGGGATTGATACAATGACAATCTTTGTACACCAGGATGAATTTGAAGAGAAGGAACAGCGGGTAATTGCAGGCATCCACCGCGCAGTAGAACCGGATTTTCTGGAACTTGAATCCGATCTTGCACTGATCGCGGTCGTAGGCCGCGGCATGAAGGCTACACGAGGAACCTCCGGACGCATTTTTTCCGCATTGGCCCACGCGA
>CANSCI010000116.1 GCA_947645355.1 uncultured Dorea sp. | reverse complement strand
ATTCCTTCACTGCCTGATTTGGAATCTGAGAGTCTATGTTAATGAGCCGGTTCCCTTTTTCCACTGCAATCAGATCCCATCTTGTCTTTCGGTCAGGATTGCTGCTCTCCTGCACATATACGGCTGCCCCCGGCCTCAAAAGCTCTGCGCAGCGGCCTGTATTCTTTACATGGACTGTCTCTTCTCTGCCATCAATCATCACGTGTGCAGTAAAACGATTGGGACGGCTTATGAAAACAGCTGTCTTTATATTGTCATACTTCATATCATTTCTCCTTAACAAAAACAGTTGCCCGCCGGCAGCATCTCCACTGCCGGCAGGCAAGAACCTGCCGTATATTATTTTTTTGCCTCATTCGCCTCTAATTCTTCCTGCTCCTCAAGGCATTTCTTAATTGCCTCATTCAGAGTCAGCATCTTCTCATCCAACGTAGATACCATCTGGGCGCACTCCCTGAGATCCTTACTGATATAGTCAGGAGCATTGCCCTCGAATTTATAATAGATCTTATGCTCCAGACTCGCCCAGAAATCCATCGCAATCGTCCGTATCTGGATCTCAACCTTGGTCTCTACAACACTGTCCGACAAGAAAATAGGGACAGCCACCAGCATATGATAGCTTTTATACCCGCTCGCTTTTGGGTTCTTAATATAATCTTTGATTGACAGCACCTTAAGATCGCTCTGGTTGCCGATCATCTCTGCCAGCCGGTAAATATCGGATGTAAACGAGCAGATTAGTCTTACGCCTGCTATATCATTGATATACTTCACCATATTCTCAATAGATGTTTCATACCCATAGCGCCTGATTTTTTTTACAATACTCTCCGGCGTCTTGACTCTTGTCTTAATGTGTTCAATTGGATTATACTGATGTACATGCTGGAACTCATCATTCAATATCTCAAGCTTAGTCCCAACTTCCTTGAGAGCCGCATTATAAAGAAACATGATAGTCTTCCAGCTGTCGACATCCTCATAATTCTTGATCGCATTCTCCATCATGGCATCTCTCCTCTCGCAGCGAAAGAGTCGTCGCGTACTTTTCATAGTATACCATAATCAGAATGAAAATGTATGCTTTTTAACATTTATTTAAGAAATATCCGGGACACTCCTAAAACTCAATTCCCTCCCGGGCCGACTGTCCCTTATCATAAGGGTGCTTTACTTTCTTCATCTCTGTGACGTAATCCGCAATCTGTATCATCCTGTCCGACACCTCATGCCCGGTCATAATAATCTCCAGGCCGCGGGGCTTCTGTTCCAGAAAACACATTAATTTATCTTCACTCAGCAGGTTAAGCTTCACGGCACACAAGACTTCATCCAGCAGAAGGATGTCAAACGGGCTGCAGAACTTAACGATCTCATCCAACGCCTTAGTATTATAATGCTTCATCTCTGTCCGTTCATCCACATTCATCTGGTTGTAAAACTTTACCTTCTCCCTGCCCGGCAGGCAGGTAATATTAGGGATCTGCTCCAGTACCCTGCGCTCACTGGAAGAATTATCTTTCAGGAATTGGAAGACAAGCACTTTAAAACCACTTCCCGCCGCACGGATCACCTGCCCCACTGCTGCAGTAGTCTTTCCCTTTCCATGTCCGTAATATATATGAATTCTCCCAGTGCCTGTCATGTGATACCTCCGCATTCTGTGCTGTTTTCTGCAATGTGTATTTCGTCCGTTCACATTGTCATCTTTATATTATATCACATTTCCAGCTTCATATCACCAAATTTAATCCATTCTTTTTTGCGCATAAATTCACTGATCCCCAACGTCACCAGTGCCGGAAGTATGATCTGGATCACAAGGATCTTAACCAGCACAACTGCTGCGTCTTCTGTCTGTATCATCGTCTGCCATGTCATGATCTGCCCCACCAGGCCGGCTGTCCCCATGCCGGAGCCCGTGGCATTGCTTGTCATATGTAATACCATAGTCCCCACAGGTCCTAAAATTGCGCTGGACAGGATGGCCGGGAGCCAGATAAGCGGCTTTCTCACAATATTCGGAACCTGCAGCATAGACGTGCCCACCCCCTGTGCCAAAAGCCCTCCAACCTTATTCTCCCTGTAGCTGGCAACGGCAAATCCTACCATATTACAGCAGCACCCTACTGTAGCTGCCCCTGCCGCAAGGCCGGACAAATTCAGAATAATGCCGAGGGCGGCCGAACTGATCGGGAGTGTTAATATCATACCCATCAGTACCGATACGATAATCCCCATCAAAAATGGCTGCTGCTCCGTTCCCCAGTTGATGATAGAGCCGAGCCAGGCCATAAATTTTGAGATCGGCGGCCCAAGGAGCAGTCCGACTGCCGCCCCGCTTCCTATTACAGCAAGCGGAGTTACCAGAATATCCACCTTCGTCCTCCCTGATACCAGATGTCCGAAGAATATCCCCACGTAGGCAGCAATAAACGCTCCCAGTGGTTCTCCGGGTCCTGCATATACCATAGTGCCTTCCACCAGTACTGTCCCTGCAAGCAGATTGCCCGCAAAGGCCCCTGCCATGCCCGCCGTAGCCGCCGATACAACCACCAGCGGGCTTTCTTTAAACTTATATGCCACCGCTGCCCCGATACCTGCCCCGGTAAGCGAAGCCGCCACCTTCCCGGCCGCAAATGTCATCTCTCCCACAACTCCCGGGATCAGATTGCCGATCTGCTGGATAATCGTTCCGATAATGAGAGTGGCAAACAATCCCTGAGCCATGGCGCTGAGCCCCTCAATAAATATCCTGTCCAATGCTTTTTTCAATTTTTCCATCATATCTTCTCCTTATTGACAGTCATATTGTCATGTATATTTACATCTGTCTTGTCACTTGACAAATTCTAACACAACCTCACTGGGAAGTCAATAAGCAGTTCCATTAGGACTTTACATCCGGACTTTACATTTCCTGTAAAACCAGATATACTTTTTACATTATAATTTAGCAGAGGGGAAATACAATGTTTCGATTATGGGCAAAAGAATTCAAAGACAACCGGATGCTGCGCGACACAGTCATCTGCGACGATTCACAGGATACCAGGACTCACAAGATCTTCCACGCCCTGGACGCCGTCTGCTATGAATTTGACTTAAGCAAGCCCATCTGGCTTGATTCCACAATTGAAGAATTCAAAAGACACGATAAGACAAGATTTTATCAAGACAATTTTGTAGACTCTATTGATTTTGATTACCTGGAAATCCATATTATAGAAGAGTAATCTAAAGAAAGACAGTTAACATTTTCATTCAGTATACAGGCATAACAGACATACGCCTGTATACTGAATAACCTCAATTATTGCGTATTGCCTCCAGAGGGCTGAGCTTCATGGCACGCTTTGCGGGGAAATACCCGGCAAGAATACCGACCAGCATGGCAAACCCAATGGATGCCAGCATCAGCCACAATGGAATATATGATATATCGGCGCCGTCCATAAGCATCTGTGAACTGCCCGCCAGGAAATTGATCGCAGCAGACATCAAAAAACTCAGTATATTGCCGATCACTCCGCCGATCACTCCGATGAAGCCTGCCTCCATAAGGAACATCCCGCGTATATTCTTAAGGCTGCATCCCAACACCTTCATGACACCGATCTCTTTCGTCCTCTCATAGATGGACATCATCATTGTATTGGCTATCCCGATCGCAGCTACAAACAGTGAAACTGCCCCGATGCCTCCCAGCACTGCCTGGATAATTGCCATCTGGCGCTCCATGCTCTCCATATACTCGGCATTCGTCTCTACATTGTATCCCATTTCTTTAATCTTATTTGTCACTGCGGTGACATGATCTGCATCGTCCACCTTTACCTGTGCATAGGTATAACAGAATTCCTTCAAAGGTTTCCCGCTCTTCGTCTGCGGCTGACCCGGAATGACTCTTCCGGCAAACTCCTTTGTAAGCACCTTCTTTAATGTATCGAGATCGCAAAAAGCATAATAACAGTTGGAATTATAATCGTCAACCCCGCCGGCCACAAGGCCGCAGGCACGGACTACATGCTTCTGCACCGGTTTTGCATCCTCCGCGTTTGTATCTCCATTTCCGGGATCTCCAACCTGGGCATCCAGAGGCGACGTATCCTGGCTATTATAATATCTGTCCTGATCCATAATCAGAAACAAGGAATCTTTTGCAAGGTCTATATCCGGGAGTTCACCATTGGTCCAATATGAATCTCCAGTTCCCTTTTCTGAAAAACTGGTAATGATCTGATTGCCGTAAACCATTTCAAGCTGCCCGCTGCCCTTTTTGGGAAGTCTCCCCTGAGACAGTTCTATATTTCTCTCTTTTAAAGCTTCCGGCCGCATTGCCAACACACTGAGATAGCCTTCATACGACCCTTTTAAGGCCAGGACATCCATAGAATACACCGGTTCAACATTCAGCACATATTCCAGCTTTTCAAGATCAGAAATGCACGCATCATCTACATACTCTTCTGATTCCTCCTGTTCTCCGGCGCCAGGCCCATAATACATCATAGAACCATCCCCGCCTGCACCGGACACCTTAATGGTCGTCATTCCTCCATACTGCTCAATCTCCTGATACATTGCCTGCTGCATACCAAGTCCCAGGGAAATCATGACCACGATAGACGCAGTACCGATCACAACTCCAAGAACAGTCAGGAATGTCCGCAGCTTCCTTCTCCGCAGATTACTGCTGCTCATCCTCAGAAGTTCTATCCAGTTCATTCAGTAAGTCCTCCTCTTCACTCATACCCTTTCGCTTCTTTCTTCTTACCAGGATAACACTGACGGCTGCCGCTGCAGCAACTACTGCGGCTGCTATGGCCAGCAGGGGAAAAGACTTTCCTCCCTCTTCTCCCTCCATGGGCATCTCATCCATAATCTCTTCTTCTGCCTGTGCCACTTCAAGGGTGATTTCCTTCTCCTCCGTAAATATTTCGCCCTCTTCATTTTCATAACTCATAATCATTTTTACTGTCGCAGGCCCGCCGGTCTCTTTTGTTCCTTTCAGCATCGCATCAATGGATGCCTGCGTGCCGGAATCAACATTACCGATAAATACCTCTTCCCTTTCAATGCAGGCTCCTTCAAAAACCGCCTTTACATTATACAGCTTAATACGTCCGAGATTATAGAGGTTGCACATCACATTTGCTTCCTCATCCACAGATATGGACTCTGGATTGACCTGGATTTCACTGAATTCAAACCTGGCATCCTGCTTCACCGGAATGGAAAGGCTGGAAGACGCCTCCACCCCGTTATAGTCGGCATCCTCATACTTCATACTTAATTCCACGCTGTACGGCTTCTGTAAAAGATCCGCTTTCGCATTCAGATTGATGGAAATATCTGCCGTCCCGTTTGCCTTAATCCCTTCCAGGTAAATGGCGCTTGATCCTGAGGACGGTAAAAATGCCGGCGCTGTCGTCTGTTCGTCTGAGCCCTCCACCGGAGCGTTCAGATCAAACAGCATATTGTTGACCCTGGACTTCTTCGATGTGTTTTTCAAATGAATTGTCAGAGTAAAGTCACTTCCTGCCTTTACGATCTCCGGGTTGGTACTAAAGCCAGTCACAATGACACGCGGTACAGAACCATTTCCGCCCGAACCGCCGTCCCCGGATCCGCCTCCCATATCACCTCCGCCAGAATAAGATGCCTCACCGTTGCTGATGCCGCCTCCGCCTGCACTGCTGTCGGAACCGGCGGAATTATTTGGTGTATTCGTGTTATCCTCTTTCGCCTCCGGCTTCTGGGTCGTGTTAACGTATACTTTTATCTGTCCCTCTTTATCAGCCCCGTCTTCTTTGCATGTATATGCGAAATACAAAGTATAACGGCCTGTTTCTATATTATCTCTCTCCGTAAAACTGAATTTTATCTGTTTACTTTTTCCGGCTTCCAGTTTATCTATCTCAGCAGAATATTTTTGATAATCTGTTTTAAACGGCCACTTAGAACTATCATCACCCTGAAGATCCGGCTCAATATGGAAATCTGTAATATCCTTTGTTCCCGCATTTTTAACATTCAGCACCAGATCCTGCGCTTTCTGATAAGTGTATGTATACACCTTATTATCCGGCACTGTCGTAATCTCCACACTGCCCGGATCCGCCGCCTTTACAGGAACACTCATCCCTCCGACCGTCAACACCATAGCTGCCGCCACTGCTGTCATCCCTTTGATCACTTTTCTCCAACTACTCATTCTTACTTGCCTCCGTCATTCTGTTTTGTTTCTCGATCCTGATAATCTTCCCGTCACTGATATGAAATACTCTGTCCGCATATGCTGCCAGATGATTGTCATGGGTAACCATAACCAGAGTTTTATTTTGCTCCCGCACTACCTTCTGCATCAGCCGCATCACTTCTTCAGAAGTATGGGAATCCAGATTCCCCGTAGGTTCATCTGCAAAGATAATCTGAGGATCCACCACAAGCGCCCTTGCAACACCGACTCTCTGCTGCTGCCCTCCGGACATCTGATTAGGCATGTGCCTCTTATGCTTTCTAAGCCCTACAAGATCCAGCATACGATCCGCCTTTTTCAAACGGAGCTTCTTTGGTTCACCCCGAAAATTCAGCGGAAGGGCAACATTTTCCACTGCATTTAAAGTTCCCAGCAGATGGAAGGACTGGAAAATAAAACCCACATGATCCCTCCGAAATGCCACCAGCTGCTCCTCATTCAGATGCTCAATATGCTTGTTCCCGATCACGACAC
This sequence comes from uncultured Dorea sp., assembly GCA_947645355.1. Classification (GTDB taxonomy): domain Bacteria; phylum Bacillota; class Clostridia; order Lachnospirales; family Lachnospiraceae; genus Dorea_D. The sequence goes on along the minus strand of CANSCI010000116.1, from coordinate 1,052 downwards.
TGCCCTTTGTAGGCTTCTCAAGCCCTGCAAGCATATTCAGCAGCGTGGACTTTCCCGACCCGGAAGTACCGACAATGGCGCAGAACTCTCCCTGATAAATGTCAAAATCCACCCCGTCCAATGCCCTGACGATTTCATCTCCTACTTTATAAAGTTTATACAGGTTTCTCACCTGAATTACTTGCTCCATATTTTTCACCACCTGTCACGATATTAACATACTACCATAGATATTGAAAAATTTGTTGTAATAAAACGAAAGAATTTCTTAAGATTAGTTGTGAGGAAAATATCCTTATGCTAAAATTGGCATCAAGGTACTGATTAAGATTATCAGAATACGAGCACAGTAAAAAGGGGGATTCCATATGCTTACCGCACCTGGCCTGACTGTACAATTTTTAAAAAAGGAGGCCTACACCGGTTCCTATGAAGGAATGCGTTATCTCCTAAAATCCGAAGAGAATAAGATCAAAGCATGCACCTACCCGGAGCCTTACTGCTTTGAGGCAACAAGCAACGAACTAAAGACCTTTAAGGACTTCCCGCAAAACCCTGAAGGTCTCGCCCAGGCGCTGGAATGGTTAAACCAGTTCTATGAGGAGCATATAGACCGGTATCTTCCTCTTGCGTAAAAGCTTCGGAAAATATCTGAGCCGCAGATGCAGCCGGTTTCCCGGCCGCATCTGCGGCTCATTACAGATCTTGCAGGCGCTGCTTACGCTCCCGCCAGAACTTCTTCTGCGATATTCCTTGCATGGTCTGAGATACGCTCAATACATACCAGCGCATCCAGGAAGACTACTCCCGCCTCCGTGCTGCACTGGTTGTTGGCAAGCCGTTTCATATGAAGGCTTCGGAGGCTGATCTCATAATTATCTACCATCGTCTCCTTCTCAATAACCTTCAGCGCCTTTTCATGGCTCTGCTCCTTGAATGCCTCCAGAGCGTACTGATAGCATTCCACTGTCTCCTTGATCATCTCATCAAGATGTTCGGCAGCAACCTCGGAAAATGCTGCCTTTTTTTCAATCAGAGTCTCTGCAAATTCA
>CANSCI010000115.1 GCA_947645355.1 uncultured Dorea sp. | reverse complement strand
ACTGGAAGGATTCTGTTCCGGTCTGCTCGGGATGCTGCTTGCAGGATTGTTCCAATTTTTCATCTGGAAACGCGAATCCGGCTACACGAAATTTGCCGCTGTTTTTGATGCCGCCGTGAGCCAGACCCCTGCTAACGCCTATATCGTTCCTATTTATGCCGCAACGTTCCTTTTGTACTTTATCATATACTCTCTGCTTGTTGCCGCTCCCACAAGACAGATGTTAAAACAGTCTCAGAATACAACTGCAATAAAATCAGAATAACGGACGTCACATTATTTCTTCTGCCAGCCGTACCAGATCCGGAATCATGATCGGGTACCGGCCGGCAGCCCGTCCATATCAAAGATCGGCGCCCCTATCATCATGTTCTGCCTCTTCTTCCGCCTGTTCAAGGAAATCCGCATCCTTTGACTTAAGGCTCGGTATAAACTTTCTGGCAAATCTTCCTTTCCCTCTGTTCTTAATATAAAAATATCCAATGACAGAAAAGACAACCGCGCCGATAAAATTAACAAGAAGATCCTTCATCGTGTCAATAAGCCCGATATCCAGATAGCCCCCAAGCCCCAGGCTCACTCCATTTACGGATACATCTGTAATGTGTTTTATAGATACGGGTATATTACTGCCTGCAGGGTCAAGCATCACCGAATTTATCACATTTACAACTGTATCCTTCTGCATATCAAGACCAAAAAACTGATCCATGGCAAATTCAAAAAACTCCCAGATCACCCCGATGGTCATAGAGAAACAAAAGGCCACGATAGCAACAAACAATGGAGACAACTGAAACGTAACCTTCTTGCTCCGGTTCAATATATCTACAAGAGCAAAGCCAATGGCCGCCATCAAAAATCCATTCAGTGTATGCAGTACAGTATCCCACACCGGCACCTTAATATAATAAGACTGGATCTCACCCAGGATCTCCGCCGCAAATATAAATACCAGTATGGTAATCTCAAGGGCGGTAGGCAGTTCGATCTTCATCCTGACCTGTATAAAACTTGGCACGATCAGCAAAAGCAGTGTCAGCAGACAGAGGAATACATTTTCATAATTTTTATTAAAAAACTGGAGTATCATAGTCAGGATTACAAGCACGCGCAAAACCATATAAACGATAAAAGAGCTTCTGTGCTCCCTGAGTTCCATATGCATTGCCCGGGACATGATCTTGATTCTTTTTCCAAACGGTATCTTCATCTTTATCTTCCTAATTGTATGAAATTTTCTGCAATCATCTCTTTTTTGCACTAATTCAGGAAATTATCTATAATAACTCCCTCCGCCTCTTCCTCTGTCATCCCCAGTGTCCGAAGCTTGATCAGCTGTTCATCGTTGATCCTTCCGATTGCCGCCTCATGGATGATCGCCGCATCCAGATGCTTTGCGTTGATCTCCGGGATGGAACTTACCTGAGCCTGATCCATGATGATGGAATCACACTGAACATGCGCGTGGCACTTGGAGTTCCCCACAGCCCTTGGGTGGAACACCTGCGTGGACGTCCCCTTGGCCACCGACCTTGATATGATCTGGGCGGAGCTGTCCTCTCCATTCATCTGTACTTCCATATCAGACACTGCGGTCTGATGATCGTGGGTCATCAGCTTCTCTGTCACAAAGAGTTTTGCGCCTTTGTCCATGGTAATATTCGTCTCCCTCTTTGTGGAGTCCACTCCCTTGATTTGGGCGGTATCCAGAGTAAAGACCGCATCTTCCTCCAGATAAATATTAGTCACCGGGTTCAGCACCTTTGCCCCGGTTCCTTCTCCCTCGCCGTAATGCTTTTCCTCGTAGCGGACATTAGCGCTCTTAGCTATATGGAAAGAATGGATGCCGTCGTGGCGGCTTTCATTGCACCCGCTGTTGTGAATGCCGCAGCCTGCAACAATGGTGACATTGGCCCCCTCTGCTACATAAAAGTCATTATACACAATATCCGTCATGCCGGAAGCATTTACCACTACCGGAATGTGTACCTGCTCACCGTCGGTATCCCCGTCAATATAAACGTCTATGCCCTGCTTATCTTCTTTTTTCCGGATCTTTACATGCTCACTGTCGCCATGGCAGAGAGCTGTCCCGTTCTGACGCAGGTTAAATGCTCCCTTCTGCCGGAACTCGCCGCCGCTGATCTGCTCTAGTATCCGCGCTGTAATCCTGTCTAACTCTGTCATATCGTACACCTCTTTTCTATGCTCTGTTCGGACATGCACAGCCCTCATCCTTAAATAATCCCGGAAGTACATCATCCCTTGAACCGATAGAAGCAATCCTTCCGTCCTCGATCACCATGATACGGTCTGCCATCTGGATGATCCGCTCCTGGTGGGAGATCAGAATCAGACTTTCTTTCTTTTCCAGGTGGATCTTCTCAAACTGCTGCACCAGCATAGAAAAACTCCACAGATCAATTCCTGCCTCCGGCTCATCGAAAATACACAGCTTATGGGGCTTTGCAAGCACCGTGGCTATCTCCAGACGTTTCATCTCGCCTCCGGAAAGAGTGCCGTCCACCTCACGGTCCACATACTCCTGTGCACAGAGCCCTACCATACTCAGCATCCTGCAGCACTGTGCATGAGTCAGCTCCCTGCCTGCCGACAGCGTCATAAGCCTCCGTACCGTCATCCCCTTGAACCTCGGGGGCTGCTGGAATGCAAACCCGATCCCGGCGTTTGCCCTGTGGTTAATATCGTAGGAAGTAATATCCTCTCCATCCAGAAGGATCTGCCCGTCGCTGCTCTTCTCGATCCCCATCAGCACTTTGGCAAGTGTAGATTTGCCGCCGCCGTTTGGTCCGGTGATTACAAGCATCTCTCCGTCCGCCACCTGAAAACTGATATCCTTGACAATCCTTCTCTTTATTCCGTTTTCATTCACTTCGAATGTCAGATTCTTTACCTCAAGCATAGATCTCGGCTCCTTTTTCTCTCTGTTTCTTTCTGTTTTTACAATCACAGTTCATTATAAGCCCTTTTCATTGCCGTGACAAGCCGTTAAATTAACGGTTGACAAGCACCCTGCCGATATTGTATATTAATAAAGCAATTCAAATGCGGATGTGGCGGAACTGGCAGACGCGCTAGACTTAGGATCTAGTGGGCATCCCGTGCAGGTTCAAGTCCTGTCATCCGCATTTTGCAGCGCGGGGCCGAACCACGATGGTTCAGGCCCCGCATCGTTTTGCATAGTCTCTACTTTTCTGTGAAATCAATCATCTTCGGCAAATAATCTTAATCTCCCCCCACAGGCCGGACGGATACGGCTCCTTTACCATCTCCCTCTCCCGCCAGTTAAACAGCCGTTCCTTTCTGCACTGACCAAGGCTTCCTGTCTCATAAGGCCGCCGGGGGATCACCTTCTCCTCCTCAAGCCTCTCCGGGTAATCCGGGTCGATCATACGATTGATCAGCAGATTTGTCGCAATGACTTCTATCTTATTCGCCCCTTTTTGCAGAAATCCGGTTATATCTGCCTCATACGGATGCTTAATCACAATACCGGCCGGCCGTTCATTGATAAGAATCTCCGCCGTTTCTCCGATATGTTCAAAGGTGAGCAGTACCTGGGAAGCTTCGTTTAAACTGTCCCACTGCTCCTCTGTCACCTGTATGAATTTCTTGTAGCTGCCGGAACCGGAATAGAACCGAAGTTCTTCCTCCTGCTCCCATCCGGAAAGCTTTTCATATTCCTTTTCCACACCGATCTTGGCCACTGTAAGGCGCCAGCCGAAGGACAGATCCAAAAGTTCTTGTGTACTTTTCATCGGCTCCTCTACAGCAGGCTCCTCCATATCCTTTCCAAATACAAAGAGCAATGACTGGTATGCTTCTATATCCAGGCAGACCCGGACGCCCTCCGGAGTGATCTGATATTCCTTTACCTTCTTTTCTTTGCCGTCCATCGGGTCGAACACGCAGAACCAGTGTGTCTCCCCGGAAAAGATCATGCTCTCCTCACACTTCCTTTCCGATACATTCGAGACAAAATAGAGATCCTCCTCATCGGTTCTTCTGTGTACATATCCGACTACATCCGGGTTGCTGCAGATGACAACATCCGGCCTTTTCACCTTCCTGAGCGCTTCCGTCAGACTTTTATATTTATCTTCTGTGACCACAACTGCCGTACTCTTTTTCAGAGCCTTTGCAATCTCCCGGCACTCCTCACAGTCCTCCTTATAATGAAGGAGCCCGCATGCCTGATCTGGAAGTCTCTCTGCTGCAATAACCTTCCTGCCGCTTCCGGCAAACTCCCGGAGCTTTCTCATACTGGACACCGGCATTCTGTTACATTCTATCAGAAGAAGGGTATCATATTCATAATCCTCCCAGTGGTCCAGAACATCATCATTCACATAATCGAACCAGTATCCGGCTTTATGAATCCCGTCAACGCAGGAAGTTCCCAGCCTTTCATTCAGCTTCATGCACATATGGATATCTGCAAGGGGCATCTCCGACCAGATGTCATGCTGGGGCAGATAAACAGCTGTGGATACCACAGGCCTGCCCAGCTGCATGAAATCGCACACCCGATTGATATAGCGGCCCATGAGCCCATAATATTTCCACCAGGTATTGGTATGGTTGATATTGGTGGAGGCGTAGAACGCAAGCATATCCGCACCTGCATCTGCTTTGCTGTAGCTGTAGCCATGATTTACGATTTGATTCACACCATCCAGGAAAATGCTGTCCACGGCTGCTTTCAGATTCTCCAGCGTCACCACGTACCGCGGAAAACGAAGCCACGTAAAGGACTCGTTGGAGATCACCGGCTTTTTGTAGATGTGCCCTGCCGATACCGCCAGTCTGCGGTGTATAGTATTCACCTCATACCGGTCAAATGCAGAAAACGTTTCCCCCTCCGGCACATCTGCAGCTCCGTAGGCCTGAAGCACATCCCCCCAGGTTCCGTGAGCCTGAATCCTGGAGGCGGTTCCCCTCTCGTGGCTCCATTTCGTCAACTCCTGAAAAAAGTTTTCCACCGTAAGCTCTGACATCGTTTTGTGGAAGTCATACCTGATCTGCGTTGTAATATTGCCAAGCTCCCCCCACAGTGCATAGACATAAGGACGAAGCCCATACCCTCGCCGCTTCTCGAATTCCTGATACAAGATGTCTGTCCAGTTATGCCCGAACACCTCAAGGGAGTCGCAGAAGATATCATGGATCTTTCCCGCACCCACCGCTTTTATGATGGGATCTGCACCATACTCAAGAAATGCGTGCAGAGATTCCTTCCTGTTGTGGTCAATAATCAGTCCCTCCCCGCCGCGAAGGGGTTTCAATACTCTCTGCTTTTTGTCACTGGATACAAAAAGGATGATCTTGTGGAGCCCTTCCGGAATATTAAGCCCCTCAATCTGGATTCCCCACGGCCACTCAAACAGATATTTGTCAGCCACCTGGTCTGTAATATCCCTCACTGTCTCCGGGATCATCCGTACACCGTCCATTTTGCCCAATACGGCCGCCACTATTTTTCCATAGATGACAGTGGTAAGGTCGCCAAAATACCGGCACGGCCCCTCCACATCTATACAGAAGGGAAGTACATTCTGTCCGCTTAATTCCTCCGTCACAAACGGCCCCCCGAACGGCCAGGAGGAACCCGGCGTCAGGTCAAACTGCATATCCCTTTTTGCTGCCTCGTCCGCCGCGAACCGAATCATCTCCATATATTCCGGGGAAAGATAATCTCTGTTCACAATCCCTCTGTCCTTGTCGTCCGCCTCCAGCGGGTACAAAATCTGAAGTTCTACGCCGCCGATTCCTGCTTCTTCCATAAAATCAAGTTCACGGACGATCTCACTTTTTTCCACCGCACACCCGTACCACCACCATCTCGTCCTGCCCCTCGCCTCTTTGCGCGGGCAAGTGAGCCTCTGCTTTACATCCTTTTTCTTCATTCTGCTTCACACCGTTCCCTTCTTTTATTTCCTCTCGTTTTCCCAAAGAGGCACTTCCGGTCATACCACTTATGTACTAATGCTAACATTGCACTTATAACCTGTCAATGAAACTGTCATTTTTCTTTCTCTTTTTCTATTGACATTTACTTTTTATTTCTATATCCTTAAGGCTATACGTTTAAAGAAAGGAGTCGGGAAAAACTATATATTTCCCTGATGAATCATGAGTACGAAATACACCACAACAAAACGGTGCTATCTGATCGACCACCACTCTCCGCAGCCTCCGGATGTTCCCCTGGGACATCTGGACATCAATGAATACGAATCCTTCTTCGATACTGCCAATATTGATTCCCTGATGGTATACTGCAAGGACCACTGGGGAGTCACTTATTATCCGAGCAATGTCCCCGGAGCCCGGCAGCATGAAGGCGTAAAAAAAGACTGGATCGGCGAGATCAGCAGTCTTTTAAAGAAAAAGGACATTGAATTTGCAGCATATTATTGCATAGAGTATGACGAAGGAGCCGCAAGGAATTTTCCCGAATGGCGCGTACAGCGCCCTGACGGCTCCGGGCTGATCCGGGAAGATGAATTCGCCAGGTGGAGCCTGTGCTGCTGCCAGACCGGTTACCGGGAATATTGTCTGTTGCAGCTGGAGGAGATTGTCTCCAGATACGCGCCCGATGCTTTGTTCCTGGACATTCTGGGTACCTCCCTCTGTTATTGCAGCGCCTGCCGCGAAAAATTCGAGGCACAGTACCATTATCCACTTCCCGAATCGGACGAAGAGGTTTTGGAACACCGAACCGATATTATGCAGTTTTTGAACAATAATACCAAAGAATTCCTTACTGAATTAAGACAGCGCGTAAAAGCCATCGATCCCGAACTGGCTGTCACGATCAATTTCTCCTGCCATTATCCGCAGGAAATTCGCGATATGCTGGAATACCAGTTTTCAGAGCCGCTGCTTAGAGATAATTGGTTCTCCTCCGCATACGCACGGGACACGGCCATCGGGCAATACCCTATGCTGGCGCCCGGTGAGGCCTCCCAAGTTTACAATTACAACTCTGTCAACGAATATATTTATGACCTGTCGTCCATTGCGGCACAGGGATGCCGCGCCGGGATGTACAGCGGCTCACAGCACATCGACGGCACTCTGGATTTTGAGGAAGCCCGCCTGATCGGAACCGCATTTGCAGAAATCAAAAAAATGGAACCTTACCTCACAGGCCGCACACCGGTCAAATGTGTGGGAATCCTGCAGAGTGACCTGTCTATGTCCATTAATCTTACGCATCTTTACCCGGATGCCATCCTGCGGATGAAACGGCATAACCCACACCAAAATGCAGTTTTAGGGGCCATGCAGCTGTGTGAGCATGCAAAACTTCCGTTTCGGATCCTTCCCGAGCGAACCGTGACAGAAGATCTGGTAAAACAATTCCAGGTCATCCTTCTCCCGGAGGTATTCGTAATCCAGGAGGATGTTGCCGATATACTAAGAAGTTATGTCCAAAACGGCGGATTGATCATCAGTTCCGGCCAGAGCGGACTGTGGAATGCCGACTCCTCCAGGCGGCCCATCTCCTCTGTCTCAGACCTTCTCGGCATCGGACATGCCAGGATACATACTGAACACAAGGCCAACCGATGGTCGGCATATTTAAAAAATGTAAGCCGGCGGGATTTTTCAGGTCTTCTCTCCTGCACGACGCCTCCGGTCAGCGAGCATTTCGTGGAGACTGTGCCTGCAGATTCTGCCCAGATCCTGCTCCACCTCATCCTTCCCTGTGTGTGCTGCGATGAAACGCACTGGGTAAATTGGTGGAGCCCGCCGCCGGGAACAGATTCCGGATATCCG
>CANSCI010000114.1 GCA_947645355.1 uncultured Dorea sp. | reverse complement strand
TGACAGCCGAAGGTAATGACTGCAGCGGTTAAAGGGCGCCCCAGTTCCCCGGACTTCTTTTGGATCAGTTGTTTTGCTTTTTCTATGTAATAATATTGCCTTGACGGTTCTTCCCTGGGTGCGTCTTCAGATAAATTGATGTCTGGCTTCATCATATTCATAATTAATTCCTTTCAGTATACGTATCAGTTCCTCTTTATCCTCCTGCATGTCCTCGCATAGTTCGTCCAGGGACGAATAATAATCCCTGAGCTTTGTATTTACTGCACTGAGCAAAAGTATCGGGTCTTTTGGCAGTTTCATGGCTTTAACACTCCTCTTTCTGTTATAATAAGATCCACTCTTACGTCTGTATGTTCCGCAGGAATTCCTTTTGCAACCTGGAATTCAAAAGCAAGGCCAATCTTTGGAATCCCCGGATATCCGGCAAGAAACCGGTCATAATAACCTTTTCCGTAGCCGATCCGGTTTCCAGTCCTGTCAAATGCAATCCCGGGCAGAAGCATCAGGATCCGTTCCTCCTCACCAGGAAATGTCATGCTCTTTTCTTCCGGCGGTTCCGGGATGCCGAAAGCCCCTGCTGTCAGCTTATCCATAGATGTGACCAGATAAAACTTCATATCCGCTCCCTGCACTTTGGGAAGCCAGACGGCTTTTCCTTCATGGAGAGCTGCTTCTATCAGAGGGCGGGTCTCCACCTCTGCGTCAAAATCCACATAAGCACAGACATCCTCTGCACGGATATACCATGGATGACGTAAAATCCTCTCTGTAATCTTCTGAGAGGCAGCGTGTCTGGCGGCGGCCGGATAGTTCCGTCTCTGTATTAAGATCCTCTTTCTAATTTCCTTTTTTGTTTCCAAACTTTTCCCCCAGGTCTGTAATCGTCCCGTCCGGCTCCTGAATAGATATCTGATCCAGCTGACCTCTTAGATTCCTCTTGAAAGAATCAATATATTCCCTCCTCAGGATCTGCTGTTCCTTAAGCTCTCCCTCCGAGAGTCCTTCTGCCTTAGATTTGTGATATAATTCATTGATTCTAGCGATCTTTTTATCATCCATTTTCTTTCGTCCTTTCTCAAATCTTCTTTATCTTACACTATACGGCGGCAGAAGTCCACACCTTGTTTCAGCTGGAAAAGTTCTCCAGAAATCCATAGAGTTCCTCTGTAGATTCAATATATTTTCCGTTGCGCACTTCCTCCCTGAGCATTGCCGGCAGTTCATCGTACAAAATATCTGTGTACTCATACGGCGTCGTCTTGTCACTTAGATAGACCACAAGATAGCCGTTCACTTCCATAAGATAATAGCAATCCTCCTTCAGGGCCTCTCCGTCCGCAGCCACAAGATCCTCCGCCTCGTCCGCCTGTTCCTCGGCCGTGACCCTCGCCTGCTCCTGGGCATGTTCCTTCGCCTTCTGGAAACTGAGCTGATAGGCACAGGTGATAACCAGAATGGCAATAATTGCTGTCGTAAAAAAACCAATACCATACTTATTTTTCATAAGGACAACTCCTTTTTTAGTATAGTATTGGCATTTCCTCAAAAGTTCATACAAAAGAAAACTATGATTTAAATAAGTGAAGCCTCCGGCAAATAGCTGCAAGCTTGCTGCCCATCGGCATCTGCACCATCTCCGCCTGTGTGATGCCGCCAAGGAAGATAATAGACACACCATAAACTGCCACTGCCGCGAAAAGGGCAATAACTGTCGCAATCCGTTCTCCCACGAACAGTTCAAACAAAAGATGCACCAGCAAGGCCGCCGCTCCCATGATGGAAGATGCGATCAACGGAATGATAAAGGTTTTCTTCTGTTCCTGGACATAACCGATCCGCTCCCGAAGAGAATGAGCATTTAAAATACATACTGCGGCCGCAAATACGATCTTGCTCAGCAATACCTCATATATCCACAAGTTAAATAATACAATCATGCCAAACAAAGCTGCTGCATGGACAACCAGTGCAATGGCGGCATTTTTCACAGGTGTCATCATATCGTCGATCCCCTGGAGCACCGCATTGGTAATGGTGGACAGACAATAAAAAATAACAGATACTGCCCCCAGCTGTAAGGTGAGCGCCGCCACATCATTCTTTTCTGTAAAAAAGATCAGATCCAGAAGGGGCTTGGCCAACACCAGGAAACCTACTGCGCTTGGAATTGCCACAACCATAGTAAATCTGGTAAAAAGCTCGATCTTGTTATGTACCTGACGGCGTTTCCTGCTCTGGACAGCCGTGACAATACTTGGAATCAAGGATGCGGCAATAGCATGTGCAAAGGCCAGCGGAACATTGATGAGTGTATCGTATTTTCCGCTGATAATCCCAAGGAGGGCGGCATATTCGCTTTCCTTGTGCCCCTGTGCCGCCATAATCTTTCCGAACATAGCATTGTCGATCACACCGCACAGGTTGTAGACCGTAGAACTTAACAAGACCGGGGCGATCGTCAACAGCAGAATCTTATAGATCTTCTTATAACTCTCTCTGCGCCTGCTTCGGTCTCTTCGGATCTGGCGTCTGAGTACCCGCTTATACACCATGTATATAAAGATCAGGAACAGAAGGGCCGACAATGCCCCTGCCACTGTACCAAGCGTACCGCCGGCAGCGCCGTAGGCCAGAGGTACCGTATCCTTTGCTTCTTTTCCGGCCACGGATTTCCCAAGCTTTAAAAGCATATATGCCCCGCCGACACTGACCACAGCATTGATAATCTGCTCAAGCACCTGGGAAAATGCGGTAGGTATCATGGAACCATTCCCCTGGAAATATCCGCGCAGCACTCCTAAGAGTGCGACGATCAAAACACAGGGAGCCAGTACGCGCAGTGCATAGGCGCTTAACTTCATTGCCATCAATTCCGAGGCAATCACATCAGCTCCGAAAAACAGAATCAGCGCAGCAGTTCCGCCCACCAGGACAGCAAATGTAAGCGCCCCCCGGAACACTTTATATGAATTTTTATATTGCCCAACCGCTACTCTCGCAGACACCAGTTTTGATACTGCAAGGGGCAGGCTGTAGGAGGTCAGCGTCAATGCGATCGAATAGATCTGAAATGCGACTCCGTAATAACCCATACCCTTGTCCCCCAGAATGTTGACAAGGGGAACCCGGTAGACGGCGCCGATAATCTTGGTAATGACACCGGCAATGGCGAGGATGGAACCCTGAACAAGAAGATTCTTCTCTTTTCGCTGTTTCTTTGCTGCCATGTTTTACTCCATCTTAACGTAATATATCAAGTTTTTTTAATATCTCTTGCTGCATATGCTCCATAGTGAGGCGTTCTTCCTCCTCCATATGGTCATATCCACATAAGTGTAACACAGAATGAGCAATTAAAAAAGCATATTCTCTCTCAACCGAATGGCCATATTCCTCCGCCTGTGAAAAAACCTTTTCCTTAGAGATCACAATATCCCCGAGAAGCAGTTCTCCGGACTCAGGCTCAAAGCACTCACAGCATTCCTCCAGAAAACCGAATTCTCCGGCTTTTTTATACTCTATCAGCGGAAAGGACAGGACATCGGTAGGTCTGTCGATCCCCCGAAACCTGGCGTTCAACCCATGGATCTGTTCATTCATAGTAAGAAGCAGATTCACCTCTGCTTCATAAGGGCATCCGATATAATCAAGGGACGCCTCCACCACACGTTCTGCAAGTTCCCTGCATGCAAGCGGCAGGTCAAGTCCCCCTTCTTCTTCGTAGTAAAGTGTCATTACTTTCTCCTTTTATCGCGTTTTTTGCTTCTGGAAAGCCTGCTTTCATATTCTTCATATGCCTTTACGATCTTCTGTACAAGGGGATGCCGGACCACATCCTTGTTGCTCATACGGCAAATGCTGATATCTTCAATATTATTCACCACACGGACTGCCGTATCAAGGCCGGATATCTGTCCCGGGAGCAGATCTTTCTGCGTCTCGTCTCCGGTGACAACGACCTTGGAGCCAAACCCGATCCTCGTCAAAAACATCTTCATCTGAGCGGGCGTGGTATTCTGCGCCTCATCCAGAATAATAAATGCATTGTCAAGGGTACGTCCTCTCATATAGGCAAGAGGAGCAACCTCAATCAGACCTTTTTCCGAATTCCGCAAAAAACTCTCCGACCCCATAATCTGGTAAAGAGCGTCATAGAGCGGACGCAGATAAGGGTCAATCTTGCTCTGCAGATCTCCCGGAAGGAAGCCAAGCTTTTCTCCCGCTTCTATGGCAGGCCTTGTCAGTATGATCCTTCCTACCTCGTTATTTTTAAAGGCTGTGACAGCCATGGCCATGGCAAGGTACGTCTTGCCGGTTCCCGCAGGACCCAGGCCGAAGACTACCATCTTGCTGCGGATGGCGTCCACATATTTTTTCTGCCCCAAAGTCTTCGGCTTGATTGGTTTTCCCTGAACCGTATGGCAGATAATCTCTTTGTCAATCTCAAGCACGCTGTCCTCGCTGCCCTCCATAGCAAGTGACAATGTATAGTCAACATTCTGCTCCTTTATCGTATTGCCTCTTTTTGACAATTCCACAAGCTTGAGCAGTACACTTTTTGCCTTTTCAACTCTCGCCGCTTCGCCCATGATCTTTACGTTCTCATCCCTGGCGATCAACGTAACATGCAGCGAGCGCTCGATCTTTTTTGCGTATACGTCAAACTGCCCGAATACATTTCGCTCATGCTCCGCGGGGATCTCAATGATTGCTTCCGTCATTCCCATCAACTGTTTCTCCTTGTACTTCTTCCTGGCTTTCTGGAACCTCCAGTAATTCAGAAGGCTTCTTTTCTCCCACCGGCATCAGGACGGTAAGAGTTCCTTTTGCCCGGGAGGAGTCCTGCCCTGTGTATATTTTAACATCATTCTCAAGAATTTCTACCCCCTTTTTCTCCAATTCCTCCAGGCAGCGATAAAAATTTGCACTCAGGATCTCCCGCTCCTCCTGCTTTGTGTATGTTTTCCTGACAGCATAATAAGGGGTCGCTGTCCGGACACCGAAAGTAACCGGAAGATCAAAATTCTCAAACAAACGGAGTTGTTTAAGGGAAGCATGGGCTTCAAAGTGCTTATATTTATTTTGAATGCTTCCAAAGGTAAACCTCATTCTTCCGATCGTTACAAAATATTCTTCTTTGCAGATATCCCTTCCCTTTTCTTGTTTTAACTTTTTCTTTTCCTCATATACATGGCTGCACTCGTCCTCATAGGGAAGTACCACCGTGCCGAGGATATCCGCATCTGATTCATGGTACTGATAGCCGGTCACCTCTTTTGCGTCATTATTCACCGGCACCTGGCCGGAGATCAGCACATCCCCCTTTTTCACCTGATCTCCCTTCTTAACCATAACAACACCTTTGCGCACCACAATGTCTGAGATCACACAGTCCTGATCTGCCACAATATCAACAGCCTTGTTATTGTCCTGTCCTGCATGTTCCTCCACCGGAATGGAATCTTCATTTTCTTTGACCTGTATGTAGAGCTTTGTACCCCGGACCGATGCAGACACCCATATAATGTCATTATATTCCTTCCGGATATCTTTCACGATCCTGGCACAGTCTACGTCTGCCCTGGCCATTCCGTTCTTCACGTTTCTGGACTCCAGATAATTAAGGAGGGCCTCGTCTGTGTAAGTGGTATTGCCGGAAATGTCTATTCCCCAGATCATTCTGGACATGGCAAAAATCATCAAAAGGCAGAGGCATGCCCCGCCGAAGAATAATTTCCGCTTCCGGTATTTATGTAAAAAAAAAGGAAGACCGGTTCTCTTTACGATCAACACTTTTGTTCCCGTCTTCCTGATCATCGGTTTTAACTGCCGAAATTCTTTCACCGTAATATTCATCTCATAGGCTCCGGAGACCGGCCTTAACCCCCACAGGAAGATTCCCTTATGCCTGCAGGCATTTAAAAACCGTTCCGTAGAATATCCGGTAATCCGGATACGCAGGTAGCCCTTTATATATCGAATGACCTTTAATATCAAATTCCTTTCGCCTCCTGATCAATGCTGGTATTCAATGGAATCAATCCGCCCGTTTACTTTCATCTCGTCATTCGTATAATAGGCAACCTGGAGATTCTTCCCTGTCACCTTGATCTGTCCGCTCTTTGTCTGGATGCGCACGATCGTGTCCGTATATTCAATGATCCCTCTGTAATTTTCCAGACTCAGCTCCATCTGCCCCATCATGGTAAGAACCGGCATCCCCATTACCACATCCTTGGGAAGTTCCGATAATTCCGCCATTTTATTTCTGATAGAATGACTGCCGTCCTCTTGGTTTGCCTGTCGTTTTTTTGCCTTCATAAACATGCCATTCGCATAAGTTTGTTGTAATTTATGAAGAAACTCCGAAGATTATGCATAGATAATGCAAGAAACACTTCAAGAATGATTCAGGGCAGCCGGAACTCCTATTTTGAACAATACAGACAATGCCGTCACAGCGCCCAGCATTCTCCGTCCCTTAGAAGCACTGCCGCTGAGCGCACGTATATGCAGGATACTGTCTTTCATACGTGAACTGCCCCGGACTGCGTCCGAGAGGATCTTCAACATTGCCCAAAGCTGACTTCCGGTAAAAAGGGAAAGACAGAACACACGGCTTCTGCAGGATAATGTATCTTTCTTTTCCGAAGCCAGCCCCCAGATTCCTTCCAGCATACCTATTACGGTAGCTATATGATGCATCCATATACAGATCTTATCTTCTTTCCTTTTATTCATAGTTTTCCCTCCCTGACTGTCCCTTCTGCCGCGCCTCACATACCAACAGGCCAAAAAATGTGCCGATGGATCCAGACGTCCTCTTAGGGCATATCTTTATTGTACATGATTCTCCTGTCAGATTATAGGAAAACAAATCGCAAGTTTCTACATTTTTTAAAACCCTTTCTCCTTCAGCCCGTTTACCAACATGACATAGAACTCCCGGACATCAAACCCTTTTATGTTCTCCCGGTTGAGATCAATCATATCTCCGTGGGAGATCCCCCGGTTCCCTCCGCTTGTGAGAAATATGTAGTCCGCGCCCCATGCAAAGGAGGTCTCGGATACCAGTCCGTCATTTGGTCCGTCAAAATATTTTACCAGATGATGGGAAAAATTAAGCGGAAACCTCCCGTCCGAAGCCTTGTTAAGCTTAGAACCTACGCTCTGGTAATACACCTGCGGCACATCGGCCGCCTTTTGGTTGAATTCCCTGCAGGCTGAAGCCGTAAGATCCGTAACTGCGGCAATAAAATCCGGATTCTCGTCCCCCACCTTTTTAAGAGCCGCGTTATAGCCGCCGGCCACCTTGTCCTTCACAGCCGCCGGGAGCTTATTCAGCAGGTAATCAGCAAACACACATCCCCGGTGGGGCGTATTGATCGTCGTCAGGGATGCCACATAGTCTCCCATCCCAAGACAACTGATGGCATAGCGTGTATCCAGTCCGCCCTTTGAATGTGCAATTACATTCACTTTCCCGCATCCGGTTTCCCGGACAATCTTAAGGATCCGGTCTGCAAGCTCTCTTCCGCTGTCGGCCACCGATGCCGCAGACTGGTGGTTTCCGTAATAGATGACAGCCCCGTTGCGTTCCAGTTCCCCGGGGATCCTGCCCCAATAATTAAAATGCTCAAAATCGCGGAAGAACACCCCATGCACCATGAGAATGGGATATCTGGTGCCGCACAGCCGGTCGCCTTCCCGCTCCTGGGCCTTTAAAAGCTTTTCACCCTCAAACCGCCACTCCGCCGATGCCATACGGATAATCTTTATTAATACTGCCGCGTGGACGATGGGAATCAAGCCGCAGACAATCCCTATGATCCTCCACTTGAATCCGATCTGCGCGGAAGTCAGGTACACACGGAGGATCCCGTTCCAAAAGATGACAGACTCCACACAGACCACACAAATAAGATCCGTAAACCATAGAAGCTTATTTCCGTTG
Source organism: uncultured Dorea sp. (assembly GCA_947645355.1). Classification (GTDB taxonomy): domain Bacteria; phylum Bacillota; class Clostridia; order Lachnospirales; family Lachnospiraceae; genus Dorea_D. Next base: position 35 of record CANSCI010000114.1, on the reverse strand, counting down.
ACAGCCGCTGGAATCATAGCCAGCAGAAATATTCC
>CANSCI010000113.1 GCA_947645355.1 uncultured Dorea sp. | reverse complement strand
TGTCTGTCATATCTGCCTGTCGTATCTATCTGTGATATTCTATAAGTTTATACCTTAAGCCCCTCCATCACGGCTCCGATCGGCGCCGCGATGGTAAGTTCTGCTCTCACTTCCCGCGCTGTGGCGCTCTTATTAATAACCACCAGATGTTTTCCCCGGAAATAGTCAATAAAACCTGCCGCAGGATACACCACCAATGACGTTCCCCCAATAATCAAAGTATCCGCCTCACTGATTGCCCGGATACTGTTATTAATGATCCCGGAATCCAGCCCTTCTTCATACAGAACAACATCCGGCTTGATCAGGCCGCCGCATTCACACCTCGGAATCCCCGGTGCTTCTTTGACATAAGCCGCATCATAGAATTTCCCGCATTTCCTGCAGTAATTGCGATGAATGCTCCCGTGGAGTTCCCATACTGTTTTGCTTCCCGCTGCCTGATGAAGTCCGTCGATATTCTGGGTGATCACTGCTTTAAGCTTTCCCGCCTTCTCAAGGGCGGCAAGTTTTAGATGCGCGGCGTTAGGCTTCGCATCCAGAAACATCATTTTATTTTTATAGAACTCATAAAAGGCCTCTGTATTCTGCTCAAAAAAGCTGTGGCTTACGATCTGCTCCGGAGAATACCTGTACTGCTGCCGGTACAGACCGTCTGCACTCCGAAAATCAGGGATATTGCTCTCTGTAGACACACCCGCGCCGCCGAAAAACACTATATTGTCACTGTCGTCAATAATCTTTTGCAGATTTTCCGTTTCTATTTCATACATAAAATTTTGCCTCCTTAATATCAAAATATGCTGTCTGAATATATACTCTCTTACGGACGATGCAGTACATGCAAAATCCTGACTATATGATAGTATAACACAAGTGACTGCATCAAAGATAGATGTTATAATAAGTAAAAATATGAAAGGAAACTCTTGTCTATGAAATTAATGATCGCATCCGACATCCACGGCTCCGCATACTATTGCTGTCAAATGCTGGAAGCATATAAAAAGGAACAGGCCGACCGCCTTCTGCTGCTTGGAGATCTTCTCTACCACGGACCAAGAAATGACCTTCCAGAGGGTTACAACCCCAGAGAAGTCATTGCTATGCTCAACTCCCTGAAGCATAGCATCCTCTGCGTCCGGGGAAACTGCGACACCGAAGTTGACCAGATGGTGCTGGAATTTCCCATCCTGGCGGATTACTGTCTGCTGGAGCTTGACGGACTTACTATATTTGCCTCTCATGGCCACAAGTTTAACCCGCAGACGCCTCCCCCGCTGAAAGACGGAGATATTTTGCTCGGCGGGCATACCCATATCCCTGCCAACCAGAAGCTGGACTCCTATACCTATATGAACCCCGGTTCAGTCTCCATTCCCAAGGAAGACTCTGCACGCGGATACATGATCTTCGACAGAAAATTCTTGTGGAAAGATCTGGATGGAAATACATTATCCATCTAGTGTGCCGTACTCATTTCCTGCAAAACGGCAGGTCTATATTTCTGCCTTCCCGGAGGGACTGCCAAAATGTATGCACAGCATACAGAGTCAATCCCTCCTCTATCCGCGCCATTTTACAATTACTTCCAGAAACTGTTCTCCATATTTCTCAAGCTTATATTCGCCTACTCCACTGAGCCGCAGCATCTCATCTTCATACTGCGGCCTGGAAGAACTCATCAGTGCCAGCGTTTTGTCGGAAAATACAATATACGGCGGCACCTTCTCTCTGGCGGCAATTTCCTTGCGAAGCTTACGCAGCTCCTCAAACAGTCTTGCATCCTTCTCTGATAAAGCCGCCGCTGCACCGGTCTTGTTTCTCTTTCCCTTTTTCCCTGCCCTTGCCTCAAAGTCCCCGCTCTCTTTCCCGCTCTTTTCCTTTGCAAGCTTCATGACCAGTTGTCCGCCGTTCTCCAGCAATTTCCCGGCCTGACGATTCATCTTTACCACCGGATACTCGTCCCCGGACAATTCCAGATAGCCCCGGTACTGCATCTCCTGAATAATCTGCCGCAATCTCGGCGCCGCAACATGGGCAAGTTTTCCGTATTCCGGATTCTGATCCAGATGCCTCGTCCGTATCCTCTGATTATTTGCTCCTCTTAATATATCGAGCAGGATGGTGATTCCGTAATTCATCCTGTTCCCTTTGATGCACTGCACGATGGACCTTGCCTCCCCGGTAATGTCCACTTCCTCAAACTGAGTCAGGCAATTCAGGCAGTTTCCACAATAGCCGGCGCCGGCCTGCCCAAAATACTTCAGGATATAATTTCTCAGGCATTCTGCCGTAAAGCAGTAGAAGGTCATCTGCTGAAGCCGCCACAGATCTCTCTCCTTCACGATCTCACGGGTGATGTCGTCGAGTTCTTCATTCTCTTTATTATTTTCTATAAAAAATCGGTTTGTCCGCACATCCATAGGCTCATAATACAGGACACACTCTGAAGGCTCCCCGTCTCTGCCTGCCCTTCCTGCCTCCTGATAATAGCTCTCCATGTTCTTCGGCATATTATAGTGGATCACAAAACGGACATCCGGCTTGTCGATCCCCATCCCGAAAGCATTAGTAGCTGTCATGATCTGACGCCTGTCATAGATAAAATCATCCTGGTTCTCCCGCCGTTCCTCATCCGAAAGACCTGCATGATATCTGGTCACGGAAAACCCCTCAGACCTCAGCTTATAACAGACTTCCTCCACACTCTTCCTTGTGAGGCAGTAGATGATCCCGCTGATACCGGGAGTTTCCTTCTCCTTTGCCCTCAGATACCTCAAAAGCTCCTTATATTTGTCCATCGGCTTTTTTACCGCAAAATACAAGTTGCTCCGGTCAAAGCCGGTGCTGAGAACATAAGGGTCTCTCAGCGCCAGAATATCCATAATATCATCCCGCACATCCTCTGTTGCCGTAGCCGTATAGGCGCCCACAACCGGCCGGTATGAAAGCTTTCCCAGAAAATCCAGTATTTTCAGATAGCTGGGTCTGAAATCCTGCCCCCACTGGGAGACACAGTGGGCCTCGTCAATGGCAAGGAAAGAGATCCTGACGCTCCCGGACAGTGCAAAGTCTAAAAACCCTCCTGTCTCCAGTCGCTCCGGAGCTGCATAGATAATCTTGTACCTCCCCTCCCTGGCAAACTGCAATGCCTTGAGATATTGCCCCGTACTCAATGAACTGTTCAGATATGCCGCGTGCACTCCTGCCTGGTTCAACGCCCCCACTTGATCCTTCATCAGGGAAATAAGGGGTGAGATTACTAAGGTAATGCCGTCCATCATAAGTGCCGGTATCTGGAAACACATCGACTTTCCCGCCCCGGTAGGCATAATTCCAAGCACATCTCTGCCGCTTAGCACAGCAGCGATCAGTTCCCTCTGCCCTTCCCGGAAATCATCATAACCGAAATATTGCTTTAATATCTTTTTTGCTTCTTTTATCTTTGTTGTATTCTCAATCACACAAATATTACCTCTTTTTATATTTTCGCTGCTGTCTGCTCTGTATTCGGCAGCAAATTTCCTCTATCTTACCACATTTTTTTTATTTTTGACTACTGTAATATATTTCGATATACTATTTTAACAGGATATAAAATCATGAAAAGGAGAATCACAGCTATGAATATGAATCAGATCGCTATGATACAGAAACTAAAGACTTCCATGGACACCTTCCGAAACAATCACCCAAAATTCCCCCTCTTTTTAAATGCCGTATCAAAGGAAGCGCTTATGGAAGGGACGATCATTGAAATCACAGTAACCACCCCGCAGGGAAAAAATTACTGCACCAATGTCAAATTAAAACCGGAAGATATGGAACTGATGGAGTCCATAAAAAATTTGAAATAAAGAATAGGTGTGCTGCAAAACCTCAGGGTCTCTGCCGCTTTTGCAGCACACATTAAAGATCTATATATTCTTTGCACAGATATCCTGCAGACAGCATTTCTCACAGTACGGCTTCGTACGCGCCGTACAGACATCACGCCCATGGTATACCAGGCGGTGGCAGAAATCGCTGCCCTCCTCAGGAGGAATGATCTTCCACAGCGCCATCTCCACTTTTTTTGGCTCCTTGATGCCGTCCACCAGGCCGATCCTGTTCACCAGACGGATACAGTGCGTGTCCGTCACAATGGCCGGCTCCCCGAACACATCCCCCATGATCAGGTTCGCGCTTTTCCTTCCGACCCCCGGCAATTTCAGCAGCGCGTCAAAATCTCTCGGGATCTTCCCGCCGTGCTCGTCTCTTAGCTGCTTCATGCATCCGCTGATATCCCTCGCCTTACTTCTTCCCAGACCGCAAGGTCTTACGATCGCTTCAATATCCCCGACGTCCGCCTCGGCCAACGCCTCTACACTCGGATATTTCTCATAGAGCCCTTCCACCACGACGTTGACCCTCGCGTCGGTGCACTGGGCCGCCAGCCTGACACTGACCAAAAGCTTCCACGCCTCGTCATAGTCCAGTGTGCAGCCTGCGTCGGGATATTCCTTTTTCAGACGTTCAATCACTTCTAATGCTAGTTTTTCTTTTGTCATATTGCTACCTGCCTTCACTGAGTTTTACTTTTATATAATGATGCTGTACGGCCTCCAGATACTTCCCGAACACATCTTCTGTTCGAAGCTTTAAGCTGGAGGTATTCACGCATGGGTGGCAGCCGAAATATTCCTCATCAAGGAGATCCTCATCCACCAAAAGCTGCACGCGGTGCTCGGCGTCAAAGATCAGCCCCATGACTGTTGCCGAGCCGGGCGTCACATTCAGGTACTTCTCCATATCTTCCCCCGATGCAAAGGATAACCTGGACGTAGGAATCTGTCTTGAAAGTTCCTTTGTCTGCAATCCTTTGTGTCCGGGCAGAAGCAGCAAGTAGTATGCCGTCTTCTGACGATTGCACAGAAACAGATTTTTGCAGATCTCTATTCCAAGTGTACGGTCGATCTCCTCACAGGCCGCGATCGTCCCGACAGCTTCATGATCCACCCGCTCATATGTAATCTCCAGACCGTCCAGCAAGTCATATACCGCAAGTTCTTTTTGACAGCGCCCCTCCTCATGCTCCGGCCGCCCATGATACAAAACCATTTTTACGCATCTCTCCTTTCCGGCAGGCAGTTGATTCAAGGACGGAGATTCTCATCTCCGTCCCGATTAACTTTGTTACATATTCAGCCTTTCAGTTACTTCCTGTCCCGCCGGGCTGCCTGCCACACCGCCGATACCTGTCTCTCTCAGAGACACGTCCATCTTATCCCCGACTTCCTTCATGGCGTCAATGACCTGGTCTACCGGAATCTTACTGGTAATCCCGGCCAGCGCCATATCTGCCGCGGCCAGTGCATTCACCGCACCTCCCACATTTCTTTTCACACACGGAACCTCCACCAGACCGGCCACCGGATCACACACAAGACCCATCAGGTTCTTAAGCGCCATCGCGCATGCATGGCCGATGACATTTGCATCGGCTCCTTTAATATGGCAGATCGCCCCTGCCGCCATGCCGGAACCAGAACCGATCTCTGCCTGACATCCCCCGGACGCACCTGCAAGATACGCACGGTTTGCAATGATCTGCCCAAGCCCCGCCGCTACATACATTGCCTGGATCATTGTCTCCTCAGAAACCTCATATTCTCTGTAGTAGGTAACCAGGACTGCAGGGAGCACCCCGCATGCACCTGCCGTCGGTGCCGCGACAATCCGCTTCATGCATGCATTATTGCATCCCATCTTAAGCGCATTGGACATGACCTTCGCCATAAAATCCCCGCACAATGTATCTCCGCCCTGCCGGTACGCATCCATCAGGCCGCCTTCCTTTCCTACCAGGCCGCTTGTAGATACAAGCTCAGGCTCATAGGCATCCAGATTGTTCAGCATGGAGTTCCACATATATTCCATCTGTTTCCAGGAGGCCTCCTCCGTCACGCCCCTCTCGTCAGCATCCTCGAGCTGTACCGCCTTCCAGAAGGGAATCCCTTCCTTTTCACATCTTACACATGCCTCTTCCATTGATTGATATGACATACGCCTTTATAACCTCCACTTCTTACTCTGTTCCATTTGGATTCAGGAATTTTACCCGGATAATTCCCGGTTTACTCTCCAGATCATCAATTGCCTCCTGCGGAACCACCTGATCTGTCTCTACTACCATAACCGCAGAGCCGCCCCGCTTATCGCGGAACACCTGCATAGTAGCAATATTGATGGACGCAGCAGTAAGTGCCGCCGACACGTCCATAATCCTTCCCGGCTCGTCCACATTGCGGATGATCAACGTATAGCTTTCCCCACTGAAATTTACATCAATTCCGTCCAGCTTACATACCTTGATCCTTCCTCCTCCGATAGAATGTGCCTGGATCTTCATAACCGGGACACCCTCTGCCTCCATCACTACCTGCGCAGTATTCGGATGAGCCTCTTTGATATCCTTATTAGATATTGTGAACTCCATTCCCTGCTCACCGGCAATCTCAAAGCTGTGCGGAATCCGCATATCATCCGGCAGCATTCCCAGAAGTCCTGCTATCAGTGCCTTGTCTGTTCCATGCCCCTTCCCCGTAGCGGCAAAGGAACCGTGAAGATACACGGCTGCCTTCTCAGGCTGTCTTCCAAAGAGTTGTCTGGCAATTAACCCGATGCGGGCTGCCCCTGCCGTGTGGGAACTGGACGGGCCTACCATAACCGGTCCTAAAATGTCAAATATGTTTCCCATTTTTTTACCCTCTCTTTTCTTTTTTTGACATATATCTGTCTCTATTATACTTGTGTTTCCCGTTGTTTACAACTCTAATTTACCTGTTCTTATTCACCCTTTTTCTGTAATGTTGTTATTCGTTCCCCTCTCAGCAGCCGATCCTTCTCCTACACCAAATACAAGAATTCTGCATACTATACTGTAACTGAATTTGCAAGAAAGAGTGTTGGTTATGTACATTATAATACCAGTCATAATATGTTTGCTTATCGTGCTCTCATTCCTGTTCTGCTTTCGGCGGAAATGTATTATAAAAAAGATCAGGTGTATGTGTCCTGTCGATAAAATGAACCGCCTAAACGGGCTGACCGGCCCTTTCGGCTTCCAATATATATTATCACAGGATATGTTTACTTCCTGTCTGACCGCATGGCAGCGGGACTATGGATATTGCAGCCTGTACGACAAAAGTGCTCCTCACTTTAACATCGTCTTTGACTGCGAGCCTATTTATTTTGACTATAACGGCTGTACCTGGCTGATTGAGTTCTGGAAGGGACAATACGGCATTAATATGGGAGCAGAAATCGGCATCTATAAAGCTGACCGTATCCTCGCCGGACATGAACGCCCCTCGGCATTATTCCACAGCCCGGAGGATAATGAACTGCCGGAATTTTCTCTGACTCTGTTAAAAGATGGCGATACCTGTCTGCAGATCTGTCGGGAGCACTGGTGGCTGACGGCATTTTCCATGGGTAATTATGCAGAACCAGAACAGTTGTGTGTAGAGTACGGCATTGCATTCCCTGGCAGAAGCATGTGTGATGTTTTCGTTGAGGCTCTGCTAAGTGCAGGCTATGATCGAAAATTTATTTCCGTGTGTGGAACAGCCGTTTCCTTCACCTTCCATACACCGCTTACCAACCATCCGTCTCTGCCCCGGCTGCTTTTATGTTCTTTCGCCCAGTGGAAAAACCGGCTGTTTTTAAAGCTCTACCTGTGGGCAACACGTCCGTTCTGCTATACACTGGACCGTTTGCTGTATCTATATGAATATATGCCGTTTGCATTCCGCCGTATGGTACGCGTACGCAATATTAAAAAGAAAAGATGGAAAAGGAAATAATCATATGAGTATTCAAACCCGCCTTGACCGGGCCTTTGAAAATGTCCCGGTTCTGCCTCTGACGGCTGATTCCAGATATATTCTGGTCAGTGACTGCCATCGTGGAACCGGGACTTCCTCAGATAACTTTTTAAAAAACCAGAATCTATATTTCGCGGCATTAGAGTACTATTACGATCACAATTTCAC
>CANSCI010000112.1 GCA_947645355.1 uncultured Dorea sp. | reverse complement strand
CAATCCTTCCGGAAATCTGCCGCCGACTGCGGTCCAGTAGAAAAATTAAAAAAATTATTCCTGCCTGCTTAGGTTCGCGAATTTAGTGTATTCGCCGAGCCAGGCCAGATGAACGGTCCCTACAGGGCCGTTTCTCTGTTTTGCAATAATAATCTCTGCCTGCTTTTTATATTCCGTGTCTTTATTATAATATTCGTCACGGTAAATAAACATTACTACATCGGCATCCTGCTCAATAGCCCCGGATTCCCTCAGGTCGGAGAGCATCGGACGCTTATCCGGCCTCGACTCCACTGCACGGCTGAGCTGCGACAGTGCGATCACCGGAACATTCAGTTCCCTTGCCAGGGCCTTTAACGACCGTGATATCTCTGAGATCTCCTGCTGCCGGGACTCAGGTCGTCCTCCCACGCTCCCGCTCATCAACTGCAGATAGTCAATAATAATTAGATCCAGGCCGTGTTCCAGCTTATATTTCCTGCATTTGGAGCGGAGCTCTGACACAGATATGCCCGGCGTGTCATCAATAATCAACTTCGACTTCCCGATGATCCCCGCACTCTCAATCAGCTTTTCCCAGTCAGAATCTTTCATATTGCCCGTCCTCAGAGCCTGGGCATCCACCTGGGACTCCAGGGAGAAAAGCCGGTTCACCAATTGCTCCTTTGACATCTCCAGACTGAAGACTGCCGCTTTCTTATCCTTTCTAAAAGCAACGTACTGGGCAATATTCAGGACAAATGCTGTCTTCCCCATGGACGGTCTTGCCGCCACCAGAATCAGATCCGCCGGCTGAAGCCCGGACAGTTTATAGTCAAGGTCAATAAACCCCGTGGGCACCCCTGTGACAGTCCCCTTATTCTTTGATGCCTTCTCAATCCTGTCAAGTGCATTCAATACAACCTGCCTGATCGGCACATAATCACCGGTGTTTCTCTTTTGCAGCAATTCAAATACCGACTTTTCCGTCCTCTCAAGAACTGCCTCTAACGGCTCTTTTCCGGCATAGCATGTATTGGATATTTCATCATTCAGCTTGATCAGTCTGCGCAGCATCGACTTATCTGCCACGATCTGTGCATGGTGCTTCACATTCGCTGAAGTCAGCACCTCTGTAAGCAGATTCTTCACAAACTCAAGGCTTGCAATCTCAGGAGGCACATCCTTTTCCTTAAGCCTTTCCTGCAGTGTGATCAGATCCACCGGCTTTCCTTCATTAAAAAGCTCTATCATGGAATCAAATATCACGCCATAAGCCGTCTGATAGAAATCCTGCCCGCAGATCATCTCTGACGCCGAGAGAATGGCGTCCTTATCCATCAGCATAGCACCTATGACGGACTGTTCTGCCTCTATACTATGGGGCATCACTCTCTTTATGAGCGCCTCTTCCATCTATATTTCCTCCTAAGCCTCTTCCGTCACTATAACCTTAAGCTTTGCCGTCACTTTCGGATGAAGCTTGATAGGAACTTCATAAGTCCCAAGAGATTTAATCGCATCCTTCAACTGAATCTTCTTCTTATCCACATCCAGATTCATCTGATTTTTTACCTCTGATGCGATCTCCTTTGAAGATACGGAACCAAATGCTTTCCCCCCTTCTCCGGTTTTAATAAACACTTCAATCCTTCCAGCTTCTACCCTTTTGCCAAGTTCCACTGCCGCCTCATACTGCTCCTGCGCGATCTTATCATCATTTGCCTTCTTTAATTTCAGATCGTTAAGATTTTTTGCAGTGGCCTCTATTCCTTTATTCGTCTTAAGAATAAAGTTTCTCGCGTAGCCGTCGTTTACATTTACAATGTCACCCTTTTTTCCAAGAGATTTTACGTCTTCTGTCAATATTACTTTCACTAGATATCTCCTCCTTCTGTCATCTCATCTATGACCCGTTTCAGGTCAGCTGTCGCTCTGTCCATATCCGTATGGTTAAACTGCGCCCCGGATGCATTCATATGCCCGCCGCCGCCAAGACGTTCCATAATAATCTGTACATTCACTTCATCAATCGAACGGGCGCTGATGTAAATCCTTCCATTGTATGTTGTAAGGACAAAGGATGCTTTGATCGCATTAATGTCCAAAAGTTCATTGGCCGCCTGGGCGCCGATAATCGTCGGACTCTCTATATGAAGATCCTCACCTTTTGCAATGGCAAATTTTTCAGCATATACTTCCACGCTGCTGATGATCTTTGCCTTTGCCTGATAAGACTCCATATCATCCCGGAACATCTTGCGCACAAGAGTAATGTCCGCACCGCTTCTCCGTAAGAATGCCGCCGCCTCAAAAGTCCTTACACCTGTCCGACTCACAAAATTATTCGTGTCGATCATAATGCCGGCGTAGAGGCTGCTTGCCTCCAGCTTCGGGATCCTGATATCGTCCTCAATATATTGAAGAACCTCCGCAACCATCTCACAGGCGGACGACGCATACGGCTCAATATACGACAACAGGGCATTCTCAATATTATCACTGTTCTGTCTGTGATGATCCAGAACCACGATCGTCTTGGAAATATTCAAGAGTTCCTCACACTCTGTCATCTGCGGGCGGTTTGTATCCACAACTATTACCATGGAATTCTCATCTGCCATTTCAATTGCCTCTGAAGACGTTAAAAACAGATCCTCCGGATAGGCCGGGTTGTTTTCATACGAAATATACAAAGGCTTCAGGGAAGCCGACACTTCATTAATGATGATATAGACTCTTTTTTTCAGAGCCTCCGCGGCACGGTAGATCCCGATTGCAGCCCCGAAAGAGTCTGCATCCGTAAACTTATGACCCATGACAAAGATTCTGTCTTTTACCGTAATAAGCTCTCTCAAGGCTTCCGCCTTAACCCTTGCCTTTACACGGGTCTTCTTTGCCGTCTGTTCCTGCTTCCCGCCATAATAAGTAATTCCGCCGCCTTCCTTAATAACCGCCTGATCCCCGCCTCTTGCCAGCGCAAGATCAATAGCAACCCTGGCATAATTGTTGCTCTGCGAATACGACTCCGGGCATAAACCCATGCCTATACTGAGGGTCGGCGGTATAGCGTTCCCAATGTTAACACTTTTCACATCCTCAAGCAGTGAAAACTTATCTTCTTCAAACTGCTTAAAATATTCCTTCTGGACAGCAAAAAAATACTTATCTGCCTCCATCTTTTTCACGATCCCGTTGCCTCTGGCAATATACTGGGTAATCTTCCGCTCCACCAGTGCAACCAGAAGGGACTGCCGTACCTCCTCCACACTGTCTATCAGTTCGTCATAATTATCAATGTAGATCAGCCCCGCCACCAGCCGCTGCTCTTCATTCTCCCGGATACATTTATTAAGTTCCGTGACATCTTGAAGGTAAACTGCAATAAAATATTCCTTCTCCTCCGGCATCTCCATCAGCCGCTCAGTTTCACTGAACCCCTCTATGGACACCTTCCTGAGTTCAGCCTGATACTCCCCGTCTCTGTAATACACATCCATATGGACAATATCATTTTCTTCCTGAGGGAAAATAGATGTATTAAGTTCAGGGATGTATTTGCCGATGTATACCCCGGCCTTCAGTTCCGTGCCCAGAATATGATTAAACTGGTTATTCATCCAGACAACCTTCCCGTCATCCAGAAGAATTGCATACGGCACCGCAAGCTCCTTGAGAAGAGTATTCTGAACAACTCCATACTGGGCGGCAAACTGCACAAGGTCTTTCACAACCAGTGACTTGGTATACAGATACAAGATCGCGACCATCACTATATAAATGAGCAGAAAAAGAGACATCAAAATCCCTGCTCTTTTATCAACCCTGTAGATCCAGCAGTTCATGCAGATCAACAGAATTGCCATAATAGCCGGCCACTGCATATACAGGCGAAGCTGACCCTTTATTTTTACCTTCTTTTTTGCCCTCTTTTTTTCTTTCATGACTTTCCCCTGATACATTATATTTTGAATTACAAGATATACGGTATCATTATAGCATCTTTAATGCAAAAATAAAAGATACAATTAGAACAGTATTGCAAAGCCAACAAATTAAGGACAGATCCTCTCTGCTTCAGACACACAATTATATCATGAATCCAGCTTGGAAACGACCTGTCCTTTGAACAATCTCTGTATTTTTTATTCTTTATCCGTTGTATCCCTTCGGGTTCTGGGACTGCCATCTCCAGGTATCCCCGCACATTGCATCAAGCCCGCGCTCAGCCTTCCAGCCAAGAACCTTAAGCGCCTTTGCAGGATCCGCATAACACATTGCGATGTCTCCCGCTCTTCTCGGTTTGATCTCATATGGAATCTCTTTGCCGCACGCTTTGGAGAACGCTTTTACCATATCCAGCACAGAATACCCTGTCCCTGTTCCGAGATTAATCACGTCAAGCCCCGGATTCGTAAAAATATAGTTGATCGCCTTTACATGACCGACAGCCAGGTCTACGACATGAATATAGTCCCGCACGCCTGTCCCGTCCGGCGTATCGTAATCATCGCCAAATACCCCAAGCTTCTCAAGCTTTCCTACCGCCACCTGGGAAATATACGGCATAAGATTATTCGGGATTCCCTTGGGGTCCTCGCCGATCCGCCCGCTCTCATGCGCCCCCACCGGGTTAAAGTAACGGAGCAGGATTACATTCCAATCCGGCTTCGCCTTCTGCACGTCTGTCATGATCTGCTCCATCATAGACTTCGTCCAGCCATATGGATTGGTACATGCCCCTTTCGGGCACTCCTCTGTGATGGGAATTTCCTCCGGACTTCCGTACACAGTGGCAGAAGAACTGAATACGATATTCTTCACTCCCACCTTATCCATAACACCCATCAGAGAAAGAGTTCCTGTTATATTGTTATGATAGTATTCCAATGGTTTCTGCACAGACTCTCCGACCGCCTTCAACGCAGCACAATGAATAACCGCATCTACTTTTTCTGCCAGGAACATTGCCTCCAGGGACTCTCCGTCCAGAACATCGCCTTCATAAAATGCAATCTTCTTTCCCGTCAGTTCCTCTACTCTTCTTACAGACTCCTTGGACGCATTGCTGAGGTTATCATATACTACGACCTCATATCCTTCGTTCAAAAGTTCCAGTGCAGTATGGCTGCCAATATACCCGGCGCCTCCTGTGATCAATACCTTTGCCATCTTACTACCTCCTAACTGTTACTATACTTTTTCACAATTTCCTGCATAGTATACCACTTTTTCTCCATATCCTCAACCAGCTTAAACTGCGTCCGGCATCTGTCCAGATTATGCCCCTCCCTGTGGATCTTAAAATAAGTGTCCCCCTGAAGATAATCTGTCAAGAACCGCATCCCGCATTCAAAGGTCATAGTCTTGGCGCCCATAGGCATTAATTCGATCTCACGCCGGGTCAGCTTGCCCCCGCACCCCTCTATATATCCTTTCGCATATTGCTCAAACAACTCCATACTGCAGGATACTTTAGATAGATCCTGCTCGTCCTCTGCTGCTGTACTGGCACCAAACCGGATAGAATCTCCGAAATCATTCATCGCAAGCCCAGGCATAACCGTATCCAGGTCAATGACACAGATTCCCTTCCTGCTTGCATCATCGATCATAATATTGTTGAGTTTTGTGTCATTATGAGTCACACGCAGAGGAAGCTCACCCTTTTTAAGAAGATCACAGAAATAGTCTGCAGTATCCTCCCGGTCGAGCACAAACTGGATCTCTTTCTGAACCTCTTTGGCCCTTCCCATAATATCCTCTTCCACAACTTTTTTAAAGAAGGCAAATCTGGACTTTGTATCGTGAAACCCTTTAATAGTCTCATGCAGAGTCTCTGCGGGATAATCTGCAAGCAGCCTCTGGAAATTGCCGAAAGCAACCGCGCTCTGATAAAAGTCGCCGGGATCCTCCACCTGGTCATAGCTTGTAGCTTTATCAATAAACTTGTATGCACGCCAGTAATCCCCCAGAGAATCCTGATAATACAGCTTCCCATCCACTGCCGGAAGCACATTAAGCGTCTCCCTGTCCGGGTCTCCGCCATTCTCAATGATTTTCTTTCTCAGATAAGACGTGACGCCCACAATATTCTCCATCAACTCCACCGGCTTCTCAAAAACTTCCTTATTCATCCTCTGAAGGATCACCTTCCGCTCTCCATCTGTTTCTGTTTTGAATACCAGCAGAAATGTATCATTAATATGGCCGCTTCCATAAGGCTCCTGCGAAAGCAGTTCCCCGTCAAACCGGAAGTGAGTGATTACCTCCTCTTTCTGTTTTGGTGTTACCTGCGTCATTACTTCTCCTCCCATAGATGCTCCGGGTACAGACCATCCTCTTTCATCCTTTTCACTGCTTCCATAACAACCGGCTTATCCTCTTTGTATGTCACTCCATACCATTTATCCGCAGACTCCAGCACTGCGGCGGTAGCCTTTCCCTCCCTCAGCAGGTCATCGACAACTGCCGGGAGAAAATATTCACATTTCATCGGGTTCTCCTTCAGTCCCCGGTCAAGAAATGCAGGGAACCGATCCCGGATCTCACTTAAAATACTCTTGGTGAATCCCCACATATTCATAGATACAATCGCATTTTCCGGAACGGGAATCCAGGTATTTCCGTCATCCTCCGTGTACGCAATTCCGTCTCCACGTTTCTCGATCCTTGTCCTCTCATGGATGTCTGTGAGCTCGCCCTTCTCATTCACAGCACAGATCCCGCGCGCAACATGTCCGTTGTCAGTAACCGTGTTGCCAAGATAATACCCAACCATCGTATAACGATATTTGTCATCATCCGGATGAGATTCAAGATAGTCGTAAATAAGCCGGAATGCCTCCGCTCCGTAATAATCATCTGCATTGATCACTGCAAACGGTCCGTCAACCTGATCGATACAGCTAAGCACGGCATGCGCGGTTCCCCATGGCTTTGTGCGCCCTTCCGGAACCTCATACCCCTCCGGAATATTGCTGATCTCCTGGAACGCGTAGGAGACATCCATATAACTTGAGATCCTCTCTCCTACTGCTTCCTTGAAGCTCTCTTCGTTTTCTTTTTTAATAATAAAAATGACCTTTTCAAACCCCGCTCTTTTTGCGTCATACATGGAAAAATCCATAATAATATGTCCATATTCATCCACCGGGTCAATCTGTTTTAACCCGCCGTAACGGCTCCCCATCCCGGCAGCCATAATAACCAATACTGGTTTATTCATCACTTCTACCTCCAACATTCTATATTTCCGATCTCATCTTATCACATAACCATGCAAAAAAGAAAGCTTATCCACACCTCTTTCCGGAAGCCTGGATAAGCTTAAAACTCTTTTTGTCTAACCTTTTACACCGCCGGATGTCAATCCTGCAACCAGATGTTTTTCGATTATAAGGAACAAAATAACCACAGGAATTGTTGCAAACAATGAGGTTGCAAACAAGTACTGCCACTGAATAAAGTTGAATCCGTAGAATACATTGATGCCGACAGTGATCGGTTTAAATACATCCGTAGAAATCAACGTAAGTGCAATCGTATATTCATTCCATGCATTGATAAACACAAAGATCAATGTAGTGATAATGCCTGGAGCAGCCATCGGAAGCAGCACCTTTATCAACGCCCTCACCGTCCCGCAGCCGTCAATCTTAGCCGCCTGCTCCATTTCTGGAGAAATCCCCATAAATGTGCCTCGCAGCAGCCAGATAGCAAATGCCTGGTTGAACGCTGCATTCAGAAGTATCAGACCCAGAATCGTATCATTCAGGTTAATATTAACCATCATTCTGTAAATACCAACCAGAAGAACCACCGGGGAGAACATCTGACTCATAATTACAGCGCCCATGAAAACACCTTTCCCTTTGAATCTCATACGGGCAAGAGCATACGCTGCCGGAATCCCGCACAAAATAGCAAGCAGTGTAGCCCCTCCTGCGATAATCATTGAGTTGGCAAGGTATTTGAACACCGGAGCAGCCGTCCAGATATCAGCAAAGTTAGACCACTGCCACACCTCAGGCAGGATATGGTCAATCGCATACATCTCCTTATTATCCTTCAAAGATGTGATAAACATAACAAAATAAGGATATAGGATAATGATACAGAG
>CANSCI010000111.1 GCA_947645355.1 uncultured Dorea sp. | reverse complement strand
AAATATTGAATTTTCAAGGTGCGAATCCCATTTCAGGTATGGGAAGTCTTAGTAATATATTATAAGCAAAAATATAAATACAAGTGAAGAGAGGCTTGTTATGGCAAAGAAGAATCTGAAGGCAGTGCAGGCTGCCAAAGCCAGAAAGAAGCGAAGAAACAGAAGAAAAAAGCGGGTCGCTATTCTTGTGATAGAGGTTTTGATCCTTGCGGTATTGGTAGGGGCAGCGTATGTGATGGCTAAGTATGACAAGTTCCAGACGGTGTCTATAGATTCAGAGGATGTAGAAGTGAATGAAGGCGTTCAATGGGAAGGTTATATGACAGTGGCGCTTTTTGGCGGGGACTCGCGGGAAGGACAGCTGGAGGCAGGTACCCATGCAGATACGATCATCATTGCTTCTATAGATCATGACAGCAAGGAGATCCGTCTTGCGTCTATTTACAGGGATACATTATTGGAGATGAAAGACGGTTCGTACCATAAGGCAAATCAGTCATATTTTAGGGGCGGTCCCAAAGAAGCCATCAATATGCTGAACAAAAACCTGGATCTTGATATTGAAGATTATGCTACGGTAGACTTTAAGGCAATGGTCGATGTGGTGGATCTTATGGGGGGAATAGAGATCGAGGTGACTGAGGAAGAGGCAGATATGCTGAATGACTATCTTGGCGAGACAGCGGAAGCTGCCGGGAAAAAGGCAGAACGCCTGCCCGGCGGAGGTATGTATAACCTGGATGGTCCGCAGGCGGTTACTTATGCGCGTCTCCGTAAGCTGGAAGGCGGCGACTATAAGCGGACAGAGCGCCAGAGGCTGGTCTTGCAGAAGTTGTTTGAGAAGGCTAAAGAGACAGATATCTCAACGCTGAACGAGATTGTAGATACGGTATTCCCCCAGGTATCAACCAGTTTTACCCTGAGGGAGATTATCAGTCTGGCAACAGACGGGCTAAAATATCAACTGGGGGACAGCCAGGGATTTCCGTTCGAAAAAACAGATGGTACTTATAAGCAGGCCGGCAGTGTTGTTATACCCATCGGGCATGCGGAAAATGTACAGGAGCTCCATGAATTTTTGTACCCGGCAAGGGATGCCGGGGAAGTATCAGAGGCTGTGAAGAAGATCTCCGACAACATTACATATCTTACAGGAGTAGTCAGACCGGCAGATTACGCTGAGGACCAGGAGGGTTCCGAGGAAGATTCTGAACAGGGAAATTCTGATTGGGGGGACAATTCGGGAGAGGATACGTTAGATTTTGAGGAAACACCGTAATTTCATTGAAAAGGACGTACAAAGTGTAGTAGAATGTATAATTAACAAGATCACAGGAGAAAGAGGGAAAAACATGAAGATAATGAAGAAAATCAGTGCCGTTTTATTGAGTATCTGTCTGTGCCTGCCTTGTTTTTCGCTGGTTGCCCATGCGGCAGACGGCAGGATATCCTTTACCGACCCGGAGACTGCAGTCGGTGATATGGTGGAGGTAAAGTGTGCACTTCGCTCCCAAAAAGGGAATATCGGTGATATTGAAGTTCAGCTGCGGTATGACAGTGAATATCTCCGGTTTCAGTCCGGCGCCAATGTGCAGGATGCAGACGGAACCCTTACCTATACAGGAACCGGAAGTTCCACGGAGGTTTCCTTTACGATAGAATTTCAGGCATTAAAAGAAGGTGAGACCAAGATCAGTGTGGAAAGCGCCACTGTGTCATCCGGCAGCGGAGGCAGTATGAATCTTGACCATGGAAGCTCTACTGTGAAGATCGCAGAGGGGGATCCGTCCAAGATCACGGAGGCTCCTGAAGCGCCGGAAGCATCCAGCGCCAATGATATGCAGGTTGAGGTAAACGGCGTATCCTACACTTTGACGGATGGGTTTGCTGATGGGGATATCCCTGGCGGATATTCCAGGACAACCATCTCCCTGGACGGCCAGGAGCGGCAGATGGTGGCAAATGAGGCCGGAAGCATAACCCTGGGCTATCTGAAGGATGCAGAGGGCACCGGAGAGTTTTTCCTGTACAACGGGGAGGATGCAACCTTTGCACCTTATGAGGAGATTGCGATTTCGGATACGACATCTATTATTGTGCTGAGTGATACGTCCAAAGTGAAACTCCCGGATACCTACCAGGAGGCGAAGCTGACCCTGAATGAGAAGGATTTCCCGGTATGGCAGGACAGCACAAAGGAAGGCTATTATGTGCTCTATGCCATGAATAACAGTGGGGAGGCCGGCTATTATCAGTATGATACGGCAGAAAACACATACCAGAGAGTAGAGGTGTCGGCGGGAAAAAATGAAAAGGAAGAAAAGGATGCGAATTCCTTGTTTGGAAAGCTTCAAAAAGCGCTTGAGAAGCATCTTCCGATGATTGTGCTGGCCGGAGGCCTGGGCGGACTTCTTCTGTTGATCCTGCTGATTGTCCTTGGTGTGAAGCTCCACAACCGCAATGCAGAGCTTGATGAATTGTATGAGGAGTACGGGATCGATGAGGAGGATGATGAGCCTGCACCTCCGAAGCCGAAGGATAAACCGAAAAAGCAGGGCGGTCTGTTTGGCAGACGCGCCAAGGATGATGATTTTGACGAGTATGACGATGACGACTTCGATGAATATGACGACGAGGATGATGAGTACGATGACTATGAGGATGATGACGATAATGTAAAGTATGATACGGTGAAGTTTACAGGGCCGGCACATGAGAAGGTTTCTTCCCGGGATCTGGGCGATGACATATTTTCCGGGTACAGCCAGGAGGGGGAATTAACGATCGACGACCTGGATGATCTTATGGGGAATACCTCAGGCAGAGTGCAGGGACACGCGGAAGCAGATGATGCATTTCAGGTAGACTTTATTGATCTGGATTAAAGAAACGTGGCAGAGGGCTCCGGCTGTTTCTTCAAGATAAGAGCGGCCGGAGTCTTTTCTATTGTCTGTGGAGGATAGAACGTGAAAAAGATAATTACAGTTTTTCTGGGGATACATGCAGCAATCTTCGAACTTGTCTTCCCCCGGCCGAAAAGACGCTGGGACAGAGACAAGTACGACTGTGCCGTTGTGTGCGGCTATCCTGCAGGCGATGGGGGAGAACCATCGGAAGTGATGAAGTCGAGGGTCAAGAAGGCGGCAGAATTGTGGAAAAAAAAGAAGGTAGGCTATATTATCATGTCCGGTGGGGCTGTGCGCAATGAATTTGCCGAGGCAGAGGTAATGAAGGACTATGCCCGGAGCCTGGGGGTGCCGCAGGAATATCTTGCCGCAGAGAAGCAGTCTGTCAGTACCTATCATAATATGAAGTACTCCAAAGAGGCCATGGAGGTGCGCGGGTTCCGTAGCTGTGTGGTTGTGACCAGCGGCTGGCATCTGCGCAAGGCCAATCATTATGCGAGAAAGTTCGGGCTGTGCTATGTGATGTGCAGGGCAGAGCCGCCGGAGGGCGAGGGAATGCTGACGGGTCTGTTCCGATGTATAGGAACGAACCTGCATATGTATTTCAATCTGTACCGGGGCTATTGGTAGAGTTCTGATAGCTGTAATGTGGGGAATTTAATAGTTGGAGAGACCAGAATGAATCGAAAAATAAGAGGTGCACAAGGCGCGGCTGTCCTTGTGTGTTTGGCTGTCCTGTGTCTGGCGGCTGGGGAAAAACAGCAAGATCCCATGGAAACAGCCGCAAGAGAGATCATAAAGGGGCAGGAAACCTATCAGTTTGTGGATGTGCTGGGCAACCGGTATGAGGCAGAGCTTCTGGACGGAGTTCCCCTGTGCGGGTATGACTATTCCAGGCTGACCGAGCAGAACGGATACAAATATTATGTCGGAGAGGACGGCAGGATCCAGTCGGCTGTCGGGATCGACGTCTCAAAATACCAGGCGGAGGCGGACTGGGCAGAGGTCAGAGCTTCAGGTGTGGATTTTGTAATTGTGCGGCTGGGGTTCCGGGGCTATGGAGAGGAAGGAACGCTTACAGAAGACGAAAAGTTCCGGACCCATGTGGAGGGGGCGCTTGACGCAGGACTTGAGGTGGGGGTATACTTTTTCTCCCAGGCGGTCACTGACGCGGAGGCGCTTGAAGAAGCGCAGTTTGTCCTGGAGCGCCTTAAGGATTATGAGATTACCGGCCCGGTGGTATTTGACACAGAAGAGATCAAGGATGCCGAGGCGAGGACCGACGGGCTGTCCGGGGAGCAGTTTACAGAGAATTGTATTGTATTCTGCGGTGCAGTGGAGGCCGCGGGATATCGGCCGATGATCTACGCCAATATGAAATGGATGGCATTTACCCTGGATCTTACCCGGCTTACACAGTACGAAAAATGGTATGCAGACTATGAGGCTGTTCCACAGTGCCCTTATGAGTTTTCCATGTGGCAGTATACAGAGAGCGGTACGGTGCCGGGTGTGGAGGGCAATGTGGATATCAATGTATGGTTTGAAAGGAGAGAAGGACGATGAAATGGAACCAGTTCCGGTTAAAGACGACTACAGAGGCTGAGGATATTGTGAGCAGTATGCTTGCAGACTTAGGAGTGGAGGGGGTTCAGATTGAAGACAGGGTTCCTCTTACCGCTTGGGAGAAGGAGCAGATGTTCGTGGATATCCTGCCGGATCTTCCCGAAGATGACGGCACTGCCTATCTCACCTTTTATCTGGATCCGGATGAGGATCCGGGAGAACTCCTTAGAAGA
This sequence comes from uncultured Dorea sp., assembly GCA_947645355.1. Classification (GTDB taxonomy): domain Bacteria; phylum Bacillota; class Clostridia; order Lachnospirales; family Lachnospiraceae; genus Dorea_D. The sequence continues at coordinate 3,591 of CANSCI010000111.1, read as the reverse complement.
GCCAAAGAGGAACTTGAGCAGATGCGCGCTTACGTGGATGTGGGTGCATGCACCATCGAGAAGTCCCAGACAGAGGATGTGGACTGGATCAATAACTGGAAACAATATTTCCATCAGTTCTATATAGACGACATCCTGGTGATCCCGTCCTGGGAGCAGGTAGAAGCAAAAGACAGTGATAAAATGGTGATCCACATCGATCCGGGCACCGCGTTCGGTACCGGCATGCATGAGACGACCCAGCTGTGCATCCGTGCACTGAGGAAGTACGTGAAAGAGGATACAAGAATCCTGGATGTAGGATGCGGCAGCGGGATCCTGGGGATGCTGGCACTGAAATTCGGGGCCGCATATTCTGTAGGCACCGACCTGGACCCGTGTGCCATTGATGCATCCCATGAGAATATGGAGGCCAACGGAATCGGAAGAGACCGGTATGAGGTGATGGCCGGCAACCTGATCGACGACCCGGAGGTTCAGAAAAAGGCAGGATTTGAATGTTATGATATTGTGGTGGCCAATATTCTGGCGGATGTGCTGCTTGCCCTGACGCCGGTGGTGGTGAACCAGATGAAGCCGGGAGCTGTATATATTACAAGCGGTATCATTGAGGATAAAGAGTCTGTAGTTGTGGAGGCGGTGAAGGCAGCAGGGCTTGAGGTACTTGAAGTCGCACGACAGGGCGAGTGGGTATCCGTAACAGCGAGAAAAAACAGTTAAGGTGCAAAAAGCACCGGAACAGGAGCACAAAATGCAGCATTTTTTTGTGGAGCCATCTCAGGTCTGTGATGGCCGGATCATGATAGAAGGGTCTGACGTCAATCATATGAAAAATGTTCTCCGTATGCGGATCCATGAGGAGGTCACAGTCAGTGACGGAAACAACCGGAATTACTTGTGCAGGGTGGAAGGGTATGAAGATAAAAAAGCTGTTTTACGGATCGAAGAGGCCAGGGAGCCGGACACAGAGCTCCCTTCTAGGATCTACCTGTTTCAGGGACTGCCCAAACAAGATAAAATGGAGCTGGTGGTACAAAAGGCGGTGGAACTTGGGGCTTACCAGATCATTCCGGTAAAGACCCGGCGCTCGGTGGTGCGGCTGGATGAAAAGAAGGCAGTGAGGAAATGGGAGCGGTGGCAGGAGATTGCCAGAAGTGCGGCGAAGCAGGCCGGCAGGGCTTATATACCGGAAGTGAAGACAGTTATGTCCTGGCAGGAGGCTCTTTTGTATTCTGAGAGTCTGGATGTGGTCTTACTGCCGTATGAACTGGCAAAAGGCATGGAGTATACGAGGACTGTATTTGGTGCCATACGGCCGGGGCAGTCTGTGGGAGTCTATATTGGACCGGAGGGCGGCTTTGAGAAGGAAGAGGTGGAAGAGGCGCTTGAGAAGGGCGCAAGAGCCATTACCCTTGGGAGGCGTATTCTGCGGACGGAGACCGCAGGACTTGCCGCATTGTCCATTTTAATGTATTATCTGGAGCGGCAGTAGTTGCATTTACAGGGCAAGTGACATATTCTGGTAATGAGATAGAAAATCAGGAAGTGAATAGTATGAGAGAAATATATCTGGATAATTCTGCCACGACCTGCGCGTATGAGAGTGTGGGAAGGCTTGTGTCGAAGGTTATGTGTGAAGATTACGGCAACCCGTCCTCTATGCATGCAAAGGGGGTGGCGGCAGAAAAGTATATAAAAGAAGCAAAAGAGACCTTTGCAAAGCTTTTGAAGGTTCAGGAAAAAGAGATTTTTTTCACCTCCGGTGGTACAGAAAGCGATAATCTGGCGCTGATCGGTGCGGCAAGAGCCAACCGGCGCTCAGGGAACCACCTGATTACTTCCGGGATCGAGCATCCGGCGATCATCAATACGATGCGCTACCTGGAGGAAGAAGGATTCCGTGTCACCTTCCTGCCGGTAGACCGCTATGGAAGGATCCGGCTGGACGCCTTAAAGGAAGCGCTGTGTGAGGAGACTATCCTGGTGTCCGTCATGTATGTGAACAATGAGGTGGGCTCCGTCCAGCCGGTTGCAGAGGCGGCCGGCATCGTGAAGGCTTACAATCGGAAGATCCTGTTTCATGTGGACGCCGTGCAGGGCTTTGGAAAATACAGGATTTATCCCAAAAAGCTGAAGGTGGATATGGTGTCTGTCAGCGGTCACAAGATCCACGGTCCGAAGGGAATCGGGGTTCTTTATATTGACAGCAATGTAAAGATCAGGCCCATCGTGTTCGGCGGCGAACAGCAGAAGAATGTCCGTTCCGGTACAGAGAACGTACCGGGTATTGCAGGGATTGGCCTGGCAGCGAAGCTGGTTTATGAGAATCTGGATGAAAAGGTGGAGCAGATGCGCTGCCTGAAGGAGCATTTTATTGAAGGGGTAACCAGGATAGACAATACTACCATCCATGGGCTTTATGATGCTACGTCTGCGCCCCACATTATCAGTGTAGGATTCGCAGGGATTCGAAGCGAGGTGCTGCTGCATGCCCTTGAGGAGAAGGGAATCTATGTATCTTCCGGCTCTGCATGTGCCTCCAACCATCCGCAGGTAAGCGGTGTGCTGAAAGGGATCGGGGCAAGGCAGGAATTTCTGGATGCGACCCTGCGCTTCAGCCTGTCGGAATTTACGACCCTGGAAGAGATTGACTATACACTGGATACCCTATATAATATAGTACCGGTGCTTCGGAAATATACCAGGCACTGACAGAGTTTAAGAGGAGAAAACGAAATATGAAATTCCATACATTTTTGTTAAAATACGGAGAGATCGGGATTAAAGGGAAAAACCGTTATCTGTTTGAGGACGCCCTTGTCAGACAGATCCGTTTTGCGCTTAAGGATGTGGACGGCTCCTTTCAGGTGTACAAATCCCAGGCGCGCATTTACGTGGACTGCGAAGGGGAATATGATTATGAAGATACGGTGGAGCACCTAAAGCGGGTGTTCGGCCTTGTGGGGATCTGCCCGGTGGTCCGTATGGAGGATGCCGGCTTTGAGCAGCTTAAGAAGGATGTTGTGGCCTATATGGATGAGATGTATCCGGATAAGAGTATTACATTCAAGGTGGAGGCAAGGCGGGCAAGAAAAACCTATCCGAAATCTTCCATGGAGATAAACTGTGACCTGGGGGAGGCTGTTTTGGAGGCATTCCCTCAGATCCGGGTGGATGTGCATAAGCCGGAGGTTATGCTCCATGTTGAGATCAGGAATGAAATCTACGTATATTCCAAGATCATTCCGGGTGCAGGGGGCATGCCGGTGGGGACCAACGGAAAAGCTATGCTTTTATTGTCCGGCGGGATCGACAGCCCGGTGGCGGGCTATATGATTTCCAAGCGCGGGGTGGGCATTGAGGCCGTATATTTTCATGCACCGCCGTATACCAGTGAGCGGGCAAAGCAGAAGGTGATCGATCTGGCGAAGATCGTGTCAAGGTATTCCGGCCCCATCAGGCTTCATGTGGTGAATTTTACAGAGATCCAGCTTTATATCTATGATCAGTGTCCTCACGATGAGCTGACGATTATTATGCGCCGTTATATGATGAGAATAGCGGAGCATTTTGCGAAGAAGGACGGATGTC